>JBEBKH010000202.1:0-1513 GCA_040079575.1 Chakrabartia sp. | reverse complement strand
GAAAAACGCACCAAAGCTGATCATGAACAGGTGAACGTCCTCCTGTTGCCACCATTTCTGCGATTTCCCCTGAAACAGATCATTCGCAATCAATGTTTCGGGCGCCATCATTCGGCGCATAGGATGCCCCGCACCTTCGCTTGTCGTAACCAGCCTGCGCCGCATGTTCTCAACCCTTCTTTTATCGTTGAGAGCGGTGTTAACGTTTTGTTAGGGATAATGGCGAGAGGCAAAGAAGGTTAACATCTGCGTCAGATCGGGCTGTGCCAATTTGCTACATTTTACATGGGTGCACGGGCCCGGATTGAGCCTGTAAATACCGATCATGAAATGGAATTTGGTGCCCCTGGCCGGACTCGAACCAGCACATCTTTCGATACCGCATTTTGAGTGCGGCGCGTCTACCAATTTCACCACAGGGGCTTGTTGCCGTGGCCATTAGTGCAGCGCCGCCCGGGATGCAATGGCAAGTTTTCATCGCATGCTGACAATCGAAAAAATCACGATGCGATTTGGCAGCGCTGCTGCCGTTCCATTTGATCCGCACGCGCGTTGGCGGCCTTAAGCTGTCAGGAATGCTATCGCGGGGCGGCTGTTACACAGTCGCCCCACACGCACTCACTTTTTCAATTCTTTCGCCAGCGTCTTGTGCGTGGCTTTGTCATAAGGCGGCTTGAACCCTGCTAGCCCCGCGACATCCATCCCCGGCTGGCGATAAACCGCGCGCATGTGGCTGAATGTTTTGAAGCCATCCGCGCCGTGGTAATTGCCCATCCCCGATGGCCCGACGCCGCCGAACGGCAAATCCTCCATCGCGTTGTGGAACAGCACATCGTTGACGGTCACGCCGCCAGAAACGGTGCGCGACAGCACTTTATCTTCCTCTGACTTGTCCGCGCCGAAATAATAGAGGCCCAAAGGCCGGTCATGATCGTTCACATAATCAATGGCTTCGTCGATGCTGGCATAGGTCATCACTGGCAGTATCGGTCCAAAGATTTCGTCCTGCATCACCTTCATGTCTTCGGTGACATTGCGGACAATCGTCAGCGGCATTTTGTGGCCGTTCGACGCGCTGAAATCTTCTCCCGCCGGGTTAATCTCGATCAGCTCTGCACCCTTGTCGCGCGCATCCTGAAGGTAACCCTGCAACCGGTCGTAGTTGCGACCGTTCACCACCGAAGTGTAATCATCATTGTGCAGCAATGTCGGGTACATCGCCGATACGCCCGCTTTCACGCTTTCGATCATGTCATGCTCTTGCTCTTTGGCGACAAGCAGATAATCGGGGGCGAGGCAGATTTGTCCGGCATTCATCATCTTGCCCAGAGCAATCCGCTGACCAGCCTTGGATTTATCTGCGCTGCGTCCAATGATCGTTGGCGATTTGCCGCCCAGTTCCAGCGTCACCGGCACCAGATTTTCCGCCGCCGCGCGCATGATGTGCTTACCCACACTGGTCGCGCCGGTGAAGATCATGTGATCGAAGGCCAGCTTGGAAAACTCCGTGCCA
>JBEBKH010000201.1:0-1521 GCA_040079575.1 Chakrabartia sp. | reverse complement strand
CTATGTGGATCGCTGGTTGCAAGTGTTTCCCTATAACACAAAAGGCAACTGCTTCCCGCGGTCGCTGGCGCTGTTTTGGTTTGCGCCCGCCAAAGCTGAAGGCAATTGTCCTCCGGGGTATTTCCCAATTGGGGGCGGATCCGCAGGATGGGAGGGCTGCGCGCCCATGGGTCCCTCAAATGGCGGAAATAGCAGCTCATCGGATTCAGGTCCAAGTCATCAGATTACGTCTGTTCCGCGACGCCCCACAGAGCTCGGATTTATGGCGGCTGCATATCATACTGATACAGGCGCATATTGGGTATCAATCAAGGTTAAAACGCTCGAGGCTGCGAAGGCGCGTGTGCTGGATGCATGCAACAAGGCGACCGGTGGTGGTTGTCATATTGCCGCACAGTTGGGCGGTAGCGCTCAGATCTATATTTCTGAAGACGGAATGGGCCAACGTTATATAGAAGGGGCGGTTGGCAATGACATGTTGTTAGACCCTGACGTGTCAATGCGAAGCTGTTTGAAAAACTCGTTCGGTTGTGATTTTTATACCGTTTATAATGCTGATGTGATTTTCCTCGACGTTGATCCGGCTATTGATCAATCGAAGGACTTTTTCCCGCCGACACCGGGGTATCGTGCACCGGTGCGGCATATGCCGCAACGGGCCAACAGACGACCGATAATGGCCGTGTCGATATGAATGGCGTGTTGGTGCATTATGTGGACTCGCAGGGCAACAACCACTGGACTTCCGCTCTGCCAGCCCCAATCAAGCGAAAGAAGCAAAAATCTGTTTTCGGCGGTTTCATACCCAGACATCCCGATCCCGAGACGGTCCAGGAGCGTGTCGATCGGTTTTGCCCCTCGAAATGCAGGATCATCGCTACCTACGATGCGCTGACTCCAAGGCTACAGGTTATTGAGGATACACACTAAACAGGAGGTTCATGGCCCAAAAATAGCTCCCTATCAGCGACGCCTGTTTGAATACAATTTCAATGATCGCGCCGATGTTTCCGTTTGACTAGGGCTACGATTATACTCGCTCGGGCAAGCTCGCTCCAGTCAAGGAAGACCCACGGGTTCATTATCCTCTCTGACTGTTGCCGCCAACATGACAGTTTACACTATCATCGCCGGATTCAAATTTTACGCGCGACGGCCTAGCTAGATTTCAGCAATCTGGCGGGGCATGGTCAGCAGCAAGAGCGAAGCGATCGTCGCTAGGCCACCCAGCAGCAGAAATAGCGCGTCGAAGCCGTAAGCGGGGACGAGCGCCAGTGTCAACCAAGGCATAATCAGGGATGGCACGGTGTTGGTAAGGTTGAAAATGCCGAGGTCTCGACCCCTTGTATGCGGCCGCGGCAGAACGCGCAGCGTCTGGCTGGTGTGGAGCGCAAGAAACACGCTGCTTGCCAGCCCGAACGCGACATAGCCCCCGATTGCAAATGGCAGGCTGGGCGCAAATGACATGACCAGAAGCCCAACGGCGGCAATGGCCGATCCCCAGACGAGCGGTAATATGGG
>JBEBKH010000200.1:0-1564 GCA_040079575.1 Chakrabartia sp. | reverse complement strand
CTTGCTGCCCCGTGCGATACTGACACTGCCGCCCTTTTACGCAGTTCATCCCGAACTCTTCCGTCCAATCCTGCTGCCACTGCTCGGCGTGCCGATGCTGATCGCGCTGCACCTGTTTTTGCTGTTCCGTTTCTTTGCGGATGACAAAACCCCGGAGGATATGCCCCCTCAACCCCGTACCTAAAGGAGACGATCATGACTCAAGAAATAACCTGGCTGATGTACACGCTCTTGCTGACGACCTTGATGTCGATGCCCTATGTGGTGAATCGAATTGTTGTTCGCGGACAAAGGGCGGCGCTCTATGATCCCAGAGGCGAAAGCGAAGGCAGTCTCTCTCCTTGGGCGCAACGACTTTTCAACGCGCACGCCAATGCGGTTGAGAATCTCGCGATCTTTGCGCCTGCCGTTCTGGCCGTTCAGGTGCTTGGCCTGTCGTCGCCCCTCACGCAGATGGCCGCTGCAGTCTATTTCTTTGCGCGCGTGGGCCATGTTGCTGCTTATGCCGTTCATATTCCGATTGCGCGGACGATGGCCTATACCGTTGCATGGATGGCGCAAATCGCGATTGTGGCACATGTCCTCGGGTGGGTGTGACAATTGCGGCTTGGCATGTTCAAATGTGCTGGATAGCAGTGTTCGATTGACGTAGCAGTGTCGGCATAGGTGAACCAGTGATCGCATACCCCCAAATCGAAACGACTCTGCGATTCAATTTCCGCCTGATGTTTTTGGCCGTTGCTCTATCGATGTTGCCTTTTCCGACACTGGCGAAGCCGCTGAAATCACCGCCGCCAGAAGCGCGAACGATGGTCATTGAGCATGTGACAGTTATACCGATGACGCCCGACGGCGCAGTCATCAAAGATGCGACTATCGTTATCGAAAATGGCCGAATTGCTTCGCTCAATGGACCAATCCCGGCCAAGGCGATACGCATCAATGGCAAGGGGAAATGGCTCATCCCTGGCTTAACGGATATGCATGTTCATTTGCCGTCAGACGGGTTGTTACGCGCGCCGAGATTTCCGACAGAAGCGCCAAATATTTTCTTCGATAGCCAAGACATTATGACACCCTACATTGCCAATGGCGTGACGCAGGTGCTTAATTTGGACGCTGTCCCTGCCTCGGTCGGACAAAGAAATGAAATCGCGCGCGGCGATGTTCTGGGCCCTCACATGGCGTTGGCCGCTGTGATCAACGGCGGCAAGGGAG
This sequence comes from Chakrabartia sp., assembly GCA_040079575.1. Taxonomy (GTDB): domain Bacteria; phylum Pseudomonadota; class Alphaproteobacteria; order Sphingomonadales; family Sphingomonadaceae; genus Aquisediminimonas. The sequence goes on along the minus strand of JBEBKH010000200.1, from coordinate 346 downwards.
GCGGACGTATTGCCAATACACCTGCTGACGGACGCCAGGCTGTCCGCGATATCAAGGCGGAAGGCTATGATTTCGTCAAAGTTTATTCGGATCTGAATATTGAAACTTTCCAAGCGATCATAGACGAATCCAACAACCAGGGAATGAAGGTGCTTGGGCACATCCCTGAAAGTTTTGAAGGAAGTTTGGAAAGCGCATTTGTTCCAGGCTTTTCAATGGTTGCTCATGCAGAAGAATTTTCAAAACAATCGCCAGATTTCACCGATGAAGACGCGCGCCGTTTCGCGCGAATGGCAAAGAAAAATGGAACATGGGTAACACCGACTTTGGTCGTCATGCGGTGGAT
>JBEBKH010000199.1:0-1595 GCA_040079575.1 Chakrabartia sp. | reverse complement strand
ACCGTCCTTGAAATACTGCCGCCCGGCGCTCCACGAAAGACTGAATACCTTCAGCGGCATCGGCGCTGTTCATCACCTGATCCTTGATGCCGGGGATTGCGTCAATCGCCGCTTGTTCGCCAGCCTCGATGAATTTGCGGCCTGCAATCTTGGTGACGCGGATGCCAAGGGGCGCGTTTGAAGCGATGATGCGGGCAAGCTCCATCGCGCGATCAATCTGTTGGCCGGGTTCGACAATTTCTTGCACCAGCCCGATCCGGTAGGCCTCTGTCGCGCTGAATTCATCGCACAGGAACAGATGGTACATGGCATTGCCCCAACCTGCGCGCGCGGTGTAGCGGAAGTGCCCGCCGCCCAGCGGTGCAATCCCTCGCTTTGATTCCATCTGGCAGAAACGCGCGTCGTTTGCGGCCACCACAATATCGCCAGACAGCATCAGTTCGATACCAATGGTAAAGCAGATGCCCTGCACCGCCGTAACAATCGGCTTGGTGCATTGGTTGGCGAGGCCAAATGGATCGATATTCCCTTCTGGGTCGGGCTTCACCGTGGCGGTGGGGCCAAAGAATTTTGGCATATCAAGGCCGGCGGTGAAGGCGCTACCATTGGCGCACAGCACGCCAACCCAAAGGTCATCCTGATTTTCCAGCAGCGTGAGCGCGTTTGAAAGCTCAGCCATCATTTCGGGGCTAAACGCATTTTTCTTCGCCGGATTGTCGATGACGATCTTCAGGATATGGTCGTGTTGTTCAGTGTAAACGCGACCTTCAGTCATATCGGACATCTGAGTTCTCCTAAATTCGATTCACGGATAGCTTGCTCAGTTCCGCATTAAGCGAGATAGGTGATGCCAAGCCAGTCGGCGATCAGGGCGGGCTTATCCGACCCCTCAATTTCGATGGTCGTTTCGGTTTTGGTCATAAATTCCTTGGGCCCGCGGTCCGTGATGGACGTCAGCACAAACCGTCCTCTTATGCGGCTTCCGGAACGCACCGGACTTATCATCCGGACCCGATCAAAACCGTAATTGACACCCATGGCCTTCCCTTGAACGACCGGTTGCGCGTCAAATGACATCGCGGCAAGCATCGACATGCTCAAAAACCCATGGGCCACCGTGCCCCCAAACGGAGATTTAGCCGCCAATTCTGGATTTACATGGATGAACTGGTGATCCTCGGTATTATCGGCGAAAGCGTCGATGCGGGATTGGTCGATCTCAAACCAGCGCGAGACGCCGATTTCTTTGCCAATCATCGCACGAAATTCATCCATGGTTATTTCGGCCATTCTAACTCTCCCATTTTCACGGCGCGGATAAGCACCTTTGTTGAGTCGATTTGGTAGCTATTCTGGATGATGATGGCAATTCAGAAATTGCCCTTGAGATTAGCTATCTCCCAGAAGCTCCAATATCTGGGAGATGCGTTCCTTACCGAAGAACATCTCGTCGCCCACAAAAAAGGTCGGGATGCCAAACACGCCGCGCGCAACGGCGGCCTCGGTGTTGGCGACCAGTTCTGCCTTCACTTCTGGGCTTGCAGACAATTCCACCAACCGCTGCCCATCAAGGCCGCTTCGGTTCAACCGTGCCA
>JBEBKH010000198.1:0-1605 GCA_040079575.1 Chakrabartia sp. | reverse complement strand
GGCTTTGGGCATGATGGGTTTATTCATCATCCATCCCAAGGCTGGCGAAACCGTTGCGATTGATCGAGATTACGCATTTATTCTGCACAACTTTGCACTGCATCCAGGCACCCGCCGTCCGGATCCCTCGGTCATGCAGAATTTCGACTTATGGACTTTCAACAGCAAAACGTTTCCGGCAATTGATCCGCTCGTTGCTCGCAGTGGTGAGCGCGTGCGTGTGCGGGTTGGAAATCTGTCGATGTGGAATCATCCGATCCACATGCACGGCGTGCAATTCCAGGTAACAGGAAGCGATGGCGGTCGCTGGCCGCGTTCGCAATGGCGCAGCGAAGTCACCGAGATTATCGGCGTCGGACAAGTGCGCGATATCGAATTCATTGCGGTACCGGGCGACTGGGCATTCCACTGCCATATGTCGCATCACACGATGGGGCCGATGGGCCATGAAATTCCCAACACCTTGGGTGTCAATCAACAAGGTGTTGAAGAAAAAGTGCGTGCCATGTTGCCCGGCTACATGGCCATGGGAGAGAACGGCATGTCCGAACATCAGGACCACACCGATAGCGGACATATGCCGGGACCACCAAACACACTGGCGATGATGACCGGCAAAGGCCCGTTCGGAAATATCGAAATGGGCGGCATGTTTACCGTCGTCAAAGTCCGCGATGATTTGCCGAAAGGAAGTTACGAAGACCCCGGCTGGTATAAAAACCCGAAAGGTACCGTTGCCCATCGTGTTAGCCAAGATCCAAATTTTGGCAATCCCGTTCGTCGCAAATAGAGATATCCAGCATGATCGGAATACGAGCAGGTACATTTACAACACAGATTAGCTTCCAGTCTTAAGCCTGCAAACCCTCACCACTTGCCGGTGAGGGTTTGCATTCAAGCAAGATCGAATATCACGCTGGCTATTGTTTTGTTTGCTCACGGAAATAATATTGAATCAAACAAACTGAAAGGTTTGCGTTTTCTCAAGTGCGTTTTTGGTCGTGTCACGGTTATCAATGCATAGACGATCATTACGCCGCAGGCGGCAGTGAAAGCCATCGCCATCATTATGAAATCGGTCATGATCGAGCTCCCTTGAGTCCGCGGAACATGCCAAGTACGAAGCGATCCATCAGCCAGACGAGCAATACGCTCAATCCAAGCAGGGGCATCAAGATGCAGAGCGTGACCGCGAACCATGGCAACCATTTCGGCCAAGCTCTTTGCGTTGCCGGCGGAGTTGATAAACCTTTGCCCGGCCTGCGTTTGTACCAGCCCATGAAGCCTGTAAATACCAACCAGAACAGAGCCAACACGACAATTGAATTGAAAATCTGGTTGACGCGGCCAAAGAAAGTGCCTTCATGCAAATCCACGCCCGTTGAAATGGCTTTTGGCACGATCGGATAATCACTCCAGGACACCCGCGCAAGTACATTGCCGCTGACGGGATCGATTTGCACAGTGCGTTCGTTTGCGGCGCGGCCTTTTTTCATGACCACTGCAATCGGTTCGCCGGCTGATTTCAATCGCATTTCGAGATCGCCGTGCAAACCTTCGGCGTAGGCAATATCCAGCACCCGTTGCAGACTGATGGCTTGATGG
>JBEBKH010000197.1:0-1617 GCA_040079575.1 Chakrabartia sp. | reverse complement strand
GATGCGCTTGCCGTCGGCGGGCGCGAACGGCAGGTCGCGGGCGCGGGCGCCGGTGGCGATGATGATGTTCTTGGCGGTCAGTTCTTCGGTTTTGCCATCTTTGGTGACGGACAGCTTTCCGGGCGCGGTAATTTTGCCGTCGCCCATATGGACGGTGATCTTGTTCTTCTTCATCAGATGCGTGACGCCCTGATTCAGTTGCTTGGCAACGCCGCGCGATCGTTTGACCACCGCGTCGATATCCGCGCTGATATTGGCCGCGGTCAGCCCGTAATCGCCCGCATGCTGCATATAATGATAAATTTCCGCCGAACGCAGCAACGCCTTGGTCGGAATGCATCCCCAGTTGAGGCAAATCCCGCCAAGGTTTTCGCGCTCGACAATCGCGGTTTTCAGCCCAAGCTGCGCGGCGCGGATGGCAGCAACATAGCCACCGGGGCCGGAACCAAGGACGATGAGGTCGTAAATTTTGTTCATAGTTTTTTCCTCATAAGCCGGATTTGACCGTTTCCTGATCTAAGGTCGTTTGCTGGCGACATGCCAACTGAAAACACTACAATTTTAACCTCTTCGTCTGGCGGCAAATGGTCGATAAAAATCTGGACAGCACTATCATTCGAAGTAATCCTAACGGATTCTTTTGCGAGGGTAGAAGTTTCACATACTTCCATCCCAAAAATACTTCCCCAAAATTTCAGGTGCAAATTTACACCTGAAATTATCTCCTTCTCCTCGTTCTCCAAGTAAATTATTGAACTGTGAACGGTCGAAAAAGTAGCAAACTGGTTTACCATTTTCAAAGCGTTGCTATCCAGCTCTGCGGATCCTGTTTCCATCCTGAACGACAATTGCCGAACAGGTATCGAGAGATTCGAGGTGGCAATTTGCAGTGGGAATGCATCTGGCACAATTTGGACAACTTGCACTTCAGATGTTTTATTGTGCATTCGGACCAGTTGCCAAGCGGCAATAATAACACCTGCAATCCCTGCAATCGCCCCAACAGCACCCCAGTCAGGCAACATTCAAGCCACCAACCCCAAAGGCTTCTCCACCAGTTCCTTGAACACCTTCATCAGCATCGCGCCGTCCGCTCCGTCGATTGCCCGGTGGTCGAATGACCCCGTTGCTGACATCACCGTGGCGATGGCGAGGGCATCATCGACGACATAGGGCCGCTTTTCGCCTGCGCCAATCGCTAGGATCATCGCTTGCGGCGGGTTGATAACGGCGTCGAATTGTTTGATGCCCATCATCCCCATGTTGGATAATGACGCCGTACCGCCTTGGAACTCATGTGGTTGCAGCTTGCCGTCCTTGGCCTTGGCCGCCAGCGCCGCCATTTCGAACGATATCGCCGAGATACTTTTGTTACCCGCATCGGTGATGATCGGGGTGATCAAGCCATTGGGGATACTCACCGCGACGCTGATGTCGCTACGGCTGTATTGCAGCATATTATCGCCCGCAAAGCTGACATTGCACGCCGGCACTTCGCGCAACGCAACACCGAGCGCTTTGATGAGCATATCGTTGACCGACAGCTTAATGCCGCGGTTTTCCAGCGACGCGTTCAATTCGCCACGCAGTTTCAGCAAAGCATCGAGGCGAATATCG
>JBEBKH010000196.1:0-1630 GCA_040079575.1 Chakrabartia sp. | reverse complement strand
GGATCTTGAAAACCCGGACGGTAGGGCTGAATCAACAACGCGTTTTCACCCTTTCGGGTACGTTCAAACATGAGTGCTGCCGAACCTTGAATTAACTGACAATGGAATCCTGCGGCTCGTCGTCGACGACTTCACCGCCACTTGGGCCGATGCGTACATTACGCGCAGGCACAACGGTTGAAATCGCATGCTTGTAAACCATCTGGCTGACGGTATTGCGCAATAACACGACAAACTGGTCGAAGCTTTCAATCGTGCCCTGTAGTTTGATCCCGTTGACCAGATAGATGGCAACCGGCACGCGTTCGCGGCGCAGCGCATTTAAAAACGGGTCTTGCAAAGATTGTGACTTGGTCATAAAGGACTCCTTTTTTATTGTGATCACGCACATTTGCGTGGGTTGCGACCAACGGTCCTAGGTCGCGAAGTTCTAGTTTAACGTCTTATCCTGTTATCAGCGAGTGATGAAAAGTGCCAGGGCATTCTCCAGTTTCTTTCGATCTATGTGGGGGTCAAACCAGCGCAAATCAAGCTCGCCGCGAAACCAGGTCAGTTGCCGCTTGGCCAGTTGTCTTGTCGCCGCAATGGCTTCTTCGCGAAACTGTTCTGCATTGGTCTCACCGATTAGATGACGCCAGGCCTGACGATAACCGACAGCCCGCATCGATGGTAAATCGAGATGTAATTGCGAATTCGCCATCAACGTTCGCATTTCCGCCAGAAAGCCCTGCTCCAGCATCAGGTCAAAGCGTCTCGCAATACGCTCATGCAGAACGGCTCTGTCATGCGGAGCAATGCAAATCCGCAAAACGCGATAGGGGAATTTCTTCCGCACGCTGTCTTGTTGCCACTTGCTAATCGCAATTCCGGTTTTTTGAAACACCTCAAGGGCACGGGTAATACGTTGCACATCATTGGGTTTGATGCGAACGCCCGCTGCTTCGTCGACCTGCCTCAATTTTTCATGCATCGCGGGCCAGCCCCGAATTTCCGCCTGCGCCTGAATATCGGCGCGAATATCTTCATCGGCGGCCGGCATATCGGACAAACCATCGAGCAAGGCACGAAAATACAGGCCAGTGCCGCCCACCAAGAGCGGAATTTTGTTTTGCCTGCTTAGCTGGTCCATCAAAGGCATGGCGTCTTTGGCAAAATCGGCGGCGCTATAGATTTGCCACGGATCACGGATATCGATGAGATGATGCGGAATACCACTTTGCTCTTCGGCACCCGGCTTGGCAGAGCCGATATCCATGCCGCGGTACACCAATGCCGAATCCACGCTGATGACTTCCGTCTGCAACTGCTTCGCCCACTCAATCGCCAAGGCGGTTTTGCCGGAGGCAGTCGGCCCCATCAAAGCGATGGCGAGAGGTCTGGTGTCGTTCATGCCGTCATTTTACAGATTCATTGCCCTATTCACTTGTGTGGCGCTTTACCCGCGTTATGATTCGCTCATGAACAGATTAAAAGCGCTTGGCTTCCTATTCGTTTTCCTGGTCCCCGCCACTCTGCCGACAGCGGCCTGGCTTGGCGTGCAGACCGGCTGGATTAATTTGATGGCCTGGTACCCCTTGTTTTTTTTGTTTGTCCTGATTCCATTGACTGACTTTGCGCTTGGCCACGACCC
>JBEBKH010000195.1:0-1639 GCA_040079575.1 Chakrabartia sp. | reverse complement strand
GAAATCGTCCCAGCTTACATAAGCGCCCTTTGGGATAACGAGCACATGCATTGGCGCCTGTGGATTGATGTCATGAAACGCCAGCGCCCATTCATCCTCGTAAACCGTTTTGTTCGGAATTTCCCCACGCAGGATTTTAGCGAAGATGTTCTGGTCATCATAAGGCAATGTGGGATCAATCGGCATGGATCACTCCTTTCTGGCAGCCTTTTCAGAAATACCTGAAACACCCTCGCGGCGATCCAGTTCGGCGAAGACATCGTCAACCGACACACTGCCGTCCGCGAGCAAAATCATCAGATGAAACAACAAATCCGCCGCCTCAGACGTCAGCTTAGCGGGGTCTCCCGACAAAGCTGCGATCACCGTCTCGGTCGCTTCTTCGCCCACTTTCTGCGCGATCTTCTCACGGCCCTTGGCGAACAGCGAGGCGACATAGCTGCTCTCCGCTGACGCACCGCGCCGTTCGGCAATGACGGCTTCCAACCTGTCCAGCGTATCGCGCATCAAATATCCTTTTGTAATGCCGCAACCATAACGCGGTCCTCGGCGGGTATCAAACCCTCGAGCACGCGCCAGAATCCGGTTACCGACTCTTGCCCAGCCGCTGCGTAAGCCGACGCCAGACTGATACGCAGCGCTTCAAACAATTGCGCCTCGAAAGCGATGCCGTCGGGCGTAAGCCGTAACAGCTTCTGACGCCGATCAATGGCACCTGTGCGGGTCTCGACCAGCCCTTGCGCTCCGAGATCGGTGAGCACCCGACCAAGCGACTGTTTGGTAATGGCAAGTATCTTGAGAAGATCGCTAATGGTCAGATCAGGCTGTCGCGCAATGAAATAAAGAGCGCGGTGATGCGCCCTGCCCAAGCCATGCTGGGAAAGCCCTTCATCGATAGACCGGGTCAGACGCGTGTAACCGAAAAACAGCAGTTCCACACCGCGCCTGACCTCATGTTCGCGCAGGAAAAGCGGCGACGCCGAAGGGGTGACAGGGGAAGAAGATGGGACAGCCATATTGACGTATCTTGGCGCACGCCATAGGACAGTGCAAGACCCTAATAGACGAGAACGCATATGACTGCTGCCGCATTTCCTTTTGAGGCAAATCCAAATCCGGCCGACCCTGCGCGCAGAGCCGAATTGCTTACAGACCCTGGCTTCGGCCGGGTTTTCACCGACCATATGGTCACCATCCGCTACACCGAAGGTAAGGGCTGGCATGACGCAAAGGTAGGCCCGCGTGGTCCGTTGACGCTCGATCCCGCCACTGCAGTGCTGCATTATGCACAAGAGATTTTTGAGGGGCTGAAAGCGTATCGCCTCGCCGATGGTAGTATGGCTCTGTTTCGGCCAGAGCAGAATGCACGCCGTTTCCAACGCTCGGCAAAACGGCTTGCCATGCCGGAATTGCCCGAAGAGCTTTTCCTTCAATCGTGCAAACAACTGGTCGAGGTCGACAAGGCTTGGTTTCCGCCTGTCGATGGCGGTTCAATCTATCTCCGCCCGTTTATGATCGCGAGCGAGGTTTTTCTCGGCGTCAAACCTTCGGCTGAATATCTTTATATGGTAATCGCATCGGCAGCAGGAAATTACTTCAAGAGCGGCGCGCCGGCGATTTCGATCTGGGTTTCGGAACA
>JBEBKH010000194.1:0-1662 GCA_040079575.1 Chakrabartia sp. | reverse complement strand
CTTTTATGCACAGTAACTGTGTTGCGGATGGAATATAGCTTGTAATCAGCAGTTTTAGCATGGCATCTTGCCTGAAAGACTGGACATAAGTTCCGCAGTCGTCTGGAGTGGACATTCCTTAGTCCATTTCTGGAGATTGCCATGAGATCAACAAGCCTACACCTTCCGTCTACCGCTCAACGCTGGTTGCGCAATAGTCCGATTACGCCTTACGTTTTGGTTTATCTGGATTATCTAACCAAGTGCCGATACGCAGATGAAACAACAGAACATTACCTCGCCGGACTCGCGCATTTAGGGCTGTGGATGGGGTTGAACCATCGTAGCATCGGGGAATTCGATGAAGCCGTAGTTACCCAATTCCTGGATGAACATTTGCCAAACTGCGACTGTCCGCGGCCTATTTTTCATACCCGTTCCGATCTCAAAGCGGCTTGCGGTCATTTTTTACGCCTTTTACGTGACCGTGGCATCATCCCACTCCCTGTCAGACCAGCTGATCCAGTTCATGCGGAAGTCGAGCGCTTTGACGCTTACTTAACGGATGTGAAAGGTTTGGCAAGTGGGACGCGCCGCAATTACCGGTGTATTGTGCTCCAGTTTCTGAAGGCTTGCTTTGGTAGCGCCGAGGTTGAATTCACGGCCTTACAACCCGCCGATGTCCGTCAGTTTATTGCCGGGCAGTTAAAACATCCTGCTACATCATCAAAAGCCAATCAAGTCGCTGCCGCTTTACGCGCTTACTTTCGCTATCGAGGCACCGGCGGTGATGATGTTCATGCACTTAGCGGCGTTATCGCATTACCTGCTCATTGGAATCTGGCAAGTTTGCCGAAAGCGCTTACCGACGACGAGGTCAATCGCCTGCTCAATGCCTTTCCCACTGAGCTTCCTTCCTACCGGCGCGGCTATGCGATGGTTCGCTGCGCCCTGGACTTGGGATTGCGTGCCAACGAAATTGCCAAGCTTGCATTAACCGACATCGACTGGCAAGCCGGCACGGTCACACTGCGAAGCACCAAGTCACGCCGCGAGGATATCCTGCCGCTGCCAATCCCTACCGGCCAGGCAATTGCTGATTACCTGCGCTACGAGCGGCCACGCACGACCAATCAGGCGGTTTTTGTGCGCCGCCTTGCACCCCATGATGTGCCCATTGGCCCCGATGCGGTTCACCGTCTCATTCGCGATGCGTATCACCGGATTGGACTTAATCATGGTAGAACACACGCCCTCCGCCATACCCTGGCTCGCCGATTATTGGAGCAGGGAAACTCGCTAAAGGAAGTCGCGGATATTCTTCGCCATCGCTCTCTCGACACGTCTCTGATCTATGCCAAACTGGACAGTCGTAAACTGTCGGCCGTTGCCTTACCCTGGCCTGGGAGTGCAATATGAACGCGCCGATCACATTACAAACTCACGTTCAGGATTATCTAGCCGAGCGGCGGCTTCTAGGGTATCAGTTGAAACACCCAGAGTGCCGCTTGATGGACTTTGCCCAATACGTGGATAGCTTGGATTGGACCGGGCCGTTGACCTTGGATGTCATGAGCGACTGGGCACGGCTCGATAAGCAAGGACGCCATAAACGGGAGACCTGGGCAAGGCGCTTCAAGTTATTGCGTCCCTTTATCCGTTATCTGCAACAGTTTGAACCAG
>JBEBKH010000193.1:0-1703 GCA_040079575.1 Chakrabartia sp. | reverse complement strand
AAATCGGCCAGATTCAAATCTGAGTCATAGTTTGCCTTGCCCGCGATTTTCCCAATCTCGCGGAAAGATCCTGCATCAACCAGCCGCTTCAGCCGCTCGCGCGCATCCAGCTTACCCTGCCCATGTTGCCGCGCCAGCTTCTCCTCGCCACCCATTTTCTCGGCAAGCGCTTCGCGGCGGCGCAGGTCCTCAACCTCTTTGTCCCAGCTCATGCGCTTTCTCCAGAACCCGCAGAAAACTTGGCAAGTTCACACTGAAATCGGTGTTTTCGCGGGGTGATAAAGACAGGCTGTTTCATGCCCCCAAAGCTAGACGGATTTTGGGCGAGTAGGACAGCATTATTTCGCACGAAGTCACGAAGTGACATTGCGAACCTAGCTCTCGCCGATCATTTGCTCCCCACATCTGAAGCGTCGGATTGCTGTCAGCCGTGGTGCCAGTTCGTTTCACGCAAAGGACGCAAAGATTTTGAAGAGGGCTGTTTGCAACGGCGCGCTTATCAACATTCTACGTGATGTTTGTTGAATGCACTGCGTGCAGACCATTTCCGAACCTCTTAAAAATCTTCGCGCTCTTCGCGTGAAACGAAAATCCCAACCGTCCAGCCAACCACGCCGCGCATTCCGCCAATTGCCCTTCGCCGCGCAGCGCCCTATATCCCCCTCATGTCCTCCATACGCCCTTGGCGCGATATCGCGCGTCGCCAGTCTCGCCAGATCATGGTTGGTTCCGTTCCCGTTGGTGGCAACGCGCCAATATCGGTGCAGACGATGACCAACACGCTGACCAGCGACGTCAAAGCCACCGTTGACCAGATCCGCCGGTGTGAAGATGCAGGCGTCGATATCATTCGCGTGTCGTGCCCCGATGTGGAATCAACAGCCGCGCTGAAACAGATTGTCCGCGCCGCGCAGGTGCCCATCGTTGCTGACATCCATTTCCATTACAAACGCGCGTTGGAGGCGGCCGATGCGGGCGCGGCGTGCCTGCGTATCAATCCCGGCAATATTGGTTCGGCAGAGCGCGTGAACGAAGTCGTGAACGCTGCCAAGGCCAATGGCTGCGCGATCCGCATCGGTGTGAACGCGGGGTCGTTGGAAAAAGATCTGCTCGAAAAATATGGTGAGCCTTGTCCAGAAGCGCTGATTGAATCCGCGCTCGACCATATCAAGCTGCTGCAAGACCGCGACTTTCACGAATATAAGGTCGCGGTGAAGGCGTCTGACGTTTTCCTTGCGGTTGCAGCCTATATGGGGTTGGCCGAAGCCGTCGATTGCCCGCTGCATCTGGGGATTACAGAGGCGGGCGGGTTGATCGGCGGCACAGTGAAATCCTCTATCGGCATGGGTAATATGTTGTGGGCGGGCATCGGCGACACCATCCGTGTTTCGCTGTCAGCGGAACCCGAAGAAGAAGTCCGCGTCGGCTATGAAATCCTGAAATCCCTTGGCTTGCGCACCCGCGGCGTCCGCGTGGTCAGCTGCCCGTCTTGTGCCCGCCAAGGCTTTGACGTGATCCGCACCGTGCAAAAACTGGAAGACGCGCTGGGCCATATCAAAACCCCAATGTCGCTCTCCGTCCTTGGCTGCGTCGTCAACGGCCCGGGCGAAGCGCGCGAAACCGACATCGGCATTACCGGCGGCGGCAATGGCAAGCACATGGTGTACCTATCGGGCGTTACCGACCATCATGTGCAGGACGAC
>JBEBKH010000192.1:0-1734 GCA_040079575.1 Chakrabartia sp. | reverse complement strand
GGGGTGCAAGCGGCGGTGGGCGGTGTCGCCATATTTCAGCGGCATCGAATCTTCCAAACGTCTTGACAAGCTGTAGCATAATAAGTTACACTTAAGTTCATGATCCAAAGCTTTCGCCACAAAGGCTTGGCCTTATTATTCTTTGATAATGACGCAAGCAAAGTGAGAGCTGACCTTGTGGAGCGTTGCCGCAATCGGCTGTCGGTGCTCGACGACGCGGTTGTAGCAGAAGACATGAATTTGCCTGGGTTCCACTTCCACGGTCTGCGCGGCAAGCCAAAACGCTTTGCCGTCAGCGTGAACGGCCCGTGGCGGATAACCTTTGAATTTGCCGACGGCGATGCAACCAAAGTCGATCTTGAAAATTATCATTAGGGACGAACAATGACTGAAATTTTTCGCAAAAGCAGGCCCCGCAATATGCCGCCGGTTCATCCCGGTGTGATCTTGCGTGATGAGATTTTGCCCGCACTTAATATCAGCGTATCGGCTGCCGCGCGCGAACTTGGCGTGTCACGCCAGACGCTGCACCGCATTATGGCGGGCCAGCTTGGCGTCAGCACCGAGACCGCTTTGCGCCTCGGCCGTTGGTGCGGCAACGGCGCGGGCATCTGGGCGCGGATGCAGCAAAGCTATGACCTGTGGTTTTTGGAGCAAAAACTGACGGCTGAGTTGGAAGCGATACCAAGCCGGTTGGCGGCTTGAGGGTTTTTGCTTTGCATAGAATGCACTTTCACTGAAATCGTCAAAATCTCACTAAGATTTATCAACTCGCGCCGGCTCACAAGCCACAAGGTTCCTATAATAATAGAGGCACAAAGTGATTCTAAACATTGTCGATGAACGGACAAAACCCTATCGCTGGCGTACTGTCGATGTCGTCATCGAGCCGACATGGCATGATAACACTTGCGCGGATGCTGATCACAGCGCGCCGCACCTTGGCGAAAGCGATTATGAAGAACGGGCGAAAATTTCTTTAACCGAAGCAATCGCTTGGGCATTGGGAGTAGGTTACCCCGTCACACTTTATATTCGGGACGCGGGCGGTAATTCAAACTGAGACAACACCTGAAAGTCTCAAATCTTGCCAACTGCATTTGTTGCTTTTATGTTCCAGCACGACTCTGGGTGTTAGCCAGCTTTTCATTGGAGATTTCCACAACGGAGTCGTGCGTGTTGCATCAGCGGTCTATTCTTGAAACGCTTTCCCCCGTAGCGCGGGATGCGATGGCGACCGCTCCCGACATAATTGACCCCGCAGATGTGCTGCACCGCGTGTTCGGCTTCCCCGAATTTCGCGGGGTGCAGCGTGATGTGATTGATCGTGTGCTGGCGGGGCAGCGGACGCTAGCGGTGATGCCGACAGGGGCGGGCAAGTCTTTGTGTTATCAGCTGCCGTCGCTGTTGCTTGGCGGGACCACGATTGTTGTCTCCCCCCTGATCGCGTTGATGCACGACCAGATGCGCAGCGCCAATGCGGCGGGCATACGGGCGGCGACGTTGACGTCTGCTGACAGCAACCGTGCCGAAACTATCGAGCGGTTTCGTGATGGCAATCTCGATCTGCTGTATATCGCGCCAGAACGTGCCAGCACCGCTGATTTTCGCGGGCTGTTACGCGAGGCGCGGATCGCGTTGTTTGCGATAGACGAGGCGCATTGCGTGTCCGAATGGGGGCATGATTTCCGCCCCGACTATCGCTTGCTGCGTCCGTTGATGGACGACTTCCCC
>JBEBKH010000191.1:0-1773 GCA_040079575.1 Chakrabartia sp. | reverse complement strand
ATAGCCTGCGCCTTCCAGCGTGTTTTTCAGCTGTTGCCCCAGCGTGGGTTCGTCTTCAACGATCAGGATGCGCATTTTTGCCCCTTTTTAACTTGGCGTTATTTCAGTGTTGCTGCGCGATAACAGATAAGCTTCGCCTCCGCAAAAGGCTTAAACACCATGTATCAGGGATTAACGCTGACGAATGATCGAACCTGTGCGGGCATCGACATCCACAAAGATCACCCGGCCATCATCGACGAATTTCAGCCGATAGATTTTGGTATCCTGATCATATTCAGGGCCGAGATATTCCATACCCTTCATCCGCGGCAGGATGATGCCTTCAATCTGCCGTAGCGACAGTACTTTGCCGTCACTCATCTGCTTTCGCGCGCTTTGCTGGTCGGCCTTTGGCGCGAGGGCGAAAGCAGGCGAGACGCTGGTCGCAAGGACAGCTACGGCAACGAAAAGGGCGAAGCGGTTTTTCATAGTCTCACTCTTTATCGCCGCACCGTTGAACGGAATCTGAATGTCGTCGTAAGGCTTTGGAAAGCATGTTTCTTGTTGTAAAATGCTACGGCATCATTTCGAAGATGAAGGTGGCGTAGACGGTTTCGGAAACGAGGCCGGGTTCGATAAGGGCTGGTGCCACCGCTTTCATTGCTTCGGCTGCGGCTTCTGCACCAGCAGCTGCAGCGTCAGCATACACGTTGTAGGGGCTTCCCATCTCGCCCGCGCCTTCGTTAATCGTCAGCAAACGCACCGATTTAAAGCCCGCTTTGCGCGCATAGGCCGATGCACGGCGCTGCGCCGTATCATAAGCCTTTTCGCGCGCTTTGTCAGTCAATGCTTCGCTATCATCGAGAGCAAATTGCGGACCGTTCAAATTATTCGCCCCAGCCGCGACTAAATCCGCCATCAACGCGCCGATCGTTGTCAAATCGCGGACTTTAATCGACAGGCTGTTTGATGCGACATAGCCCTTGGGCTTGCGCCCCTCGTCGGTGTATTCAAAATCTTCGCCAACGCTGACGCCAGTGGTTTTAAGGTCTTTAGGATCAATTTTGTATTTTTTGACGACCGCCATAATCTTGGCAAATTCGCGGTTGTTCTTTTCCATCGCAACATCGGCGGTCGGCTCGGTGGTGTTCAAGCCCGCATTGATCGCGGCAATGTCAGGCGCAGTTTCCTCAGTAGCCCCTGCCCCGATGGCGACGGTTGGGTGTGTTGATGCGGGAACGGGGATTGCGGCCATTGCGGCACCTCCTGCCAAATGTGTCGAAGCCAAAAGCAGCGCTGCTGCGCCAAAAATTCCTGAAAACCGCATCGCACTCTCCTGTTTTTATTGCCGCTCTAAATAGCCGAACTACGCGCAAACTCTATGTAAATATCGCGTAGTTTTCTTGTCACCCGCCCAGCTTTGCCAGTGCCAATCTGAACGCCATCGATACAAGTGACCGGCATCACAAAAGCCGACGCCGCCGTGTTCATCGCCTCTGCCGCGTTTTGAGCCTCATCCACAGTAAAGGTGCGCACGTCGATGGTGATCCCCTCGCGCGCCGCCAGTTCTTTCAACGCTACCTGCGTAATCCCGTGCAGCGCCTGTTCGTCCAGCGGGTGCGTCACCAGCACGCCGTTAGTGGTCACAATATGCGCGTTTTGCGAGGTCCCCTCTGTCACAAAACCATCGCGCACCAGCCATGCGTCATCCGCGCCTAAAGCCTTCGCTTCCATCTTCATCAGTGAAGCATAAAGCAATTGCGTCGTCTTGATATGCGCCATGCCCCAGCG
>JBEBKH010000190.1:0-1787 GCA_040079575.1 Chakrabartia sp. | reverse complement strand
CGGTGGACATTCCATCGGGATCGAGCATGTAAAGAAAGATACTGCCCGACGGCAAATGTCGTCCGGGACCAAAGACGATGGGAACGTCGGCCTTTTTCATCCGGTTCATCGCACGGCCAATATCATCGATGTCGGTCACCATGAAGTTGAAATGGTTCAGGCTGTCGGCGGGGCCCGTCAGCAAGGCAAAGCTGTGGTGCAACGGATTGGGCCAGCATCGAAGAAACGCGATTTTGCCCGGCACATGATCGGATATTTCAAAGCCGAGTTGATCGACCCAGAAACGGTGCGCATCGGCATAGTTGGCGACATTCAGCACAACATGACCAAGCCGGACGATTTGCGTCACGGTTGCTTGATAGGGTGCAACGGCAACGGCTTGTTCGGCGTAATAATCAAGCGCAAGTCCGGTATCTGGGTTGCAAAAACGAAAGGCGTTGTCTGCGCTCCAGACAGGAGAGAGTCCGACATGCGTGATATGATCGAACGCCTTGGCGAGTTCCGCTTGGCTTTCCAGTTCAAAGCCGACACGCGATAGCCCCGGCGTATCTCCTGCTTCTAATACCAGATCATATGGCTTGTCGCTGCACCGCAGCCACGCCACTTTGTCATCCAGACGGACCAGTTCTAGCCCCATGATCTCGGAGTAAAATTGCGCGCTTTTCACCACGTCGCTTACGTGCAAAGCCGCATAGCCAAGGCGCTTATATCGGATTGGATGGGTCATAGAATGATACTGATCCGCGCATGTGGGCGCAGAGCCTCCATATCAAGAACGGCGGTCTTCTTGGCGATTTTTAAGTCTCCATCCACTTCAATCAGTTCGTGGAGATAATGGCCGACAAAGACATCGCTGGTCGCGTCCTTGTTGCGCCAAACCGCGAAAGACGAACGGGCGTGTATCACATCACCCTCGCGCCGCACGCGCACGTTGCTAATCATATGCCGCACTTTGGACCGCGGCTGTTCGCTGTGCGCGCCAATTTTTTTCAGGCGGATGACCCGTTCCTTCATTCGGTTGCGATCATCCATGATGTAGAACAGCGATGTGTCCGGATCGGCTGTGTCCCCGTCCACATCACTGGGCGGAACATAATAATGGGCGTCGTCGGTGAACAGCGTCAGCCATGCGTCAAGCCGCCATTGATCGATCAGATCAGCCTCTTGCCAAAGAAAATCTTCGACCCGCAGGCGAAGGAGGAGGGTGTCATCGATGTTCATGCCTCTGCCTCTGCTACCCGTTTGTCCCATTCGATCCAAAAAGCGCGCATTTGCGCTTCATCGTCAAAACTTGGCCCACCTTCGCGCAGCATGCCTTTGGAAATATCGTTAAACATGTCACCGTTGCCATTTGCGGCATAGCCCTGCTGGCATTTTTCGATGGCTTCAACATCGTCGGGCGTGGCAAATCCGCCCGGTCCAAGGAACTCGGTGAAGTTGAACAATCGGTATTTGCGCAGCCAATCGCTTTCCTCGACCGGCGCCAGCGCCCAAGCGTTAACCTCAACATAATCGGGCGCGGTGGGAAAGAAGGTTCGGACGGTGATTGCCATAATATCGTTCACCACCAGATTAGGAAAGATCACCATATTGCGGTTGAGTGTGGCGATGCGGTTTGCGCGTTCTTCGCCAAGACGCTGGTTCAAGCGTGCACGGATCGCGTCGATTTCTATTTTGCCTTCATCGCCCCATAAGGGCACCCAGCTGGCAATCGGGCGACCCCAAGGCGCGCTGTATTCGATCAGGGAATGGCCGTTTTGGAGGTCCATTCCAGTGCCCGCTAGCGG
>JBEBKH010000189.1:0-1805 GCA_040079575.1 Chakrabartia sp. | reverse complement strand
TCAGGCACCAAACGCGTTGCATCGACAAGATGCCAGCGACCATCCAGATAAACCTCGACCACCGCATGAAAATCGGGTGGATTTATACCCAAAGCATAAGCCGAAACCATCCGCGCCGGAATGTCTGCGGCGCGGGCAAAGGTGATCAGCAGATGCGCGAAATCGCGGCAAACCCCATGCCGCGTAA
Source organism: Chakrabartia sp. (assembly GCA_040079575.1). Lineage (GTDB taxonomy): Bacteria > Pseudomonadota > Alphaproteobacteria > Sphingomonadales > Sphingomonadaceae > Aquisediminimonas. The sequence goes on along the minus strand of JBEBKH010000189.1, from coordinate 1,618 downwards.
TAAACGTATCGGTTGCACTGCCACCATTGCCCGGCCGCCCCGGTGCATATTTGACATGGCCAAAAATCCACTCCGCCATCTGCAACACGCGGTCGCCCGGTGACTTGGCATCGAAGCGTGTGGCGACAAAATTGTCGTGGCGGTCGGAAGGGCAATAGCGGCTGGGCATCAGATATTGGATATAGGCGGGCGGAAGGTCGGCCAGCGGGACCGTATCCAGCCCAGACAAAGCAATCGGCGCACGGTCGATGGTCGCCGTTGCGGTATAGCGAATATCAATCCGCCCCTCCGCATGCAGCCAAGTCCGCCGCCCAAGGCCATCCATGCCCTCAATTGTTTTCAACGGCGAACAATCGCCGCCGACTTTCAATAGGTCAGTGACAAGCGTCTGATCCGTCATCCCGGGAATCACCTCCACCGCCAACAACACATCGGACGCGCGGGGCAGGTGGTAGTTGAGGGTGGCGTTGATTTGGACGGTGGTCATGGCTCGCGGTCAATATCGAGAGATTGCCACCAATCCTGTGCGCCGTGCAGAACACGTAAAATGTCCACGCCGTCGTGCAGGGGCAGATAGAAAATCAGATAATTGGCAAAGCCGTCCACACGCCACTTTCGCAATTCGGCAAACGCTGGGTTCCGACTTCCAACACGAGCGCCCATATACGGCGTATCGCCGAGGGCCGCAAAACTATCACGGGCGGAATCGATAAAGCGCATAGCCAGATCGTCGCCCGCTTCTACGGTCAGATGCTTGGCATGTGCTTCCAAATCCCGATTTGCTTCGGGCCTTGTTTGGTAATTTGACAGGCTCAAGCTTCCCGGACCCGACGCTTCAGCGCCTCCCAGTCATCATCCGTCCAAGGCTTGCCGTCGCCGCTTTCAAGACCTTCAAGCAGCATGGCCTCCAGCTTCTCCTGCGCCTTTGCTTTGGTCCCAACCCGCAGAATGTCGTCAACGCATTCGATGACCGAAGCATAGCTGCCGTCAGCAACCTCAGCATCAACAAAGGCTTTTGTGCTGCCGGAAAGGGAGATGCGTATGTCGTCCATTACTTAGGCAATATACCTCAGCCATAACGGATGCAAGCGGCGTTCAATCGGACGTCCTTTCATCGCATTGCTGTTGTTTCGCACTTTTGGTAATGCTGTTCACATGGACAGCCGAATAGAAATTTTAGCCGAAGAGTTGCAGTCGCTACCACAGGGACGAAATTTCGAGCCGTTGCTCTACGTTCACCGCATTAAAGCACTGCACGGTGAGCTTACGTTAGAGGCGGATAAGGTGGTGTTGTTGGCATTGCGAAAAGCCTTTTTGGACCTTTGCGAACGGCAAATTTTGTCGCAGAACGGGAACATTGAACAGTTTGCAAATGCACGGCGGGCAGAAGATAAGTTGCTTTGTATTGAAGAGGCATCGCCGCGAGGTGAACTTGATCCCGCACGCTTGTTGCACATCGTCAAAAGGGAAACGCTGGCGGGGCGATTAAATGACCCTGATTTCCTCGAATTTGCAATCGCAGGATCCTCGGTTTTGGGAGACAACGTTAGCCATTCAGAAGTTAAAACTAGCTGGCTTTCTCGATGGTTTGCTAAAAAGCAGTAAGGGCGGCCATCAC
>JBEBKH010000188.1:0-1849 GCA_040079575.1 Chakrabartia sp. | reverse complement strand
GCATTGCAGTTGATACACGGCGGCCGTGAACCGGCATTGCGCCAGCGCTCGTTGTTGAAAGCCATGCAGACACTGGTTCAGGCAGGGCATCTGGCTGAATCGACGGCCGACAAATTGAAAGAGGCCTATCTTTTTTTGCGACGGGTAGAAAACCGCGTGCAAATGTTGCGCGATGAACAAACTCACAGCCTGCCACAAGACGCCTTGATGCGTTATCGAATCGCGCGCGGTTTGAATTATGCCAATGCCGCCGAGCTCGAAAATGCATTGCAGGTGCATCGCGATTTTGTTTCCGAAGAGTTTTCCAATCTGCTGGCATCCAAACGGCACAAGGCAAAGACCAGTGCATATAGCGATTATTGGCGCGGTTTGCCTGATCAATCCGATGCCCGGCAATTAGCCGATTTGGGTTTTAATAACAGCGAAGATTTACATCAGGCCTTGCTGGACTTTTGCAAACACTCCACCGTCCAAAGTTTCAACGAGAAAGCGCGTGCGCGGCTTGACCATGTGCTGCCATTGATACTGGAAGCGGCGGCAAAAAGCGTGGCGCCTGAATCCGCTATGACGCGCAGCCTGAGTCTATTGCATGCCATTGCAAAACGAACCAGTTTTCTGGCGTTGCTGGAAGAAAAACCCGTCGCGCTGCAACGTTTGGTAGATGTTGTTGCCCGCAGCGCGTGGTTGTCGGAGCGTCTGGTCGAACATCCATTATTGCTCGATGAATTACTCGATCACCGGGTTGCTCAGGCATTTCCCGATCACAAACAGCTGAAGACGCTTGCGAGTCAGGCTTTGGCAATTGGCGACACCGAGCAGGCTTTGCATGCCTTGAATGAAATGCGGCAAAGTCTTTCGTTTCGTATTGCCCAAGCTACCTTGTTTCAGCAACAGGCCGCGAGCGAAAGTGCCGAACAGTTGGCCTTGCTGGCCGAGGTAATTTTGCAGGCCGTGCTTGAACTGGCCAAGGCGGAAATCCAGTCAGCGCATGGAACGATTGACGATGCTGGTTTCGCCATTATCGGCTACGGCAGTGTTGGCGCCAAAGAGCTGGGATTTGCGTCGGATCTGGATTTGGTGTTTTTGCATAATGCACCGGCGAATGCGGTATCGAATGGTGCGCGTTCTCTTGACGCTTCCAGATATTTCGCGAGATTGGCGCAGAAAATTATCAGCCTGATGCAAACGATTACACCGGCCGGTCGATTGTATGAGGTGGATATGCGTTTGCGACCGGATGGCGCGAAGGGTTTGCTGGTATCGAGTCTGGATAGTTTCGAGGAATATCAGCGCGAAAGAGCGTGGACCTGGGAACATCAGGCCCTGGTGCGTTCCAGATCGCTGGCAGGTGATGACCATGTGCGAGCCCGATTCGAACAGGTTCGTAGCCAGTCGCTGCAGGCGCACAGGGATTTGATTCTGATAAACACCGATGTCAGTGCGATGCGTTTACGCATGCGCAATGAACTGGACAGAAGCACGACGGTTCGTTTTGATCTCAAGCAAGGTAACGGCGGACTTGTGGATATGGAATTTTTCCTGCAGGCACGGGTGATGGCTCTGGCAAATACGAATCAGGCAGTGCTTGAGATGCAGCGCTCTCCGGAAATTATTGAAGTCTTGAAGTCCATCGGCGATATCCATGAAACCCAGGCGAATACATTGCATGCACATTATGAAAGTCTAATCGCCCATTCGATGATTTGCAGTCTGGACCAGCGGCCACGCATCGTGGAATTGTCAGATGAGCTCAGGGAAAAATGTGGGCAGGCGTTAAAAATTTATGCCGAAAAGGGGCTGGATTTTGGATTGTAGGTCGGGCCCTGGCCCGACATGCCTTGTCCGGCAC
>JBEBKH010000187.1:0-1854 GCA_040079575.1 Chakrabartia sp. | reverse complement strand
GCCATAGCAAAGTCTGCCATATGTTCAACCATCTGCCGGAGTTTGCCTGAAAATGGCAGAAAAGGCCATCTATCGGTTGTAACATCACGCTTCATCCCCTAGCTAGGGCCGATGAGCAGACAAGAACTCACGAACCGGGGAACCGGGGTCGCAAAATGGTCGTTTCCTCCCGTTCATCCAGAAGGTCGAAAATTCGGCCTGATAGCGGCAGGTATTACCTTATTCTTCGCATTCATGGCATGGGAGACGCTTGCCTGGCCAATGCTCGGGGTTACTGCATGGACACTGGCATTTTTCCGGGACCCCGCGCGCGCGACACCAACCGATGATCGCTTCGTCGTCTCACCGGCCGATGGTCTTGTGACACTTATCGAGCGCGTACCCCCGCCGCCCGAATTGGCTGGCCCCGATGCCTTGGGTGATCAGCCGATGACGCGGGTGTCCATTTTCATGAGTGTGTTTGATGTACACATCAACCGCACGCCCATTCGGGGCACGATTAAACGGGTCGTATATATCGCGGGTAAGTTTTTGAATGCTGATCTGGACAAGGCCAGCGAAGAAAATGAACGTCAGCATTTCCTGGTGGAGCGTTCTGATGGCGTTCGTATCGGATTTACGCAGATTGCAGGTCTGGTAGCGCGTCGCATTGTTGCCTTTGTGAAGGAAGGCGACAGCGTCGCCAATGGCCAACGTATCGGCCTCATCCGCTTCGGTAGCCGCGTGGATGTATATCTTCCGCAGGGCACTTCGTCGCGGGTCATTAAAGGGCAGCGCTGTGTGGCGGGCGAAACTGTTATTGCCGAGCTTGGTGTTGACCAAGACCTGATTGCAATTAGTCATTGATGGACGAACAGGCAACCCGTCCCGGAATTTCGCTGCGCGCATTGGCGCCAAATGCGGTCACTGCGCTCGCGCTTTGCACCGGGCTCTCTGGCGCGTGGTTTGCGATGCAGGGACGCTGGGAAGATGCGGTGGCCGCTATCGTTGTCGCAGGTGTTCTGGACGCGATGGATGGGCGAATTGCGCGCATGCTAAAGGGCGAAAGCCGATTTGGCGCTGAGCTGGATTCGTTGTCCGATGTCATCGCTTTTGGTGCAACACCAGCGCTCGTGATTTATAGCTGGGTAATGCAGGACATGCCGCGGTTCGGCTGGACAATTTCGGTGTTTTTCGTGCTCTGCGCTGCGCTCCGTCTGGCGCGTTTCAATGCGCGTATCGATACTGAGCATCAGCCGCATAAATCGGCTGGTTTCAATACTGGCGTGCCTTCACCGCCGGGGGCAGGCCTTGCTTTGCTGCCAATGATGATCTGGTTCGAAACCGGTGCCGAATGGGTGCGTGATTATCGCATTGTCGCGCCATGGCTGTTGATAGTAGCAGTGCTGATGATTTCTAACGTTGCGACATTCAGCTGGTCATCGATCAAAGTCAGACCAAGTTTCCGCTTCATGGCATTGGCGGCGGTTGGACTATTTGGCGCAGTGCTGATAGCTGCGCCTTGGGTAGCGTTAATTGGTGCAAGCGTGATTTATGCAGGGCTTTTGCCGCTTAGCATGATGAGTTATGCGAAAGCCAAACGTTTACGGAAAGCGTCGGCACAAGCAACTTGACGCCAGCTATGACGCGACTATGTTCCAGATTCGTTCTGCAATCGGAGCATTGAGTTGGAACCGCTGATACTATCAGTCATTGTTATTTGTGTGTTGCTTATTGGCCTGGTTTTGGGCTGGTGGGCGGGTAGTCGAACCGCGCGGGGCGGTGCTGACACGGTCGCGTCGATGCGAATGGGGCTCGACGAGATTACCCGCGAGCGTGATGATGCACGGATTAAACTGGCTCAGGTGCAAACCG
>JBEBKH010000186.1:0-1875 GCA_040079575.1 Chakrabartia sp. | reverse complement strand
CCATAGGGCGGCGAGATGATCGGGGTCATAATCGACACCCGCTACCGCATCGGCATGCACCAGCCAGCTTGTCCGCAACAAAGTCTTGTCCGGGCCGAGCGGTGTCAGCGAAAAGGTCACGACATGATCGCAACAGAAATGGTGCCAGCTATTGGGCTGCGTCCAAACGGAAAGGCTGGATGTTTCGGGTTCGGTAAAGGGCCCTATCAGTTTCTGACAGGCCAGCTTTCCGTCAATCGACTGCGTCACCGCCCCATTGGCAAGCGCCAGCCGCGCCAAGCGGTGCCACCAGCCGTCGGGAAATTCGATCAGGTCATGGTCAATGCCCAATGCCTGCCATTCCACGCGTTTCGCCGCGAGATGATCGTCGGCAGGCGCATCTTTACCAAAGCCGGTGGTGCCGAGCACACTGATCAGCTCTGGATGGCCCGCGTCGCAATGATAGCATTCGCGGTTATTCTCCATCACCAATTTCCAATTGGCGTCCTCGATATAATCATCCTGCACCGCAACCTTGAGATTTTCGAGGTTATAGACCGCGATCTGTTCGGATATGTCAGCCTTCACCCTGTCAATCGGCGGTGGAGTGTCGGCCATGCTGATGAATATCAACCCACCAACATTTTCCAATGCCACGGGATTGAGGTCATGATCTGACTTGTCGAAATCCTCCACCATACTGCGCGCAGCCAACAGCTGGCCATCAAGACCATAGGTCCATTGATGATAGGGACACATCAAACGCGGCGCGCGGCCTTTTTGCTCCAGACAGATTTTCGCGCCGCGGTGCCGGCAGCTGTTCCAAAATGCGCGAACTTCATTGTCGCGCCCACGCACTATGATGATCGAGTTATGCGCAAGCTCGAACACAAAGTAATCGCCCGGATTCTTCACATGAGCAACGGTGCAAGCGTAAAGCCAGACCGATTTCAGCATCACCTGCGTATCGAATGCAAAGGCCTCTTCGCTGACATACAGTTCACGCGGCAACGTATGGCCTTTGCGGTCCTGTGCGAGCCAATCGGCGATAGCGGCGAAGCGCGACACGGACTAGCTCCGCAACGCATTGTTATCGGGATCGAACGGCGAGTCCGCGATAATCGTAGCTTGGTGCCTCACGCCCAAAATCGCGATTTCAAACTCGGCACCCACATGCGCCAAATCAGGCCGCACCATCGCAAGCGCAAGCGATTTGCTAACGCGCCAGCCATAGCCGCCCGACGTAACCCGTCCGACGATTTCCTCACCTTGGTAGATCGCTTCAGACCCGCGCGCATCGGCGTCGGTAACGCCGTGGACCTCCATGGTGACCAACCGGTTGGACAGCCCCTTATCCTTCCACGCCAACAACGCATCGCGGCCGTAGAAGCTCTGTTTCTTCATGCTGATGAACCGGTCCAGCCCACTTTCATGCGCGGAGTACTCGACCGAAAGTTCGCGCGGGATCAGCTTGTAGCTCTTTTCCAGCGCCATCGACGTCATCGCACGGATGCCAAACGGTTTGATGTCAAACTCCGCGCCAGCCTCCATCAGCCGGTCGAATATGTAGTTCTGCATCTCAATCGGATGATGGATTTCCCAGCCCAATTCACCGATGAAATTGACGCGCAGCGCATCGACCTGCGCCAGACCAATGCTGATTTTCTTGCCGGTCAACCACGGAAAGGCCTCGCTAGACAGGTCGGTATCGGTCAGCTTGGCAAGCACCGCGCGCGACTTTGGCCCCGCGAGCACCAGCACACCCATCGCCGTCGTCAGCCGTTCAAAGCTTACCGATCCATCGTGCGGCATCGCTTTCTTCAGATAGTCATGATCATGCCGTTCATAGGCCCCGGCCGAGACCAGATAATAGCGTTGCGGTGCTGCCTTATAGAC
>JBEBKH010000185.1:0-2001 GCA_040079575.1 Chakrabartia sp. | reverse complement strand
CATCGTAAAACAGACCAAATGTACCGCGAAGGCGGTTTTCAGCCGGCGTCGTTACGCGAAATTCCTGCGTAAGCCGTTTGGTGCGATTGCGCGTTTGGTAGCTTTTGTTCGGCGCATAGCAGGTGTTGCCGATGTTGCCATTATACGCCGCGGTATAATAAACGCCGCGGTCACATTCATAATAGGGCAGATACAGGCCGATGTTCGAAGAGCCCGCATAATCCGCAACCTGTGTCGCATTGTGTTTCAGATACGATCCCGTATAAATCAGATCGAGAGCACCCAAACGACCGTTGATCGTCAACGACGACAGGTTTGCTTTATCCCGCAACGAGTTGTCATTGAACTTGGTCACCTGCAAATCGCCGACCGCGGGTTCATAGTCGAACACGCCATCGGTATCGAGTTCCTGACGAACGTGCATCAGGTCGACTGACCAATCTTCGCTAAGATTCCAAGTCAGTGCCAAGCGTCCACCGCGATAGGTCGCGTCGTTATAATCCTTTTCGACAAACGCATCGTTATTGATCGTCTGACGCGTAGGCGTGTTGTAAAGATAAGCACCGCCCGAGGTGCCGCAAGAGGGCACGCCGCCCACTAAAACGGTCGATTGCTGACACGCCTGAATGGCGCGCATCACCAACAATGGGTTGCCTGTGGGAAGCGCACCCGCAACACCCGCATTGGCGTTAAACGGCATTTGGAACGTGCCTGCTACATTGTCGATATAGCCGCCCTGCCGGTCAGTATAGACCACGGCGCGAACGGCAAGCTTGTCCTTGACGATCGGAATGTTGATGAAGGCATCACCCGCGACGCTTTCTTTACCACTTTTGGTAAAGGCGTAGCTGGCGTTGAAACCAGCGTGAAATTCAGCGGTATCCGGTTTGTTTGTGATATAACGCACTGCGCCGCCCATCGCGCTGGCGCCAAACAGCGTGCCTTGCGGTCCAGCCAGCACTTCGACCCGCTGCAGAGAGACAGTGTATAGATCAAGGTTGCGTCCGACCAACGAAGCAGGTGAATCGTTGATATACAAAGCTACGGTCGGTTGCGCGCCCGCCGTTCCTGACACCTGAAGGCCGGGGGAGTCGGTCGAAAGACCACGAATGAAGATTGATGACGCGCCCGGGCCGCGCGATGCAGTCCGCACATTGGGAAGATACTCAATAAGCTTGTCCAGCTTTGTGATGTTTAGATCACCGAGGGCATCGCCACTCAGCGCTTGCACTGCGAGCGGAATCTTGTTCAACGATTCATCGCGGCGCGTTGCCGTAACGATAATCTCTTTGATTGCGCCGTCATCTTCTTTGGCGGTTTCGTCCTGCGCAAATGCGGGCGCGCCGCCAGCGCCGAGCGCCGCCAAAACAAACGCAGCTGTCGATATTTTTAGATAAGCTCTCAATTTTCTTCCCCTCAACCTTACCCCGACTTGTGCGAGGCGCCAATTCTCCGTCTGTCAGACTGAAACTCGACACCCCCGCAAGCAACTGACCAAATTTTCATGATTGGTAAAATTATTTCCGCAACCAATCACATCATCTACATATTGCGATTAGAACGCCTAATATATGAGCACTGGCAATGGATAGCGCCGCGTTGCAACGCTAGGTGAGAGCTCAGTTTGTCAGGGTGGGGAAGACTATGCAATTTAAGGCCGATGTTGTTTTGCTGATCGTTTGCGATGACCGCAAAGGCATCGTTGCCGGTGTAGCGAATTCTATTGCCAGTCAGGACTGCAACATTGTCGAAAGTTCGCAATATTGCGATAAATCCAATGGGCGCTTTTTCATGCGTATCGCCATTGCCTGCCCACCCAGCATGACATCCGATCGCTTTACCGAGGCTTTCATGCCAGTTGCGACAGCATTTCGGCTTGAATGGCGCATTCATGATTTGCGCAAAAAAATACGGGCGATGATTATGGTCAGCCAAGGTGGCCATTGCCTCAACGACCTGCTTTACCGAACATCGACCAACCGCCTACCGATGGAGGTAACA
>JBEBKH010000184.1:0-2016 GCA_040079575.1 Chakrabartia sp. | reverse complement strand
GAAGAAGACTCCGTCTTCATCACTTGCCTAGAAAAAGCGCTGGTTTCGTCGGGTCTGTCCATCGATCAATTTTATTTCGACTGGTCAGGGGGTCAATTAAGGAGCGAAGCTGCACGGAATCTTTATGCAGCCCCTGATTTTGAACCCTTCAAAATTCTGATTTCAGCCTTTGCGCCATCGCGTGCCCTGTCGCACTTTTATTGGAAACAAAGCACCCCTTGTTCGATGCTGATTGAAGAAGTGGAATCGCTATGGTCACCCATTGCCGACGCCGATGATTGGGGACCGTTGGAACAAAAAATAAAAGCGATACGATTGATGGGTGAAGCGCTATCCCAAACGCTATGAAAGTTGGCGATGAGACTGGATCATTGAACAGATTCTTGTATGACGCCAGATATGGCTGAACATGAAATCATCTCAATCGAACCGGCAACGGGGGCGGTTCATTGGCGCGGCACGACCAGCGATGTCGGGCACGAAGTTGAAACCGCACGCGCCAATTGGGCCGAATGGGCATCTCAGCCACTTTCAGTACGCGTCGAAGCGTTGCGCGGCTTTGCACAGTGCGTGCGTATCAAAAGCGAAGAATTAGCAGAGTGCATCGCGCGCGAAACCGGCAAGCCCCTTTGGGAGGCGCGGACCGAGGTCTCATCGGTAGTCGCTAAAGTCGAAATTTCAATCAACGCCTATAATGATCGTACGGCGCACCGCCTGATTGATTTGACCGCAGGCGTGCGGACTGAGCTGCGGCATAAACCGCACGGCGTCATGGCAGTGCTTGGTCCGTATAACTTCCCTGCTCATTTGCCTAATGGCCATATTGTCCCAGCGTTACTCGCCGGAAATGCTGTTGTTTTCAAGCCATCCGAAAAAACCCCTGCAACCGGCGCGATGTTGGTTGACCTATATCATGCGGCAGGCATTCCACGGGGCGTTGTCCGTTTGGTGGTTGGCGGGCCGGATCATGGCCGCGCGCTGGCCAGCCATGACGGCATTGACGGACTGTTATTTACCGGATCGGCGCGCACCGGCATCGCCATCAATCAACAATTTGCGACCCAACCCGGTAAGATTTTGGCGCTCGAAATGGGCGGGAACAACCCTATCGTTGTTTGGGATGCAGCCGATGTCCACACTGCTGCAGTATTGGTTGCACAGTCCGCGTTTCTGAGTGCTGGGCAACGCTGTTCGGCCGCAAAGCGATTGATCGTCCAAGATGGCATGCACGAACCCTTGCTCAAAGAACTCAGTGCCCTGATGGACCGCATGATCGTGGATCACCCCCATGCCACGCCCGCCCCCTTCATGGGACCGGTGATTGATAATGAGGCCGCTGAAGCACTGGAAGAGGGTTTTCTGGCGTTGATGATGAAGGGGGGGCAACCGGTTAAGCCTCTACGCCGCTTGGTCCCCAATCTTCCGTTCCTCAGCCCGTCGATCATCGATATGACCCACGTAAGGGATCGTCCGGATCATGAATTATTTGGCCCTGTATTGCAGATGGTCCGCGTCCCCGATTTTGAAAGCGCGCTGAGGGAGGCCAATGCGACCCAGTACGGGCTTTCCGCATCGTTGATTGGGGGCGATGTTGCACTTTTCGATTCATTTTGGTCGAACAGCCGCGCAGGTATCGTCAACTGGAACAAACCCACAAGCGGCGCTTCCTCTAATGCCCCCTTTGGCGGGATTGGCATGTCGGGCAATCACCGCGCCAGCGCTTATTATGCAGCCGATTACTGTGCCTATCCGGTTGTATCGACCGAAGAAGACGTTCCGCGTGCGGCGATTGGCATTGGTCTGCGCCAAGTCGAGCCAAGCTATTCTAAATAGCGGTCAATAATCTCTGGTTTGAAGTGCGCTCGTCTTGGGGCCATTTACATATGATGAAAAATTCATTTTCCTCAGGTTTTGTAGTGCTTGTTGGTGCTGGCCCCGGTGATCCTGACCTGCTGACCCTCAAAGCCGCGCGGGCGCTGTCCGAAGCGGATGTCGTTGTCCATGATGGGTTGGTCG
>JBEBKH010000183.1:0-2032 GCA_040079575.1 Chakrabartia sp. | reverse complement strand
TTTGTCGCAGCAGAGGTCGTTTCGCGAATATCGGCAAAATCGCCGCCCTCTTCAATCGGTACAGCGAGCGTCGCTTTGGCGAGTTTGCCGCTTGTGTCCATCAACGCGATTTGTGTCCCAAATTGAGACATGGCAAGCCCTGCCTTCACCTTCACGGATTGCAACAACCCGCCGCCCGATGATGTTGCCGGTTTAGCAAAATCAACAAAATAGACGACATTGAGAACAGGCACTTTTGCCGTGCGCGCATAATTATACTGCGCGGTATAATTGTGCGACACATTCATATCCATCATCCGCATCGGCAGCAGCGCATTGTCCGTCCGCCCCAGTGCCGTGGGCCAAAATGCGAGAGCGTCGGCATGGTCTTCTTTTTTGAGCACCACATCGACTTTTCCACCCTGAACTTCGGGTTTGACCTTCGCATAATATTTATCGGCCTTCAGGCCCGCTGGATCAACAATGGTGACGCCCTGTGCCTCCAATTGCTTTTTGAAATCGGCAAAAATGGCGTCGGTGGTCCCTTGATAATCCTGCGGGGAGAGGCCCGACAAATGGCCAATGGCTTTCCCTTTGGCAGAAGTCGCAAGGAAACCACCGCCGTCATAATCAATCTTTTTGATGAAATAGGCGACGGTGAACTGGCCAATCACAACCTGTGTCATACCCTTGAAGCTGGCTGGCTTATCAATTTTAACCGCCACAGTGTCTTTGGCAATTGCAGCCCCGCTTTGTAGTGCCAACCCAAGTGCTGCCGCCATGACTGCGCTGCGCGTAACCCGTTTGTAAAATTGCATAAATCCCCCCTTTGATTTCTAACGGGGGTTTTAGGCGTGGCACCCAAGCGGCGTATTGGACAAAATTAACACAAACTCACCCGCCCGCCTGCATGACGTTCCAAACGCACCGCCAATTCAAGTTCAAGCAGAACGATTTGTACGACCGGTGACGGCAGGCCGGACTGACGGATAATTTCATCGACGGGAACTGGTGCGTGGCTAAGCAGCGCGATCACTTTTATCCGGTCAATATCTGACGGGTCCGCGCTGATCCGTTCGGGTCGGTAATCATTGCCCGCCGCGCGCATATACCCGGTTGAAATCGGGCGAATCGCCTCCAGCACATCAGCGACCGACTGGATCAACGTTGCGCCGTCACGGATCAGGCCATTGCACCCTTGGGCGCGGGGATCGAGCGGGGAGCCGGGCACAGCCATCACTTCGCGCCCCAGCTCGGTTGCCAGACGCGCGGTGATGAGCGAGCCTGATTTTGGTGCCGCTTCCACCACCACCGTGCCCAGTGCCATCCCCGCGATGATCCGGTTGCGAAACGGGAAATGCCGCGCCAGCGGTTCACGCCCGGGTGGCTGTTCGGCAATCAACAGGCCCTTGGTCGCAACCTGTTCCTGTAAATCCTTATTTTCAGGCGGATAGGCGATGTCGATCCCGCTGGCGATGACCCCGACCGTCCCATCTTCAATCGACCCCAGATGCGCTGCGGTATCGATCCCGCGCGCCAGTCCGGAAATGACAACCACACCTTCTGCAGCCAATCCCCGCGCCAATTCCCGCGCGAACCGGCACGCTGCCGCAGACGCATTACGCGCACCGACAATCGCCACGGCCGGGCGGTCAAGCAGTGCCAAATCTCCCCGCACGATCAGCGCAGGAGGGGCAGTGTCAATTTCGGCGAGCAACGGTGGATATAGCCCCTGCCCCAGAAACAGATAGCGCGCGCCAAGCCGTTCAACCGCCTCGATTTCCGCTGCAACATCCCGCAATTCGGCGAGCCGTGGTGCACGTCCGCCGCCGCGCGCCGCAAGCTGGGGGATCGCCTCCAACGCTGCCTTGGCCGTGCCAAAGCGCTGGATCAACTGGAAGTAAGTGACGGGACCAATATTGGTGGACCGGATCAGCCGCAGCCGGTCCAAACGGTCTTGCGCGTCGCGCGTCACGCTCCTTTCTGTCCCACGCGCGGTTCTGTCCCCGCCATCAAGCGTTTGATATTATCGCTGTGTTTTATGACCACCATC
>JBEBKH010000182.1:0-2036 GCA_040079575.1 Chakrabartia sp. | reverse complement strand
GAGCAGGGTTGTTGCGAGCGGGCCGATTAAAATGTTTGGCTTTGGTATTTTACCCGCGGGTTGGGCCGTATTAACGGGGGTCGATGCATTTAAATATGCCAATAAAATTGTCGACGCGCAGTCTTTGGCTGGCGCAAAAATTGAGGATATGACCGCCCAGATCAGAAATGCAGCGACACTGGACGACATGACGACCATCGCGGCGGACTTTATGAGGGCGTGTATTGCAACCGCTCCACCTGCGCCTCTTTGGTTCATCCGTGCCGTCGATGAATGGCTTGAAGCCAGCCTGCTGCCAGACATTGCGACGTTGGCAAAAAACACCGGCCTGTCGCGCCGCCAGATCGATTTGCACATCAAGCATTATTACGGCGCAACGCCCAATCTTCTCATCCGGAAATACCGCGCCCTGCGCACGGCCAACCATATTGTACACGGCGACGGAGATTTGCATGATTATGTCGCGGAAGCTTATTATGACCAATCACATTGTATCAGGGAATTGAAAGAATTTACCGGCATCACGCCGACAGCGTTAAAAACAACCTTGTCACGGCTAACCACGCTGACCTTCAAACGCCGTCGTTTGGCAGGGGTTGTTTCCAATCTGACGGTTAGCACCTGATGCAGCTTAGTTTTGCGGAACCCTGCCCCGCCCTCGCAAGCACAGTCTGCATCTATTATCTGTTTGAAATTGCCTATTCCAAAATCGATGATGTCCAGCGTGCCGACGTTGGCCATTTACGGTTTTTCATGGAAGGAGAAGGCCACCAAAACTTTGCATCGGGTAAGCGCTTGGCATCCCATCCTGTTTTCCTGACCGGCCCTTCGAACCAATCGAGCAGTTTTTCAGTGGCGGGACCATTGCGTTTTGTCGGCGTTGGTTTGCTGCCACAAGCATGGGGAGGCCTGCTGAACGGAGTGGCGGGTGACTATGCCGACGATGCTATCAACGGCGCGGCTTTGCTGGATGCGCCGCCAGACCCGCTGATCGCACAGCTGCGCCAGTGCACAACAATTGCAGAAATGAAACCGCTCCTCGACACATTTCTAACCCCGCTGATCAAAACGATCCCGCACGACCATAGCCGCGTCAACGAAACCATAAGGCAATGGCTATCGAACAGCCTTTTTCCCGATGTTGATGCGCTCTATGCACAGTGCGCACTGTCAGAGCGTCAAGTGACACGCATTGCCAACCGTTATTGGGGCGGCCCGCCCAAAACACTCGCGCGTAAATATGGGGCGCTGCGCACCGCGAGCCATATCGTCATGCATGAAGGAGAAATTCCTGACGAAGCCACCGCGCATTATGCCGACAGATCGCACCTGATCCGTGAGGTCAAGCGCGTCACAGCCCAAACCCCGCGGCATTTGCGCACGGTTGAAAGCATGATCATGCGCGTGACGCTCCACCCCAGTAATTTTAGAGAACTTCTTCCCCGCACTTGAATTTCGGACTGAATTGGTCCAATTAACTCCTATGCGCCTTTCGAGTCTTGCCGATTATGCCGTTGTGATGATGGCTGCTGCTGCCCGCCACTGTGGCCACGGCGGGCTTGACCCGACGACCGGCAAAATGCGCGTTCGCACGAACGCTGCGCAATTGGCCGAAGAAACGGGCATTCCCCTCCCCACCGTCCAGAAACTTATAAGCAAACTCTCCCACGCTGGATTGCTGCGCTCTGTGCGCGGCGCAGGCGGCGGGTTTAAGCTGGCACGGCCTGCCGCTGCGGTATCGCTTGCTGACATTATCGAAGCGATTGAGGGGCCAATTGCCATGACATCCTGTGTCGATACCGGCAAACATGACTGCGGGATGGAAGGAACGTGCCGCGTGCAGACCCATTGGCCGCTGGTCAACACAGCGGTGCGCGGGGCGCTCGCGAACATCACCCTGACGAGTTTGACACAATGAATGAAATCGCGCTCAAAGACCAGGCGGCCATCGACGCCGCCGCCAGTGTGGCCGATTATGAACATGGCTGGTCATCGAACATCGAAACCGAATTCGCGCCCACGGGGGTGAGCGAAGA
>JBEBKH010000181.1:0-2043 GCA_040079575.1 Chakrabartia sp. | reverse complement strand
AATATTGCCCGGCACACCAACCGAACGCCCGCCTGGAAAAGCCTGTACAAACGGCAATGCTTTTCCGTCAGCGCCGACAAACATATCAGCGCGCGCAGATGCAGGGGCCGTTTCACGGCCGTTGATCGTGGTACTTTGACCTGTTGCGCTGCTGTGGTGAACAAGGAACCCGCCCCCCCCAATACCTGATGACTGCGGCTCCACGACCGAAAGTGCGACCATCATCGCCATCGCAGCATCGGACGCACTGCCACCGGCACGAAGGATTTCTTGTCCAGCAGCGGCAGCACGCGGATCAGCGGCAGAAACAACGCCGTCTTTCGCATGCGCGACGACAGGGACCAAAACGAATAGAAATACGGTTGCGATCAATTTTTTCATAACGCCAACCCTAACCAACCCTGCTCGCGCGGCAAGCCCTAACGCGCATCAACGCCAACCGCATCAGCAATTGATGCAAAACCGTCGCGGATCAAAAGAGATTTCAGCCCCGTATTGATCCTCCGCGCGAGGCCCGGCCCATCATAAACCAGTGCTGAATAAATTTGCACCAAAGACGCCCCGGCCCTGATCCGGGCATAAGCGTCTTGCGCTGAAGCGATGCCGCCTGCTGCGATCTAGGGGATAGCACCGCCACTGCTTTTGCGGAATGCGGTCAGGCATTGTTGCGCCAGTGGTTTTAAGGGCGCGCCAGACAGCCCCCCCGCCTCCCCAGCATCGCGCGCCTTAAGCGGTGGCCGAGAGAGCGTTGTGTTTGAAACGATCAACCCATCAACCTGACCAAGGGCGACACGCGTGATCATATCAATGTCCGCGTGCGAAAGATCAGGCGCGAGTTTGAGGAAAATTGGCGGGCCATCCTCCGCCACCGCATCGCGCACCCGCGCCAGAAGGTCGGTCAGCGCACCTTCATCCTGCAACGCACGCAGACCCGGCGTATTGGGGGAGCTGACGTTGATCGTGAGATAGGAAGCGACGTCCGCCATCCGCGTGACACCCGCGACATAATCAGCAATCCTATCCACCGTATCCTTGTTCGCGCCGATATTGACGCCAATAATTCCACCACGTGATCGCGCGTGTGCCAACCGTGCATAGGCGGCCTCCTGCCCCCCATTGTTAAACCCCATCCGGTTGATCACGCCTGCGTCTTCAACCAAACGGAACAGGCGCGGTTTTGGATTTCCAGCTTGCGGCAAAGGCGTTAAAGTGCCGACCTCAACAAAGCCAAAGCCAAAACGGAACATGGCATTGGGAACCTCAGCATCCTTGTCATATCCAGCCGCAAGGCCGACTGGATTTGGGAATGTGATACCCGCGACCACTGACGCCAATAGGGGGTCGGCAACCGGGGGTTTGGTATATGGGATGCACTTCAATCCGGCGATGCTCAGGCGGTGCGCCGTTTCAGGATCAATTGAAAAAATGGCCGGTCGAGCGAGGCTGAATATGGTCATGATCAGCCGCTAGCAATCGCGGGCCTGAACGTCAAAGGTGAGTCGCGGAAATCCATTTCATGACAATTTTATTGCACTACTGGATAAATAATATTGACGCTTGCGACCAGATTCACAGTTAACCGCGTCGATTTTCTTCTATTTTGTTAAATTTCTCCAATCCATTTTATTGCGAATCTCGTACTTAGGGGGTGCGACCCGAAGGGATCCTGTTTCACAGGTGACTTTCTTACTTGTGGCTCGGCGCTTTTGCGCCGGGCCATTTTTTTGCTCACAATTCCAAAAGAATGTGATACGCATCACAATCATTTGTTGCTTTATCGTCATAAACTGCACTTTGGATACGACAAAAAAGACTGGGCCGCACCCATTGTTCGAGTTAAATTACGCCCCCCCGCCGCGGGACTTGGATGAATTTATTTCAACCCTCTATCTGTTCGAAACAGATGAGCTGGTGATGGATGAGATTGAACGGGCGGACCTCGCACAATTTCGTCAAACCATAACGGGGGATGGCAATTTGCTGTTCAAAAACGGCAAGCATCAAAAAATTCATTATGCTTCGCTCTATGGCCCGCGCACCACG
>JBEBKH010000180.1:0-2050 GCA_040079575.1 Chakrabartia sp. | reverse complement strand
CGCTATCATTCAAGCTTCGGCCCGATCCGCATTGACGTTGGCACACCGATCAATCCCCAACCCGGCGACGCGCGCGTCGCTGTCTATGTGTCATTGGGGCAAGCATTTTGAAACGGGTGTTACGCTGGATTGGTTTAGGCCTGATCGCATTTGTGGTGCTGATTGCAGGACTCGCATGGGGAGCCGATACCGATATTGGTCACCGCTTCATCGCAGACCGTATTGCGGCTCTCTCCCCAAAGTCAGGACTGAAGATTAGCATTGGCCGGATCGAAGGGTCTATTTACAGCGATACACGACTGCGCCAGTTGCAATTGCGCGATCCCAGAGGCATATTTTTTGAAGCCCCCAATGTCACGCTGGATTGGTCACCGCTTGGTTGGCTCACAAATCGGCTTGATATTGACCGTCTGCACGCGAAAAGCGCGGTCCTAACTCGCCTGCCAAAGCTCAATTCTTCTGCGCCCGGCGGTTCCTTGTTGCCATCTTTTGACGTCCATATCGGTTCTCTTGCAATTGATAGTTTGACCATATCAAAGGGTATCGCTGGGGATCGGCGGACGGGGCGCGTGGCAGGTAAGGCGGATATTCGTGCCGGGCGCGCCACCGTTGCATTAGATGCGGATGCGACACAGGGGGACCGACTCTCGCTTTCTTTAGACGCGCAGCCAGACCGCAATATTTTTGATCTGGATGCACGGCTAGATGCGCCAAGCGGTGGAGTTTTTGGTGCAATGATTGGCACGCAGCGCCGTATTACAGGCCGTTTGACGGGTGATGGCAGTTGGAAAGAATGGCGCGGCGGGCTCAGCGTTCTGGCATCGGGGACCCAAATTGCCAAAGCGCAATTGAGCCAGCGCACGGGGGTATATGCGCTCGACGGTCAAGTGAGCCCAGCCACGATCCTAAAAGGAAAATTGCAGCGGCTGACCAGTCCAAATGTTCTGGTGCGCGGCCGTGGTATGCTCAACAACCGTCGGCTTGATACACATCTTGCGCTCACATCGGCAGCACTTGCGGTGCGCGCTGATGGGGTTATCGATCTGCGAAACAGCAGCTTCGACGATATGTTGGTGAGCGCAAAGTTACTGCATCCGCCAGCATTTTTTCCAAATATGACAGGCAGAGATGTTGCTTTGAAACTGCGGTTTGATGGGCTGTTTTCAAGTGCTGCATTTGACTATCTGTTGACTGCGCCGCGCGTGGCGTTTGATCAAACAGGGTTTGAGGATGTCCGCGCTTCTGGGCAGGGGCGACTTTCAACTGCGCCGGTGCGCGTCCCTGTGCGTCTCAGTGCACGGCGCGTGACAGGCGTTGGTGATGTTGGTGGCGGGATCCTTGCCAATTTATCCATTGACGGGGTGTTGCTTGCCACGGGTAAGACGGTGGTCGGTGACGGATTGATCCTAAAATCAGATAAGCTCTCCGGAAAGGTTTCGCTGTTCATCGATTTGATAACGGGGCGCTATGATGTTGGCCTTTCAGGGCAGTTGCAACGTTATTTAATACCCGGCCTCGGCATCGTTGACGTGAAAAGCGAATTAAAAGCCGTGCCCGGCAGCGATGGTCGGGGCGCGCGGATCATGGGGCGTGGGCAGGCTTGGGTGCGGCGGTTTGACAATGATTTTCTCGCTGGTCTGGCCGGAGGATTGCCGCAAATTGATACAGGCCTTGAACGCGGCAGCGACGGTGTGCTGCATTTCATCAATTTGAAACTGACAGGGCCTGCAATCCGCCTTTCGGGCAAGGGATACCGCCGCCGTGATGGGACATTCTTTTTTGAAGGCAACGGAACGCAAAAACAATATGGACCGCTGCGGTTGACGCTCGACGGACCCATTGACCGGCCCAAAATGAACATCGTTCTGGCCAGCCCGAACAGGACGATGGCGTTAGACAGGGTCACGTTACTGCTCACGCCGACGCCACTGGGCTTTGGCTGGAACGCCAAGGGTGGGTCGCTGTTGGGGCCGTTTACGGGGACTGGGAACATCGCCCTGCCGCGCGGGCGGAACCCTGTGATCAACATTGCCGATCTCAACGTATCAGG
>JBEBKH010000179.1:0-2064 GCA_040079575.1 Chakrabartia sp. | reverse complement strand
AGGCAAGCCAATCGTAGCCGCTTATGATTGGCTAAGAGCTAACCTCACGTTGAAAAAGCCAGGCAATGGCGCACCACTGGAATTTGCCGGCAAATCTTGGCAAAGACATGTAAAGCGGGAGGATAATTCCATCGATGTGCATGCCTATACATTCTGCGTGCTTGAAGGGTTACAGGCGGCCCTGCGGCGACGCGATGTTTTCATTGGGCCGAGTTGGCGCTATGGCGATCCACGCGCAGGCCTACTAAAAGGTGACGAGTGGGAAGCCACAAGGCCTCTTATCTGCCGCACACTTGGATTATCAGCCAGTGCTGAACCAACACTCAACGCTATGGCTGCCGAACTGGATCTTACTTACCGCGCTGTAGCCGCCAGATTGCCTGAAAACCAGGCGGTCCGTTTCGAAACGGTCGGCGACAAACAAGAGTTGGTTCTCAGCCCGCTAGACAAGTTGGATGAACCAGCCCCGCTGATCGCCCTCCGGGATAAAGTTGCCGGCATGCTGCCACGGGTGGAGCTGCCGGAACTCATGCTGGAGATTGCCGCGCGAACCAATTTTACCGATGCGTTCACGCATATTTCGGAGCGCACGGCCCGTGCCGCCGATTTGCATGTTAGCGTATGTGCGGTGCTAATGGCAGAAGCTTGCAACACCGGGCTGGAGCCATTGGTTCGGGGCGATGTGGCGGCACTTAAGCGTGACCGGCTGTCCTGGGTAGACCAGAATTACATTCGCGACGACACCTTGGCAGCCTCCAACGCCATGCTGGTGGATGCTCAAAGCCGTCTTGAATTGGCGAAAGCTTGGGGCGGCGGTGAAGTGGCCTCTGCGGATGGTATGCGTCTCGTTGTCCCTGTGCGGACTGTCTATGCAGGGCCAAACCCTAAATATTATGGCATGGGTCGCGGTGCCACTTGGTACAATCTCCTTTCTAACCAGTTCTCTGGACTGAATGGCATCGTTGTGCCTGGCACGTTAAGGGATAGCCTAATTTTGCTGGCTGTGGTGCTTGAACAGCAAACAGATTTAAAGCCGACTCAGATTATGACCGACACCGGCGCATATAGCGATGTGGTGTTCGGCCTATTTCGCTTACGTGGTTTTCGGTTCAGTCCACGCTTAGCTGATGTCGGGGGCACCCGCGTCTGGAGGATTGCCCCCACAGCTGATTATGGCCTGCTCAATGCGATATCGCAGCATAATCTCAGCTTGAAGAAAATTGAACCCCATTGGGACGATATGTTGCGGCTGGCGGGTTCGCTTAAGCTGGGCAAGGTGCCTGCTGCCGGTATTATGCGGACACTTCAAGTAGGTGACCGGCCAACCAGATTGGCGCAGGCCATTGCAGAGTTTGGCCGTATGGAGAAGACCATACATACGTTAAAGTATATTGATGACGAGGCCTTGCGCAGGAGCACCCTGACCCAGCTAAATCGTGGAGAGGGTCGTCACAGCGTTGCCCGTGCAGTCTTTCACGGTAGGCGCGGCGAGTTGCGTCAACATTACCGCGAAGGGCAGGAAGACCAGTTGGGGGCGCTCGGTCTTGTGCTCAATATGATTGTACTGTGGAACACCATTTATATGGAAGCGGCATTGAAGCAACTCCGAATGGAAGGCTATCCGGTGAGGGACGAAGATGTAAGCCGACTGTCTCCGTTACAGCATGAACATATTAATATGTTGGGGCGTTATTCGTTTTTTGTGCCGGAAGCGGTGGCGAATAGGGAGCTAAGGCCGTTACGCGACCCGGCAGGCGGAGATAATTGATTTGGACAAGAACGATTTGCTTTAATAAAAGCGCATCATAAAAAGCGTTAACCCGGTTTTCCGTTCCACTGCGCCTCAAACCCCGAATACCGGTCGATTATCCTGACCACGAACAAGGATTTTACCAACTGGGGTGAGTTCTTCTTTGATGATAATGTTGCCGTCCCAATCGTTGACAGAATCATCCATCATTCACACATTTTTATGCTGGGAGGAGAAAGCTATCGATTGAAATCCAAACTGAACAGTTAATATTTTCTCTGGAAAAGTGGCTCAATATTAATGGCCGAAAATGG
>JBEBKH010000178.1:0-2070 GCA_040079575.1 Chakrabartia sp. | reverse complement strand
TTTTACGAGAGCCAGATCGAGCAAAAACCTCGTCAAATAAAATATTTGGGGAATATTATTATTGGATATTTGATGAGTCGATTTTGTCATCGGAAAATATTGTGTGTTTATGGAAGATATATAAATTTATTGATGAGGATCGTCGACGTGCGATGTCAGCGATGAACTCTAAAACGTCTAAAACGTATGAAGAAAGTTGGCTAATCGAAGGGGTCTTTCACCTCTTGTATATGTTAAGCTGTAAATGCGATGCTGACGGTACAAATATTTTCGAATATAACGCTGTTGTAAAGCACTATGAGGTCGTTAAGACTGAAGTTGATGAATTTATGGCACAGAATCCTGGCCAAGCCGCTTATAGGGTGTTTCGTAGTGCTATTACTAAAAGATTGCTAACGCAGTTTGCACGCTCAAGGCAGTTAGCGCTCGACCTTGGAGACGCTCAATAGCACTTTCTTTAATTCTGCAACGTTCCCAGAATTGAGCAAAATTCGCAAGTCGTGCTCGTATCGGAGAGAGCTTTCAGAACTGTAGTACAAGTTTCTATGCGCCATTGACACATAAGTCATTGACCTATAAAATGTCTCCATGACTCATCTTCAAACTGTTGTCGAACTGGAGACGTTCCTGAAGCGTGCCAAGGCGATCATGTCGGATGAAGAGCGGATGGGCATCGTCAGCTTTCTGGCGGCAAACCCAGAGGCGGGCGATGCACTTGGCGGGGGTCTGCGCAAGGTGCGTGCTCCACGTGTCGGCGGTGGTAAGAGTGGGGGGTATCGAATAATATATGTGTTCGGTGGAACGCAGATGCCTCTCTTTTTGCTGACGGTGTTTGCAAAGAATGAGAAGGACAATCTGTCACGCGCGGAGCTGGCGGATTTGGTCGAAACGAGCAAGCGGATTATCGCCGTTTATGGAGAAAGAAAATGAACGAAGCCTATGACCGGATCAAGGAGGGGTTGAACGCGGCCCTCGCCTTTGCGCAAGGCGAAACGACCGGCGCAGTCGTCCACAGAATCGAAGTACCGCGCGTTGATGTCGCCGCGATCCGTGCCACCACTGGCCTGTCGCAGAGCCAATTTGCCAAGAGTATCGGCGTGGCCAAAGGGACATTGCTCAACTGGGAGCATGGCCGCAGGCAGCCTACTGGTCCGGCGCAAGTGTTGCTCGCAATGATCGCGCGCAAGCCGTCACTGGTGCGGGAATTGTTGGCGGCCTAATATCAGAAAAAGCCGAACATAACTCACGCCCCCTTGCTCCATTCGAACAAATATGGAACAGAGCGCGGATGCTGACCCACATTAAAGTGCGCGGTGCGCGCGAACATAATCTTAAAAATGTCGATGTGGATATTCCGCGCGATACGCTCACGGTCATTACGGGTCTGTCGGGGTCGGGCAAATCATCGCTCGCCTTTGACACCATCTATGCCGAGGGGCAGCGGCGTTATGTTGAAAGCCTGTCCGCCTATGCGCGGCAGTTTTTGGAAATGATGCAGAAACCCGATGTCGATCATATCGACGGCCTGTCGCCCGCAATCAGCATCGAACAGAAAACCACCAGCCGCAATCCGCGATCAACCGTTGCGACTGTCACTGAAATTTATGATTATATGCGGCTGCTGTGGGCGCGGGTGGGCATACCCTATTCCCCCGCCACCGGCCTGCCGATCAGCGCGCAGACCGTCAGCCAGATGGTCGACCGGATCATGGCATTGCCTGAAGGGACGCGCTTGTTTTTGCTTGCCCCGGTGGTGCGCGGGCGCAAGGGTGAATACCGCAAGGAAATCGCCGAATGGCAGCGTGCGGGCTTTACGCGGGTGCGGATCGACGGCGTATTTTATGACATGGAAGACGCGCCTGCGCTCGACAAGAAATATAAGCATGATATTGAGGTTGTGGTGGACCGCATCGTCGTGCGGGATGGGATCGCGACGCGGCTGGCGGATTCGTTTGAAACCGCGCTGAAGCTTTCGGATGGGCTGGCGTTTGCGGATCCAGCGGATCAACCTCCCTCTCCTGAAGAGAGGCAGGCTGTCACGGCCTCTGAACTTTTGGACAGTCCCCACCC
>JBEBKH010000177.1:0-2142 GCA_040079575.1 Chakrabartia sp. | reverse complement strand
TGCCAATGTGACAGTGGGCGCTGGTCCGGGCGTGTTTCCCGGCGTCGGCTTTGTTGCCAGCGGCGGAACCTATCGCCAACGCCAAAATCTTGATGCCATTGTGTCACGCGGACTTGAACTGGATGCCCGCGTGACGAGGGGCGAATGGCGTGTCTCTGCAAGCTATGCCTACACCGATGCAAAGGTGCGCGCTTCAGGCGCTGCCTTGCCCCTCAACGGCATGCGCCCCGCCCAAGTTGCCAAACATAGCGGCAGCGCTTCGCTAGGCTGGAAATGGATTTCTATGACGGCGCGTTATGTCAGCGGTCAGTTTGAAGATGATCAAAATCTTCGCGCGCTGGGCGGCGCTGTGACGATTGACGGTGTCTTCAATGTCCCGCTGACCGAACATTTTACTCTGTCCCTGCGCGGCGAAAATATCACCAACACTCAAGTAGAGGCCGCGATCAGTGCGGCAGGAGTCATCGAACGCGCAACACCCAGAACGTTCTGGGTTGGGGTGAAATGGGGGCGCTAATCCGTATCAAACAGCCCCGCCAACTGCTCAACCATCGTCCCGCCCAACTGTTCAGCGTCCATGATTGTTACCGCTTTTGCATAATAGCGGGTGACATCATGGCCGATCCCAATGGCACAGAGTTCAACGGGGGAGCGCGCTTCGACCCAATTGATCACTTGGCGCAAATGGCGTTCGAGATACGCGCCATTATTGACGGACAAAGTGCTGTCATCCACTGGTGCGCCGTCCGAAATCACCATCAAAATCTTGCGCTCCTCAGGGCGACCGATCAAGCGGTTATGCGCCCATAGCAATGCTTCCCCGTCAATATTTTCCTTGAGCAAGCCTTCGCGCATCATCAAGCCCAATGATTTACGCGCACGACGCCAAGGCTCATCAGCCTTTTTATAGATGATGTGACGCAGATCATTGAGCCGCCCCGGCGTTGGTGGACGCCCCGCTGCGAGCCAAGCCTCTCGTGCCTGTCCGCCCTTCCATGCACGCGTGGTAAAGCCTAGAATCTCTGTCTTCACGCCGCATCGTTCAAGCGTGCGCGCCATGATGTCGGCGCTGATCGCAGCAATGCTGATCGGGCGTCCGCGCATCGACCCACTGTTATCGATCAGGATCGTGACCACTGTGTCTCTAAAATCGGTTTCCCGTTCCACTTTGTAAGACAGTGACACACCCGGCGACACGACAATCCGCGCCAGCCGTGCCGCATCGAGAATACCTTCTTCCTGATCAAAATCCCAACTGCGGTTTTGCTGTGCCATCAGGCGGCGTTGGAGACGGTTGGCGAGCTTGGTCACAGCGCCTTGCAGATGGAGCAATTGCTGATCCAAATATGCGCGCAGCCGTGTCAATTCATCCTCATCACACAAATCAGTCGCAGCAATTTCTTCGTCAAACTTTGTGACATAGGCCTGATAATCAAAATGTGGGGGTAAGTCAGAAAGCGGCCGATTGGGCCGCACGGGCATCATCCCTTCTTCGCCCTCATCACTCGGTTCGCCGTCGGCATCGGAATCCATTTCAGACTCCATATCCTGCGCTTCGCCGTCCTCTGCGTCGCCGTCAGAAGGCTGCGCTTGCGCTTCCATTTGCGCATCGCTTTCGCCGTCTTGGCCTTCATCTTCAGATTGATCGGATCCGTCTTCGTCGTCAGAATCTTCGTCTTCGCCTTCGTCTGTCGGGTCCATCTCATCGGAGGCATCGACCAGGTCTAGATCAACCAAAAGCTTCTGCGCCAACGCCGCAAAGGCTGTCTGATCATCAAGCGCGAGACCAAGCGCATCAAGGTCTCCCCCCGCCTTCTGCTCAATCCAATCGCGGACCAGATCAAGGCCTGCATCGGCCGTTTCAGGCGGCATATCACCCGTCAACCGTTCGCGCACCAAAAGGGCAACCGCGGTTGAGAGCGGTACTTCATCGGCCACACGCGCCCGCGCGATGGGATCAGAACGCATCCGCATCTCTAGCGCATGGGTTAAATTCGCACGGACGCCCGCCATCGCCCGCGCACCCAGCGCTTCTACCCGGGCGTTTTCAACTGCATCAAAAACAGCACCTGCCACAGCATCGCTGGGCCTGTTTTTGGCATGAAGCCCCCCGTCATGATGACGGAGCTTAAGCGCCATACT
>JBEBKH010000176.1:0-2211 GCA_040079575.1 Chakrabartia sp. | reverse complement strand
ATGATCTGTTCATTGCCAACCCGGAACAGGAAATAATCTCCCTTATTCGGAATGCGGGAGACGTGCCCTGCGAGCAGCCATTTTTGGCAGATGATCTGATCGAAGTCGGCTTTGAACACCGCTTCGCTGGCGTAGAATTCCTGATCAAAACTATACCCCACCCGCGTGTTCGCGGCGAGACGGTGCATCAATTGACTTTGCGTTTCAGACATCAAATTTTGATCCGTGCATTTGTAGGGTCAAACATCGGTTTAAGCGAGGCGGTGACAGGGTAGCGGACGCCCGCAATTTCAATTTCATAATCATCGGCACCAATTGGCCCGACCACACCGCCATCAGCTGCATCAACATAACCAAGCCCGCAGGCGCCGCCGAGCCCGTGGGCGTACATGCCTGAGCGGATGTAGCCGGCGATCCGGTCGCCCTGCCAGATGGGTTCGTTGTGATAAACCATCGGTATCGGGTCTTTGAGCAAGAATTGGACGAGCCGTTGTTTCAGCCCCTCTTCCTTTCGCTTCAGCAAGGCTTCGCGACCTATGAAACCGCCGGGTTTTTCCATCTTCACGGCAAAGCCGAGGCCTGCCTCCAGCGGTGTATCTTCGTCAGTGATGTCATGGCCCCAGTGGCGATATGCCTTTTCCATGCGCAGCGCGTTCAGCGCGTGATAGCCGCAATGTTTAAGGCCGAACGCAGCACCCGCCGCGACGATCTCGTCATAAACGCCGGTCATAAATTCGGTGGGGATGTAAAGCTCCCAACCCAGTTCCCCGACATAAGTGATGCGGCTGGCGCGCACGATGGCGTAGCCCAGCTCAATTTCTTGGTAGGTCGCAAAAGGGAAGGCCCCATGCGACAGATCATTGGGGCTGATCGACTGCAGCAGTGCTCGGCTATTCGGCCCCATGATCGAGATGACGCCCATGCCCGATGAGACGTTTGTCAAAACCGCATGTGCGTCGTCCGGCGTATGTCGTTTCAGCCAGTTGAAATCCTTGGTCTCGGTTTCAGCACCGGTAACAATCAGATAAGCGGTTTCGGAAAGCCGCGTTACGGTCAGATCTGCCTCAATCCCGCCCTTTTCGTTAAGCCATTGCGTATAGACCAGCTTACCTGGTGTGACATCGACATCGTTCGCGCAGACGCGGTTGAGGACAGTGCATGCATCGCGGCCTTCAAGCCGGAATTTGGCAAAGCTGCTTTGGTCGAACAAGCCGACCGCTTCGCGTACTGCCTTGCATTCGGCTGCATTGGCGTTGAACCAATTCTGTCGGCCATAGCTATACTCATATTTCGGCGTGCTGCCGGGTTCGCCATACCAGTTGGCACGTTCCCAGCCAAAGGCTTCTCCAAAACACGCACCTTGCGCGGCGAGCCGGTCGTGGAGCGCCGACTTTCGCACACCCCGCGCTGTTTCATATTGCTTGAACGGATAATGCGTCGCGTAAAGCAGCCCTAGGCTTTCCGTCACGCGTTCGCGCAGATATTTGCGGTTGATCTGAAACGGCATGTTGCGGCGGATGTCGACGGTCCACAGGTCAGCTGGCGGAATGCCATCGCGGATCCAGTCGGCCATCACTTTACCAACCCCGCCCGCCGATTGCAGACCGATCGAGTTGAGACCGGCGGCAACAAAACAGCCTTTCAGCTCCGCGCTTTCGCCCAGATGATACCGGACATCGGGCGTAAAACTTTCTGGCCCGCAAAAGAATTTCTGGATGCCGGCCTTTTCCAGCGCAGGCACACGGCGCATGGCATCCATCAGCAACGGTTCGAAATGCTCAAAGCTTCCAGCGATTTCATCGAAGCAGAAATCTTCGGAAATGCCGTCCATGCCCCAGGGCCGGGCATTGGGTTCAAAGGCGCCGACGAGCAGCTTGCCCGCGTCATATTTATAATAGCCGCAATAATCATAATCGCGCAGCACCGGCAGCGTGTTGTCGATCCCCTCGACGCCTTCAAACAGCACATAATAATGTTCGCAGGCGTGCAAAGGCGCGGCGACGCCAATGCTGGCGGCGAGATCGCGCGTCCACATACCGCCGCAGATCACGACATAGTCGGCGTCGATGGAGCCATCATCGGTATCAACGCCAGTCACCCGCTCCCCATTGTGGCGGATTTTGGTGACCTTAGTGTTTTCGAAAATCCGTGCCCCACCCGTGCGCGCGCCTTTGGCCAGCGCCTGCGTAATGTCCACCGCATTGGCATAGC
>JBEBKH010000175.1:0-2243 GCA_040079575.1 Chakrabartia sp. | reverse complement strand
GTAACACATATGATGCTGCCCGCCCGCCGGGTTCTTTTCGAGGAACGCGGCGATGGAGGCATTGCCCGGCAAAGGCTCGATCAGCTCAATCTGCGTCCCATCCATCGCCCCGCCCGCGCCCAGCGTATCGACAAAGCAGACCTTCACGCCCTGATCGGGCAGATCGAACGGCTCATGGATTTTTGTCGCACCCATCACATCGCGGTAAAAGACGATGCTCTCCGCGATGGAAGGCGTCGCGATGCCGATATGGTTTAGGCGGCCTAGTTTCATTTCAAAAACCCCAAAATTGTTAATTCAACAACCAAATATCCAACACAACAGAGTGCGCATACAAACACTAAAATCCAAAATGTCGTAGGCCTTTCGATTTTTGAATAGCCTCTCGCTCCCCATGGGAACACTCCTGACGTTACACCAACAACTATGTGCGCTAACATGTTGATTGATCCGGCAATGCACGCGACAGCTGCTATCGGAAGGATAAGATGCTCAGCAGAAAACGCAGAAACCAGAACTGCAGCAGCGCATCCAACCAAAAGAAAAGTCGACCACAGAGTCGCCATTGCCCAAAGATTAGAGCGGAATATTATCATGCTTCTTCCAAGGATTTTCCAGCCCCTTGTTCCGCAACTTCCGTAACCCCAGCGCAATCCGCTTCCGCGTCGAATGCGGGTAGATCACCTCGTCGATAAAGCCCTTGCTCGCCGCGACGAACGGGTTCGCAAAGCGCTCTTCATACTCCTTGGTCTTCACCGCTTGTTCTTCGGCAGAAAGCCCGCGGAAGATAATCTCCACCGCCCCCTTCGCACCCATCACTGCGATTTCCGCCGTGGGCCAGGCATAGTTCAAATCGCCGCGCAGATGTTTTGATGCCATGACGTCATAGGCCCCGCCATATGCTTTGCGGGTGATCACCGTGATTTTCGGCACGGTTGCTTCAGCATAAGCGAAGAGCAATTTTGCGCCGTGTTTGATAATGCCGCTATGCTCTTGGCCGACACCCGGCAAAAATCCCGGCACATCAACAAAGGTTACAATCGGAATTTCAAACGCATCGCAGAACCTTACAAAGCGCGCGGCCTTCTTCGATGAATTGATGTCGAGACACCCCGCCAACACCATCGGCTGGTTCGCGACGATTCCCACGGTGCGCCCCTCAATACGGCCAAAACCGATCAGGATATTGCCCGCATGCGCTGGTTGCACCTCAAAAAAATCGCCTTCGTCCACCGTTTTGCGGATCACTTCATGCATGTCATAGGGCTGGTTCGCGTTGGTGGGGATCAGCATGTCGAGGCTGGGCTCGGCGCGGTCCCATGCGTCCGCCGTTGGGCGTTCGGGCACCGGCGTGCGGTTATTTTCAGGCAGGAAATCGAAAAAATCGCGCGCCGCCAACAGCGCCTCAATATCATTTTCAAACGCATTGTCCGCAACGCCGGATTTGGTCGTGTGCGTTACAGCACCGCCCAATTCTTCCTGCGTGACAATTTCATTGGTGACGGTTTTGACCACATCTGGGCCGGTCACAAACATATAGCTGCTGTCTTTGACCATGAAAATGAAGTCAGTCATCGCAGGCGAATAAACCGCGCCGCCAGCACACGGCCCCATGATCAGGCTGATTTGCGGCACCACGCCCGACGCCAGCACATTGCGCTGAAACACTTCTGCATAGCCGCCCAGCGATGCCACGCCTTCTTGAATACGCGCGCCGCCGCTGTCGTTGATGCCGATCACGGGCGCACCAACCTTCATCGCATTGTCCATGACCTTGCAGATTTTTTTCGCATGCGCTTCGGACAGAGAACCGCCGAACACCGTGAAGTCCTGGCTGAAGACATAGACCAGCCGGCCATTGATCGTTCCGCTGCCGGTGACCACGCCGTCACCGGGGATTTTGGTCTCCTCCATCCCAAAATCGGTACAACCATGTTCGACATACATATCAAGCTCTTCAAACGAGCCTTCCTCAAGGAGAATATCAAGCCGTTCGCGCGCGGTTAGCCGCCCCTTCGCATGCTGTGCGTCAATCCGTTTCTGGCCACCACCAATGCGCGCGGCGGCGCGACGTTTTTCAAGCTCGGCAATATTGGCTGACATGATTTACCCCAGTGTGAACGGGCTTTGTGGGACGGCGGGAAGACAATTGCAAATGTGAATTTGCAAAGTTGCAAACACGTATTTTGCAAACTCGGCTTTACAGGTCTATTGTTCCCGCGGAACCGCAGAGGCGCGAAGGA
>JBEBKH010000174.1:0-2254 GCA_040079575.1 Chakrabartia sp. | reverse complement strand
CAAAGCTGATCAACCAACGATTTTTAGCACAGATCCGTTGTTGCTGGCGCGGCGCGAGGGGCGACGGGAAGTATTTGTCCGCATTCAGCGGATGTTGAACCTGGACGAAAGTGAAGTCCAAAAACTAATGGAGATTGACGATGGGTATTGATGGCGAAAATGACGGTATGGGCGCAGCGGGTTCGGCAGCGGATCTATTGGGTACTGGCGGTGCTGCATCTGCGGATGCAGGGCAGAGCGGCGCTGGCGATCAGGGTGCCGGTGATGAAGGCGCGGGCGGCGGTGATGAAGGCGCAGAGCCCGATTGGTATGCCAATCTGTCGGCGGATGGCGGCGAAGCGGACAACCCGAGCAACCGCGACTGGATCAAAGGTCTGGGCGTAAAAGATATCGATGGCCTCGCCAAAATTGCACGCGATAACCAACGGGCATTGCGAGAAAGTGGTCGGGTGAAGATCCCCGGTGCCGATGCGAAGCCCGAGGAAGTCGCAGAATTTCGCAAGGCGTTGGGTGTTCCAGATGATGCCAAAGGCTACGCCATGCCAGAAATCACCGATGAAAGCGGCAATGCAATCCCGCTGAACACCGATTTGATGAATGGTGTATTTGAGGATGCGCATGCCGAGGGTGTGCCCAAGGCGGCGATGGACGGGATTGCGGCGAAATTTGTGCAACGCCAGCTCGATATGGCGGCGGATCACGATAACCAAATGCGCACGGCGGCGGATAAATGGGTGAAAGATCAAGGCAACCAAGCCACTGAAAAGCTGGCGGCGATTGACCGCGCGGCATCGGCGTTGGGTGTTAGTCGCGATGAAATGATAGGGCTGCGTAACGCCTGGGGGGCGGAAAAAGCCTTGTCTGTGATGGCAAAGCTGGGCGAAGGCATGGCTGAAGATGTGATGATTGGCGGCGGTAAAGGCCGGTTCGGCATATCGGGTGCAGAGGCACAGGCCGAGATGGACAAGTTAAAATCCAATCCTGAATTTTACAGTAAAGCCACGCAGCCAGGAACGGCAGAAAACGCGCGGTGGAACCGGTTGCAGAATGCCGCCGCCGCCTATGCCGACGCCCAAGCGAAGGCCGCTTAATTTTCAGGCTTGACACAGGAGTCATGCTTGTGAGATTTGCACGTTAACCGAAAGTCGCTGCCGTTTCCGAAACCTCACGCTCTGCATGAGGCATCATTAGGAACCGGTGGCGGCAAGTAGGTAAGACCTGGCTTAGCGAGAAACCGCCCTGGGCCTAGCTGTGGAACAGCCGACGATCGCAGGCGTTAAAAGATAGAGAGGCCGGGCGTTCCGCCCCTTAGCCCTTCGCAATCTGGTTCAACTCCATTTTGACGAAAGGGCAAAACATGTCCATCAATGTCACTCCATCGTTTCAGTTAAAGTACAACAACAATGTTGACATGGTATTGCAGCAACAGAAATGTATGCTGGAAGAAGCCATCGACACGCAAGAAGACAACGGTGCCGAAAAAGTAAAAATCAAGGATCTTGTTGGCAATTCGCAGCCGCAAGAAGCCGATGAGCGCCACGGCGACACCAAATATAACAACACGCCCTATGATGGCGTGTGGATCCCGAAATCAAACGAGCTTTATCATGCCTCGTTGATCGACAATGCCGACACGTTGGCAACGACTATCGACCTGAAGGGTACCGACGTGATGGCGGGTGCTGGTGTTATCAACCGGTCCAAAACCCGCCGTATTCTTGAAGGTTTTTACGGGCCGATCATCAGCGGCAAGGAAGGTACCACAACCACGCCATTCCCTGTTGGTAATATCATTCCAGTGACCGAAGGCGGTTCCGCCGGCACTCAGAAAATCAACGTCGCCAAGCTTATTGCTGCCGACAAGATGCTGACGCAAAACTATGTCGATAAGGCCTTGCGCAAATTTATGGTGCTGACGGCCGATGACAATGCGCAGCTGCTGACCGAAGTGCCGGCAACCAGCTCTGACTTTAAAGCCAGCTATGCCGGCGTCGTCATGGAAGGGCGTTTGCTGTCTCTGCTTGGCTGGAATTTCATCCATGAAGAGCTGGACAACCCGATGTTGGGCACAGTTCCGGCGCTGGCGACCGATGGCAGCGGCTATCGCAAAACGCCGTTCTGGGTCAAGCCAGGGCTGCGCGCCAATTATTGGCAGCGGCTTCGCACCATGGTTGACAAGCTGCCGCAAAAGCTGGGTTCGGTACAGGTTTTTGCCGGTACCACTTTGGCCGCCACGCGCACGCAAGCCGGTATG
>JBEBKH010000173.1:0-2284 GCA_040079575.1 Chakrabartia sp. | reverse complement strand
CCTTAAGCCTGCCGCCCCGCTGAAACCCGGCGTCCATGTTTATGACGATTGGGATCTCAATGACCTACGCGATTACATCGACTGGACGCCATTTTTCCGCGCGTGGGAATTGCACGGCGTCTATCCCGGCATCTTGACCGACGAAGTCGTGGGCGAGAGCGCAACTAACCTGTTCGCCGATGCGCAGGCGATGCTCGACAAGATCATTTCGGAAAAATGGCTGCGCGCACGCGGTGTGGCCGGGCTATGGCCCTGCGCACGTGAGGGCGACGATTTAGAGGACTACACCCATG
This sequence comes from Chakrabartia sp., assembly GCA_040079575.1. Classification (GTDB taxonomy): domain Bacteria; phylum Pseudomonadota; class Alphaproteobacteria; order Sphingomonadales; family Sphingomonadaceae; genus Aquisediminimonas. The sequence goes on along the minus strand of JBEBKH010000173.1, from coordinate 1,991 downwards.
TCCGCCTTCCCTTCCTACGCCAGCAAATCGCCAAGCGCCAAGGCAAAGCCAACATGTGCCTCGCCGATTTCATCAGCCCCGATGGCGATTGGATCGGCGGCTTTGCCGTCACCACCGGCCATGGCATCGGCGTAAAACTCGCTGAGTTCAAAGCGCATATCGATGACTATTCAGACATCATGTTGAAAGCCCTTGCCGACCGCTTGGCCGAAGCCTTCGCCGAGCGCATGCACCTGCATGTGCGGCAAGAATTATGGGGTTATTCGCCGGACGAACAGCTGACCAACGAAGCGCTGATCAAAGAGCAATATCGCGGCATCCGCCCCGCGCCCGGCTATCCCGCCTGCCCCGATCACAGCCTGAAGCCGGTGCTGTTCGACTTGCTTGATGCGACACACCGCACGGGCATCACCCTGACCGAGAGCTTCGCGATGTTGCCAACGGCGGCAGTGTCCGGTTTCTATTTCGGCCACCCGCAAGCCGAGTATTTCGGCGTAGCGCGGATCGGCGAGGATCAGGTGGCCGATTATGCTGAGCGGCGTGGGTTGGAGCTGGACAAAGCGCGGCAGTATTTAAGGCCGAATTTGAATGAGTGAGCTATCTATAATTCAATTTATCAATGCCTTAAAGGCCGAGCAATAAGCTGGAACGTGTTTTGATGCAAACTCGCGGATCTGCGTAAATACTCGCCCAGTCAACGCATCAAGGTCTTGATCTTGTATATCCTTCAGTGAAATTCGATAGCTGGCTAGCCTGTTCCACTCGTTTGTTAGTTGGTTCTTTTTGCCAACATCCGCCCTGAATTCCTTTAATGTTGAGAACAGTTTTTTTCGCGTTTCCTGATCACCTCGTCCGATAATGAAATAGCATCGGAAATAATCAGAACCTGCCTTCGCCACTTCCAATAGCAAAACTCGATTTGTTGGAGTAAACCCGTCGGCGCATTTGAATTGATCAATCTGGTCCCACTCCGGAATGGCAAAATATATTGCAGACCCACGACAGTAATCTACGACCACCTGCTTCCCACATTGTACAGAAATCTGATTTGCTAGTGAATCTCGACCATCGATCAGACGCCTGAATAAATCGCCAACTGCATCAGGCCGCCTATCCGAGAGGAACTCGAGCGCCTCACGATGCCGCGCCCACAACCGCTCCGCTAAGTCTTCTAATTCTTTATCATTCAAATGATGTCTCCCCAACATTGCAAGATAAGCCGAAAGCATGGATTTTGCTGCGGGATCTCCTAGGCTTTTTCTAACGACAATCTCGAGTTCAAGGGCAAGCTGTTCGAGCTCAACTGAATTCCAATCCTCGCCATCCTCCTCGCTCGGATCATCGCCCCTTTTTGTCAAAAAAAGGAGTACATGCCTGTGGTTGGGCCACTCCCGCTGAACAGCACTTCGATATCTACTGAGTTGATGGCTATGCTCTTTTGCATCGATTTTTAGTTCGATTGCCACAATTAGGTTTTGGTCGGGAATCTCGATCAAAATGTCGATTTTGTTCCACTCCGGGCGGACCACGGCGCTCTGGAAATCCATCAGATGCACGTCAAGAAGTGACAAGTTCGCCGACAACTGCTCCCGCGATTTGACGGCTGCTCGCATCAACGCTTTCAAGCACTCCGCGCCAAATCCGTGCGGGCGGTTTGGGTCAAATATATAGCTCAAAAAATGGCCGTGGCGAATTTCCTGATTGACCATGCCAACTGCTTCAAAAGGACAGAAAACATCCAACGCATGCTCGAGTTTGTCAAACTCATCGTCGACAACAAACAGGTCTGCTAAGATTTTGTCGTCCAACTCGGTCTCCTGTTTTGGATTACGACGGCAATTTGGTGAAAATATGAAACTTGACGTTTTCTTCTTGCTCCTTGAATTCCCCAGAAGAAAGAAGGAAAATAAGAAAGAAGAACTCCGAATATGGCGGAGGCGCTGCGGGCCACTTTTGCGCTGTGCATTTAGGCACTGCCGACGCCCTTATTT
>JBEBKH010000172.1:0-2374 GCA_040079575.1 Chakrabartia sp. | reverse complement strand
CTTGTCAGGATCAAACCCCCAAGGGTGATCCTTTGGTTTCACTTCACACGCGATATGGCATTTCTGGTCTTTATGGTCGAAATGCGTGATAATGCCCGCGCCCGATTTTGACGCAAGAATATTGGCCCAGCTGGTCTCCACATCAGCGCCCAAAGGCGTGACAAGTCCCAATCCGGTTACAACGACGCGACGCATCAAACGCCCTCCCTTATAGTATCAATTTCGGCTCAAAGCTCGCGCCCTTTATGGGAAACCAGCGCCAAAATGCAAACGGCTTTCCAGTTTGGTCAACCCAAGCCGGAAAGCCGCGTAATTTTTATCCAAATTGGCTGCAATGCGCAGCGCAAATTCAGCTGTTGCTGTTGATAAAGTCGATTGCGTCCTTAACGGTTGCAATTTTTTCAGCAGCATCGTCGGGGATTTCGACGTTGAATTCTTCTTCAAACGCCATGACCAGCTCGACAATGTCAAGGCTGTCTGCACCAAGATCATCGATGAAGCTTGCTTCTTCGGTCACCTTGTCGGCTTCTACGCCCAGATGTTCGACCACGATCTTTTTTACGCGTTCTGCAGTATCGCTCATATCTTTGCCCCTTCGTTGTTGGGAGGATGAATTTCGAATTCAGCCCCTAATGCCCTGCCGCGCCGCTGGCAAGAGGGCAGCGGCGAATTGGACGAAAGCTTCGTTAAATGTGCACAGAAAATGCAAGACGATGACATCGACCTAATTGCCTAAAACTGTCTCAAAGCATCGCCATTCCGCCATTTACGTGCAGGGTGTGTCCGGTGACATAGCCAGCCTCGCGCGACGCCAGATAGGTAACCGCTGCGCCGATATCGCTTCCCTCGCCCATACGCCCCATGGGGATACGACCGTTAAGCGCCTCTTTTTGCGCATCGGGCAGGCTGTCGGTCATCGCCGTTCGGATAAAGCCGGGAGCGACGCAATTGACTGTGACGTTGCGGCTGGCGAGTTCAGCGGCCAATGCTTTCGACATGCCGACAAGGCCAGCCTTTGACGCTGCATAGTTGATCTGCCCGGGATTGCCCGTTGCGCCAACGACGCTGGTGATGGTGATGATCCGGCCAAAACGCGCCTTCATCATCGGTTTCGTCGCCGCGCGCATCAGGCGGAATGCACCTTCAAGGTTGATCCGGATAACCTCGTCCCACTCTTCGTCCTTCATGCGCATCGCAAGGTTATCGCGCGTCACGCCCGCATTGTTCACCAATATGTCGATCTGTCCCAGTTTTTTGAGAGCGGCAGGAACGAGCGCCTCGACGCTATCCTTCTCGCCTAGGTTGCATGCGATGGCGACATGATCGCCGCCAAGCGAAGCGCGAAACGCCTCTAGCTTTTCGACATTGCTGCCCGATACCGCCAGCCGCGCGCCCTGCCCGGCCAGTGCCGCGCAAATCGCGCTGCCGATGCCGCCAGAGGCACCTGTGACCAAAGCTGTCATGCCGGTGAGATCGAACATCAGTCTTTTCCTTCTTTTTGGTTCACGCAGAGGCCGCAGGGTTCGCGGAGTCTTTATGATTATTAACAACGCGGCGGATTCCATCTTTCAACGACAATCCGCCAAAATTTATCACGAGTCCAACAGGTAGCTTCATCAGCCGGAGATATGTCAGCAATTGCTTTGCGTGAAGAGTGCTTGGCTGGTCGACAGATTTTATTTCAACGACAAGCTGTCGGTCCACCAACAGGTCAATTTTAAACGCATCGGTAAAGTGGGTGCCTTCAAATTCGATGTCGATCGGCATTTGCCGATCAACCCGATATCCAAGTTCAATCAATTTGCCGACCAGCACAGTCTCATACACTGATTCAAATAGCCCCGGGCCCAAAGCACTGTGTATCCGCATCGCAAGCCCGATTACGTCACCGGTGACATCATCAATATGTTTCAACTGATCTTCTCCGCGCCCTCTGCGCCCTCTGCGTGAACCAAACTACTCCCCACGAAACTCCGGTGTGCGTTTTTCAATGAAGGCGTTGATCGCTTCATCATTGTCGCTTGTGTTGTGCGCAAGGCATTGCATCGCGGCTGACATTTCGAGGATGTTTTTCAGGTCCGCCATTTGCCCTTCGCGCAGCAGGCGCTTGGTCATCCGCACCGCATGCGGCGGGTTTGCGGCGATTTTGGCGGCAATTTGCTTGGCTTTGGTCATCAAGTCCGCATCAGCAACGACATGGCTGACAAGCCCGATTTTCAGCGCCTCGGCCGCATCAATCGTTTCGCCGGTCAGCGCCAGCTCGGTCGCACGGCTGAAACCGACAATGCGCGGCAGCAGCCATGCGCCACCGTCACCGGGAATGATGCCGAGCTTCACAAAGCTTTCGGCGAATTTTGCGCTTTCGGCGGCGACA
>JBEBKH010000171.1:0-2429 GCA_040079575.1 Chakrabartia sp. | reverse complement strand
ACCGGCACCAGCAAGCGGGACCGTGACGCGCACTATCTCGTTTACGCCACAAGCGTCCGAAATCTGGGAACGCCCGTGTTTCCGCGCGCTTTGTTTGACGCAGTTCTCGATAATTTTGGGGATGCGGCTGATATTTTGACGGTGCGCAAAGATGGTACACCGATCGCCAGCGTTTTAAGTCTGTATCACGCTGGCGTTGTTATGCCTTATTGGGGCGGCGGGACAACAGAGGCCAGGGTTTGGCGCGCCAATGATCTTATGTATTATGCGTTGATGCTCCACGCGCGCAAAATGAAGGGTTGCACCCATTTTGATTTTGGCCGGTCAAAAGCGGGAACAGGCCCAGCTTCTTTTAAGCGTAACTGGGGGTTTGAAGCACAACCTCTGTCCTATGCAAAATGGGCTGCAGACGGCATAAAACCGCGCGAAATCAATCCGTTGAATCCAAAATATCAATTGCAGATTGCGATGTGGAAAAAACTGCCACTTTGGGTTGCCAATGTCGTTGGCCCGGTGATTGCGCGGGGACTTGGGTGATGGGGGACATTTTGTTCCTTGCCCACCGCTTTCCCTATCCCCCTGATCGCGGCGATAAAATTCGGTCGTGGCATATTTTGAAGGCACTCACAAAAATTGCGCCTGTTCATGTCTGTGCGCTTGTCGATGATGCACGTGACCTCAATCATTTGGATGTTTTGCGCGATATTTGTGCGAGTGTGCACACTCGGCCTCGGACAGTTTCGAAATTGGGGGCGATGGCATCGGGGCTTTTGAAAGGGTTGCCAGCATCTGTGGCGGCGTTTTCAAGCGCGGCCTTGCAAAGGGATATTGACCAACTGCTCAAAGCGCATGACATTTCGACGATATTTGTTTTTTCTGGGCAGATGGCACAGTTTATTAAGGCATCTCATCAGCGATTTGTGATGGATTTTGTGGATGTGGATTCGGCCAAATTCCTCGCTTATGCAGATCAATCCTCGGGCATTGCTGCGCTCGCCAACCGGTTTGAGGGCAACCGCCTTGCCGCGTATGAGACAAAAATTGCAAAACGCGCGGATGTTAGTCTGTTTGTCAGTGATGTGGAGGCTGCACTTTTCCGGTCCTATACGGGGATGGATAGCCGCAAGGTTCAGGCGTTGGAAAACGGGATCGACCTTGCGACATTTGATCCTGCACTCCCCCGAAAAAAGGTCATTGATGCCGCTATACCGCTAATCGTTTTTACTGGGCAGATGGATTACCGCCCCAATATTGATGCGGTGACCGCTTTTGCGAAGGACACATTCCCGCTGATCCTGCGCGCGGTTCCAACAGCGCAGTTTGCGATTGTGGGTCGCGCGCCAACGCCAGAGGTGCTGGGATTGGCGGCGGGTAACGGCGTTATTGTGACAGGCGAAGTGCCAGATACACGGGATTGGCTTGCCGCTGCTCACGTCGTGGTCGCTCCGCTGAAATTGGCACGCGGTATACAAAATAAAGTGCTTGAGGCGATGGCAATGGCCAAGCCGGTGGTGGCATCTCGTGCGGCCGCACACGGTATCGATGCCGTGGCAGGTATGCATCTTTTGGTGGCGGAATCTTGCGTGGATGAGGCTTCAGCGGTCATAAACCTGCTTTTGGATCACGAATTTGGTCGAAAAATTGGCACTGCGGCGCGTCTCCAAATGGTTATGCGGTACAGTTGGGACGCGCGTTTGGCGGATTTGCGCGCTATCGTACAATGCTAATGTCACCGCGTGACGTAATGACAGGCCGGGGTTGGGTGGGGCATCTTGCCATGCTCATCCTCGCAGCTTGCGCGGTGATCCTTCTATTTGTGCGTGATGTGATCGATATGGTCGCAATCTGGTGGCATGCCTCAACCTATAATCACTGCATATTGATCCTGCCGATCGCCATTTGGCTGGTGATGCAGCGCAAGGACGAGGTTGCCAGATTTACACCGCGCACCTGGACGCCGGGCCTCGCGTTGATCGCTGGGGCAGGGCTATTATGGATCGTGGGGGAGGCCGCTGGTATTGCGCTGTTCCGTCACGGGGCCGTTGTGTTGATGCTCCAATGCCTTGTTCCAACAATATTGGGGCTAACCATCACACGCGCGGTCTTGTTTCCGCTTTTTTATCTGAGCTTCATGGTGCCTGCGGGGGAGGAATTGATCCCCATATTACAAACAATTACCGCCAAAATGTCGATGGTATTGCTGGGGCTGTTTGGCATACCCGCCCATATCAACGGCATTTTTATTACCATTCCCAATGGCTATTTCAAAGTGGCAGAGGCCTGTTCAGGGGTAAAATTCCTTGTCGCAATGGTGGCCTACGGTGCACTGGTGGCAAATCTGTGTTTCCGCAGCTGGCCGCGCCGGATTGCGTTCATGGCAGTTTCAGTTGTGGTGCCCATTCTTGCTAACGGCTTGCGCGCCTTTGGGA
>JBEBKH010000170.1:0-2490 GCA_040079575.1 Chakrabartia sp. | reverse complement strand
AGCGCGTTACGCACCATGTCAGATCTTTCTTTTTTACGCGTCAAGCACCCAAATTGGGTCTGTCACTATCACCTTCGGCCCAATCAATCAGCAATGTTAGCACACGGCGCAGCGCCGCGTCCTGTTCTGCGACTTGGGCTTCCAACATCGTCATCCGCGCCGCAATGTCGAGCGCCGCACCTTGATCTGAAAGCGTGTGACTTACGTTTATGCTATTGGAAAAAGCATCCTGCTTCAAATCAGCGATAACCGCAGCGATCATATCGCCGTCAATCATATCGGTTTTATTGACCGTGCCCATCATCAACGCGCGCGCGGCCAAATTGTTAATTTTACGCGGAATACCACCACTTTCACGGTGAAGCGCGGCAAGTGCTTCGTCAGTAAAATCAGGACGCCCGGTCCATCCAACACATTTAAGCCGGTGTGCAATATAGCCACCAACTTCATCGGCATCCATCGGCATCAAATGATGCGTGGCAATCACGCGTTGGCGCAATTGTTCCAGATCTGCAGCTTCAAACACCGCGCGAAATTCGGGTTGGCCGAGCAACAATATTTGTAGCAGCGCGCGGTCAGCGCCTTGGAAATTGGAAAGAAGCCTCAATTCTTCAAGGGCTTCCAACGATAAGTTCTGGGCTTCGTCAACAATGACCAGGCTTTGCTGACCACTGCGCGCGCGGTCCTGCAACGCGCTTTCAATGCGCGCCAAAAGCTGTGCTTTTTCCAAACCCTCTGAAGCAACACCAAATCCCTGTGCGATCAGGCGTAGCAAATCACCTGTCCCCACTTGGGTCGAGGCAAGCCGCACGGCAAACACACGTGCAGGATCGATGGAGTCCAGCAAATGGCCGATCAGCGTTGTTTTCCCAGCGCCTATTTCGCCCGTAACGACGATGAAGCCTTCGCCTTGTGCCAAACCATAGCCCAGATAAGCCATCGCTTTACGGTGCGTCGCACTTTCAAACCAGAAGCGTGCATCTGGCGTAAGCTGAAATGGGTTGGCGCTCAGCCCATAATGGTCATTGTACATGCTTCGCTCCCGAAAATCCTGCTGTCCCATCAGAAACTATACCGCATTCCAGCAAAGGCGGAGACCGTCAAATTGCTGTCAAAATTGTCTTGGCGGTACGAATAGAGGCCCAGCGTCGCGCCTGCGCTCAGGTTGCGGCCAAAGGTGCGGTTATATGATCCCGTTGCCCCTGTGGAGAGCACGTCTCCAGCCCCTGTGATGCCGGGTTCATAATATGAAACAACGACATCGCCTGATACAGTCTCATGATCCGACAAGGCATAATCGACATTGCCCTGCGCATACCAGCTTTGATCGGTCAGGCCATTGACGCTAAAGACTCCGGCCTGGATCGGCGCGGAATAATCACGCCGGACATATCCGACACCAACCCCGGTTTTCCAAGGACCACGCCCAGCGGTCCAAACAGCGGAAACACCGCGACTGCGATATGCCGCGGTATTGATCGATTGGAACGCATCATTCAGGCATCCGCCACTGCCTTGCCCACCAAATACACACCCGCCATTGGTGTTGACCAAACGGTTGCGCGGCGCCGAATAGCTGGTTGGCAAGCGCGATAAATTGTCGTTCAATTGCTGCCCAAAAGTTTCAACAGTATCAAAAATGCCGACCTGAAACCCACTGTTGCTGGTCATTTGCCAAGAAAATGCGCCTGTGTAGCTAAGACTGCCATAACGCCGACCGACACGTGCCTCTAATGAGGTCCGACGGCTGGGCTTCCACAGCACCCCTGCATCAAAAAACATGCCGTCCTGATCATAGGCAAGGCGACGCGGCGATGTTGGGTCAGTTATAAACCGGCCCTTTGCATCAACCGCAACATTGCCCCCCGCATAAAGCAAAGCATCGCGCTGTGACGATTCGATGTCCTCATATCCAACGCCACCGACCAACGCGACCGTGGGCGTCACCGGGACAACCACATCCCCGCGAATGTACTTGCTTTCAAACCGCTGATCGAGTTGGCCTGCATCTTCGCGTTCATACGATCCGCTGACCGTCCAACCAAAGGGCAGTGATCCCGAATCCATGCCGACGCTTGCGGTTGCAAAATGGTTGATCGAATCGTCATATTTATCAAGCGCGGGCTGCCCCCCCGGAATCGATACCGTGCGGCCAGCGTCAACAGCGGTATAGCCCAACCGATACGCCGCTGTAACATCCAATGGTCCGACCCGCGTCGCGAGTGTTGGGCCTGCAAAGGCCGAATAAACCTGCGTCACATTGTCGATATTGCCCACGCCTTGCAGCGGGGCCGCCCCGCGAATGTCAGACCGTGACCGCGCGGCAAGGGCACCCGCCTCCATGCTCAAAACCTTGGGAATCAAATCAAAACGCCCGCGCGCAAGGCCCGAATGGACATCTTGATCGCTAACATTCTTCTGATAATCAAAACGCCGTTCATAGCGATAATTGATCTGACATTCACTGCGGCTGGTGGTCATCGCGGCGTC
>JBEBKH010000169.1:0-2525 GCA_040079575.1 Chakrabartia sp. | reverse complement strand
TTCCAGTGGCAACTGCTGAAAGTGCGCTGAGCATTGCCAACACGATCATGGCAAGGATCAGGCCGTATTCAACAGCAGTTGCAGCTTTTTGATCGCGCATTATGCGACGTAGCGTTCTAATCATGTTCGTTCCCCGGTCTCAACGTTCCCATGTTGAGGCGCTTACGATAAATCATTGAAGGTTAAGGAAGTCCTTATGCCACCTATGAAAAATGCTCTGTCAGGTGTGCGATTGATAGTCGCCGCTGCATTAATCCGAACAGATGGTTTGGTTCTGGTGCAAAAACGCCGCCCGGACAGAGCAATGCCAAATTTATGGGAATTTCCTGGCGGCAAGGTAGAGGCTGGAGAAACACCGGAATTAGCCCTTATTCGCGAACTTCAGGAAGAATTGGGTATCTTAACAAGAAACGAGGATTTTACGCCGATCTGCTTTGCAAGCGAACCCACAGCGGGAAATCATATGATCTTGCTGCTTTACATTTGCCGAAAATGGCATGGGACTCCCGCAGCATTAGATGCCGTTACCCTCCAATGGTGTAAGGTTTCCGCCCTTTATAACTTGGAAATGCCGCCTGCCGACATTCCTTTTATCCCACTACTTGAAGCTTTGACGGGGCCTGATGGCCTCGTTTCGCCAATTTCAGGTGCCCAGCCGGTCAAATAAAGCGGGGCGAAAATCTCATGCACGCGTCCCGTCGTGTCAGCGTTACTCATAAACAGTGACTTTGCCAGTGATATGGTTTCTTTCATAAGCGGAGCGGGTGTCCGCATGGCATTGTTCATTCCCATCGCTCGCAGATCTGACACCAAGCGACCAAGGCTGCTATACTTTGCTGTGATGATGTCCTGATCTGCAACGGGCAAGCTGAAACCCGCGCGTGACAATAGGTCTCCTGCCGCGCGAACATCAATTTGTGGATGGATATGCTGACCAACGCCGCGACCACTTGTCATTTCAGCCTCCGTGAGAGATTTGCGCAAAATTGGGAGCGCCCCCGCGCCCGACAATGCGCCAAGGAATAAACCACCCGGTCGAAGTATGCGGCGCATTAAAATTAACGCGCCTGGTACATCATTCACACTGTCCAATGTTCCGCAGCAGATAATGAGGTCAAAACTATGGTCCGCAAAAGGCAAGCGATCTTCATCGCAAACAAGGTGCACGTCGCGTGGTTGACCGTGGTGACATAGGATCGAAGAAATTTTGCGCGCGTTTAGCCTAGCTTGAATATGTATACCGCACGCCCCGATGATCAAAGCTTTTGAAAAATTGGGGCGTGTCAGGTCAATTCTCTCACACAGCTCATCAGCCATAATTTCAAGCAGCCAGTGATCATGATTTCCATTGCTGTTGGCGCGATCAAAAAGACGCCGCCGTCTGTGTCTATCAAAAATTTCCTGAGTAATGGCCTTCAACATGTCGGTCTTGTGCACGGGCACCAATCGCGCGACAAGTAAACAATGTTGAATCTGCGCCGCATAACTGAAACTATAATTGCTTTTGCGTTGCCTCCGCGCTGCCCAAGTTGCGGTGAGATTGTGTCAAATGATCATAATTTTTGCGGGCCATGCTGGGACTCACTGGAGTTTTTAACGCAATTAGGGTGCGTGCAGTGCGGTGTGCCAATGGAACAAATAGGATTATCCTGCGGTCCGTGTCTTGCATCCCCACCAATCCATGACGGGGTCATGGCGGCAGTGACCTATGGAACAGCGGCAAAATCAATCATCCTGAAATTCAAATATGGCACCAAGCCAGGGTTGGCGCGGACTATTGCGAAATACCTCTTACGCCACGCCGCACGCTACCCCGATGCTATTTTGGCGCCTGTGCCGTTGCACCGATGGCGCATATGGTCACGCGGGTATAATCAATCAGCAATGATTGCGCGTGAAATTGCCATTTTGCAGAAAAGGCAGATGATCCCTGATTTGCTTGTTAGGGTGAAAAAAACCCCAGCTCTGCGGGGTTTGAGACGAAAAGAGCGTGAAGCAGCCGTTAAAAATGCATTCATCGTTAATCAAAAGTACCGCGATGATATAAGCGGAAAATCAATAATACTTGTTGATGATGTCTATACGAGCGGAGCAACCACCAATGCGTGTACGCGCGCGCTTAAAAATACTGGGGCCGCACAAGTCCATATCCTGTGCTGGGCCCGCGTTCTGGATGAAAACACGATCGATCATTGACAAGTCCGACAGCGGATCACACCTGTAAATCATGAAAGGATCTCTTGATGGCTAAGGTTGAAATCTACACCAAATTCCTCTGTCCCTATTGTGCACGTGCGATTGCGCTGTTGAAATCCAAAGGTGCCGCGTTTGATGAAATTGACATTACGATGGATGCACAAAAACGCGCTGAAATGATCGCGCGGGCGCCAGGGCAGACAACAGTGCCGCAGGTCTTTATTGGCGGTCAGCACATTGGTGGTTCTGATGATCTTGCGGCGCTCAATCAAAAGGGCGGTCTGGATCCGTTATTGGCCGTCTGATTGTGAAAATTGCTGTGCTCCAAA
>JBEBKH010000168.1:0-2573 GCA_040079575.1 Chakrabartia sp. | reverse complement strand
TAATAATATTCTGGTACTTCCAAAAAATTCGATCCAATTATATATTTTTGATATGCAGCATCAAATAATTTTCTGGTCAGTCCGATGTCTGTCATAAAAGCATTCCCAATCCTCATCACACGCGTTTTAAAAGCTATATCGTGATCCTGATGCATGCCATAGCGGGATAAAGTGGAAAAATGTTAAATCAGATGCGGCCAGCCTCTATGCATCGCTTCTAGACCCACGCTAAAACATTGCATAATGCATTCATGATATCAGCGGGCGAGATCAATGGTCTTTGATCCATGCTCAAATAATCGGGCCATAAAGATACATGATAAGATGAAATCAGACTTTCGCATTGCCTATCTGACCAATCATTATCCTGCGGTCAGCCATAGCTTTATCCGGCGTGAAATCGCCGCCATTGAAACCGCTGGCGTAGAGGTCATGCGCTGGTCGGTGCGCAAACCCACCGGGGACTTGCCAGACGCGCGCGATAGAGCTGAGTTTGTGCGGACGCAGTTCATATTGGACAGAAACCTTATCGCTTTGTTTTTGGCGACAATAAGAACATTAGTGTCCCATCCGTTGCGGTTTTACAGAGCCCTGCGGACAGCATTTGCGATGGCGCAGGGCAGCCCTCTCTCGCTCCTCAAACACAGCGCCTATGTGGCTGAAGCCTGCTACCTCCTCCGCCGTTTTCGCGTTGACGCTGTGGATCATATTCATGTGCATTTTGGCACCAACCCAACTGCGGTGGCGCGGTTACTCTATCTGCTTGGCGGTCCACCCTATAGCTTTACGGCGCATGGCCCCGATGAATTTGACCGCCCTGAAGCACTCGATTTGGCGGGAAAAATTGCCGATGCAAAACTGGCGGTCGCGATCAGCAGCTATGGCCGTAGTCAACTCATGCGGTGGAGCAATCCTGCGCACTGGCAAAAAATTATCATCGCCCGCTGCGGCGTTGATGACATTTTCCTGTCAGACACAGTTGCGGATCAGCCAATCTCAACTGCTCCGGACCTCTGCTGCGTCGCACGTCTAAGCGCGCAAAAAGGATTGCCCCTGCTCGTCGAAGCCGCATCGATTGTGGACAGGCGCGGGGTCGATTTTCATCTGACACTTGTGGGCGACGGCGAACTCCGCAGCGCGCTGGAAGCAATAATCGAAGCGCGCGGCCTGGCCAAGAAAATTACAATTACCGGGTGGTGCGATGGCGCGGCTGTCCGTAACCACCTCCTCGCATCACGCGCGATGATATTGCCCAGTTTTGCTGAAGGGCTTCCGGTTGTGATTATGGAAGCTTTGGCGCTTAGCCGCCCGGTTATTGTCAGTGCAATTGCCGGCACACCGGAACTGGTCGATTCAGACTGTGGTTGGCTTATTCCCGCAGGATCGGTTGACCAACTGGCGGATGCGATGGAGGCGGCGTTAACCGCGTCACCAGCATCTTTACAAAAAAGAGGGCAAGAAGGACGCCGGCGGGTTTTGCAACAACACAATGCGCAAGTGAACGGCACAGAATTGCTGCGCCACATACTTGCTGTGCACGGCAAGACGCTATGACGTTCGCTGCGCCACTCCTTTGGCTCTTATCGTTACCTATCCTGTCCCTATTTGCGGTATTTCTTACCGAAAATACCCTTGGCCAATTTAGCCGCAAAAAAGTCCGCACATCACCTCGGGCATTTGGTCGTGTCGCGATTTTGATGCCTGCACATAATGAAGCAAGTGGCATTGCTCAAACCCTTCTGGCCACCCAACCGCATTTGCCAAAGGACGCACACATCATTGTCATTGCTGACAATTGCACCGATGCAACAGCTGATCTTGCACGAGCTGCGGGGGCATTCGTCATTGAACGCAGTGATCCTGAAAAGCGCGGCAAAGGATATGCGCTCGCTTTTGGGAAAGATTATCTATGCAGCACGCCCCCAGATTATGTTATCATTCTCGACGCGGATTGCATCCCCGAAGCAGGGGCGTTGAACATGCTTTTAGAGGCCGCCATGTTCACTGGTCAGCCCGCACAAGCGCGCTATTTAATGGCGGAGGTACAGCAAGCAAAACCCAAGGTGCAGATTTCAAACTTTGCGTTTCTCATCAAGAATTTTATCCGCCAACGCGGCGTTGCGAACTTGGGTGGCGCTGCGGTTTTGACGGGAACAGGCATGGTGTTTCCGTGGGACATTTTCAAAGATGCCCCACTTGCATCGAGCAACATTGTCGAAGACCTTGCCTTAGGGATCCATCTGGCGCGTGCGGGACACCCGCCGCTTTTTGTTGAGAACGCCATTATTTGGAGCGCTGCAGCAACAGAAGAAGCCACATTAACCCAGCGCCGCCGCTGGGAACACGGGTTTTTGGATACGGCACGGTCACAGGGCCTTCCGCTTCTCGTCGACGGGTTGACCAAAGCTAAGCCCGCACTCTTTTGGTTGGGCCTTCATCTGCTCGTGCCACCGCTTTCCTTGTTGTTCATTATCGGACCTCTTGTTCTGGCACTCCTTTACTGCGCAGGATTTTTGGGGCTTGGGTATAGCCAAGCTTATGCGCTTACCGCAGTAATGCTAGCCAGTGTAATG
>JBEBKH010000167.1:0-2662 GCA_040079575.1 Chakrabartia sp. | reverse complement strand
TCATCATGCTGGTCAATTGGGATAAGGCCGGGAAGGTATGGAGCCAGTCCATCCAGCCTTATGGTGCTGCAACCAACAGGCCGGATTCACCGCATTATACCGACCAGATGCAATTGTTCCTCGACCGCAAGTTCAAGCCAGTGCATTTCGAATGGGCCGACGCGGTGAAGGTCGCGAAACGCCGTTATCGGCCATGAACGCTGTTTGTCGAAAACTGACGCCGAAACCATTGTTTTTGCGTCAGTCGCGGCTATCTTATGTGCAATATTAAAGCTTTGGGAGCTAACATGATCCGTAATTTCACGCTTGCCCTACTGGGCGCATCGATGCTTGTCTCGCCCGCCTTGGCCGCTGACCCAGCACCGGTGCCAGCTTCCGCGCTGGTCAAGGAAATCAATATCCCGCACGAGCAGTTCACCCTGAAAAACGGTCTGCGCGTCATTGTCCATACCGACCGTAAGGCTCCCGTCGTCGCAGTATCGATCTGGTATGATATCGGCTCAAAGCATGAGCCAAAGGGAAAGACCGGCTTTGCCCATTTGTTCGAGCATCTGATGTTCAACGGGTCGGAAAACGCGCCCGGTGATTTCTTCCAGCCGCTCCAGAATATGGGTGCGACCGACTATAATGGTACCACCTGGTTCGACCGCACCAATTATTTCCAGACCGTCCCAACAAGTGCGCTTGACCGGATGCTGTATCTTGAAGCCGACCGCATGGGCTATCTGCTCGGCGCGGTGACGCAGGAGAATTTGACCAACCAGATTGGCGTGGTTCAGAACGAAAAAAGACAGGGCGATACGCAGCCATATGGTTTGGTAGAATATGCACAGATCAAGGGCATGGTTCCCGAAGGCCATCCTTATGGTCACTCCACGATTGGCTCGATGGCCGATCTCGACAGCGCCAGTATGGAAGATGTGCGCGCTTGGTTCCGCCAGCATTATGGGCCGAACAATGCGGTGCTGGTGCTGGCTGGAGACATCGACGTGCCAACCGCAAAGAAGCTCGTGGAGAAGAATTTCGGCTCAATCAAGGCTGGCCCCAAGCAGAAGCCGTTGAAAGTTGATGTACCAACGCTTGCTGCCCCGAAATCCGAGGTGATGAAGGACAAGGTCGCAACGACGCGCATTTACCGCAACTGGACAGTGCCGGGTATCGACAGCGCCGATTCTGTGCCGCTCGAAGTGGGCGCATCCGTGCTCGGCGGCCTTGCCAGCTCTCGTCTCGACAACATTCTGGTGCGCGAAGAGAAGCTTGCCGTGAATGTAACCGCGGGATATCAGGGCTTTGCCCAGTTGGGCGGCATTGAGATAACCGCTGATGTGAAGCCGGGTGTCGATCCGGCAACCGTCGCCAAGCGGCTTGATGAAATCATTGCAGACTTTGTCAAAACCGGCCCAACCGCCGATGAGGTGCAGCGCGTTCAGATGCGCACGGTGTCCAGCCGACTCGCCGGGCTTGAGCAGGTTGGCGGCTTTGGCGGCAAGGCGGTCGCGCTCGCCGAAGGCGCGTTGTATCGCAACGACAGCGATTTTTATAAAAAGCAATTGGCTGAACTCGCCAAGGTAACGCCTACACAAGTGACCGCCGCGATGGGCCGCTGGCTCACGCGTCCGGTCTATGCGCTAACGGTCGAACCGGGCGAGCGTGCGCCTTATGAAGAGGCGAAAGGCGCATCAGTTCCCAAAACCGCTACCGCAATCACACCGGTCAAGCGCGAACCTGCGCCGGCACTCGGGGTCATTTCGGACCTCGCATTCCCCAAGGTTGAGCGTACCAAGCTGTCGAACGGTATCGAGATTGTTTACGCGCAGCGCAACGCGGTGCCGATGACTCAGGTGTCGTTGAGCTTCGACGCCGGCAATACCGCCGATCCGCGTGATCGGTCAGGTACGCAGTCGCTCATGCTGGCGCTGCTTGATGAGGGCGCGGCGGGCATGACCTCGACGCAGATCGCCGAAGCGCAGGAACGGCTGGGCGCTAGCATCAGCAGCAATGCGAGCATGGACCGCACGAACGTCAATGTGACGTCGTTGACGGCCAATCTCGCGCCGTCGTTGAAGTTGTTTTCAGACATTGTCCTGAAACCCGACTTTGTGCCTGGCGAAGTCGAACGGCTGCGCGGGCAGCAATTGGCGCGCATCCAGTCGGAACTGACCAGCCCGCAAGGCATCGCCTTCCGCACCTTGCCGCCTATCCTGTTCGGCAAGGACCATCCTTACGGCATTTCGTTCACCGGCACCGGTGATGTTGCCACTGTCAGCAAAGTGTCGCGTGACGAAATCCTTGATTTCCATCACAATTGGTTCCGTCCGGAAAAAGCCACGTTCTTCGTAGTCAGCGACAAGCCTTTGGCAGAGATAAAGGAGGCGCTGGAGGGTAGCTTTGGGAGCTGGAAGCCTACTGGACCTGCTGGCGTCAAGGATATGTCGGCAGCTCCTGCTGCTGCCAATCCGCGCATTGTCCTGATTAACCGCCCTGGTGCACCCCAGTCGCTGATTTTAGGTGGTCAGGTTCTGGCGACCAAAGGCACCGCGGACCTTGAAACCGCCATCACGGCCAACGAGGCATTGGGCGCTGGGTTCCTGTCCCGTATCAACATGGATCTGCGAGAAACCAAGGGCTGGTCCTATGGCGTGCGCGGCAGCATCAACCGTGT
>JBEBKH010000166.1:0-2668 GCA_040079575.1 Chakrabartia sp. | reverse complement strand
TGTCAGAAACGCCTTGAGTGAAACACTGGCGCGCAGGGCCTTTCGTTCGGGTCAGATCCCCCGAAAGTGCAGGCATGGGGCAGCCACCGGCGTGATCATCACGGTGCTCGGCCGACAGATAATAAGCGAGAACATTGCGCAGCGCCGTCTTTGCATCTTGGTCCCCGCCTACCGCCGCCATCCGGTCTCGCACCTGGTCAAACATCGTCGAAACTGCTTCTCCGACGAGTTCATTTTTGGAAGAGAAGTGCGCATAAAAACCGCCATGGGGTAAGCCCGCGCGGGCCATGATGTCCGTCACGGCAACGCCATCAGGACCTTTGGCACGAATCGCGCTGGCGGCTTCCTTCAGGACCCGGGCACGGGTTTCCTGCTTATGTTCGGTTGAATAACGCAACGGTTTGTTCCTTTATATGACACACATAATATAAAGAGTCGTCTATTGCAATGATTGATGAATGTGCATGACGTACATAATTGCAACGTAGTTGCATCGGTATCGTATTTTCGGTCAATTTCAGTTGGTAGAATCGAAAATTGACATGATACATATCATGCTAAATAGAGGTACTATGCAATACAGCGAGGCGTGTTTGGATGTTTCAAATGCGCCCATCTTGGGGCAACCAATGCGTCAACTGAGTCGACCGATCGCAAAATCAGAGATGGCATCGGTCGCCTGTGATTATTGGTCATTCCATATCCTTGACGAAATCGATGGTGGCATTGTCCGATATGAGAGCCTTCTTGCCGCTATGCCGATTGCCCGAAACATACTCGCGAACCGGCTTGCCGACCTTCGAAAGCTGGACCTCATCGCGCGCGACAAATGCGCCGGCGATGGGCGGTGCTTTAATTACCGCATCACTGACCAAGGGCAGCGGTTGTTGCCTATCATTGAGGCGCTTAGAAAATGGGAAGGCTGGGACGGGCGGCTAAGTGAAACGATTGAAAGGCGAGAAGTCCAATGACCGTGAATTCCAAGCCAACCTCAACAGGGCTAGCCATGTCCTTTGACGATGTCATGTTGGGACGCCGCAGCGTCCGGGGTTACAAGCCTGATCCTGTTCCAAAGCCACTCATCGAGGAAATCCTGACGCTGGCGATGCGCGCACCCTCTTCGATGAATACCCAGCCATATAATTTCCATGTAATCACGGGCGAGCCCTTGGAGCGCATAAGAAACGGCAATGCAGAGCGTGCCTTGGCAGGAGTGCCAGATTCGCGCGAATTTCGCACCCGCGGCGCGTTCACGGGGCAACATCGTGACCGCCAGATTGGCGTGGCCAAGCAATTGTTTTCGGCCATGGGAATCGCGCGCGATGACCATGTGATGCGCCAAGATTGGGTGCTACGCGGCTTTCGCCAGTTTGGCGCGCCCGTATGCATTATCATCACTTATGACCGGGAACTCGAAGGAAGCGATGACACCCCGTTTGATTGTGGTGCTGTGGCCACTGCACTGGTCAACGCAGCGTGGTCGCGCGGGCTTGGCGCAGTCATCAATAGTCAGGGCATCATGCAATCCCCGGTGGTGCGCGAACATGCCGGAATTCCCGACGATCAAGTCATTATGAAAAGCATCGCGCTTGGCTGGCCTGATGATGACTTTCCGGCAAACGCGGTCGTGTCTGAACGCAGAAGCGTTGCCGACGCCGCAACCTTTGTTGGTTTTGAGCAATAAGGCTCGATCTCTGGACGGTTAGAAATTGAAGCTGTTCTGAACTGATGTGCGATTAGAAGGCATCGGCAGGCAGCGCCATGAACGTTGAGGACCCACTGCGTAAGCTGGTCAACAGGGATTGCGTCAAAGGCATTTCGCGTTCCGCCCAAAAATTACCGAGGATCAGCTTACGCTGGAGAAATTCCGGATTGCCTTCGCCTGCTGCAAGCTTTGCGGCGCTCACCGATCCGATCCAAGCCCACATATAGCCGATCACGACTAGGCCCATTATATTGAGTGTGTCATGGGCGGCTGAAGCGGCTGCATTCGCATCTGCGGCATTTTCACCGAGATATGCGACGGCCTCTTTAAGGGCCGCAATGCCTGAACGCAGAGCAGAAGCCTGCGCTGCAATCGCTTCTACGTCCCCATTTTCAGTCAGGAAAGTCTCGATGCGTTCAATCAGCATTGCAAATGCCGATCCGCCATCTGCGGGTAGTTTGCGCATCACAAGATCGAGCGCTTGGATCCCATTCGCCCCTTCATAAAGCTGAAAGATGCGGGCATCGCGCACATGCTGTTCCACGCCATTATCGCGAATATAGCCGTGGCCACCGTAAATCTGGACTGCGAGATTTGCACTTTCAAAGCTGCGGTCGGTGAAAAAGGCTTTCACAACCGGGGTCAGCAATGAAGCGAGCACGCCAGCTTGTTTGGCTTGGGCAGGATCATCAGCACGGTGGGTGGTATCGAGCAGCACGGCAACCCACAGCGCCATCGCCCGCGCACCTTCCAGAAAACTTGCCTGTTTCAGCAGCATCCGGCGCACATCAGGATGGACTATGATGGGGTCTGCGCGGCCGTTTGTTCGCATGGCAGGATCAGCGGCGCGGCCAGACAGCCGCTCTCGCGCATAGTCGGCGCTTTTAGTGTAGGCCGCTGTTGCTGTTGCCAGTGCTTGCACACCAGCCTCTAGTCGTGCGTGGTTCATCATGTCAAACATCG
>JBEBKH010000165.1:0-2735 GCA_040079575.1 Chakrabartia sp. | reverse complement strand
TGCTTTCCGAAAAAACTTTCGCGCAGGAAAGTTTTCGCGTGTTGCCTCCCATTTCGGAAAACTTTCGCGCGGGAAAGTTTTTATGACGCGCGCCAAACGTTCTCTGGTGACCGAGCAGTTCGACCTGTTCCTTCCATATCTGGCCGACCTGCCGCTGCGCGACCAACGCGAGATGATGGAACGGCCATTTTTTAGTTTGGCCAAAACCAAGCGGGTCAAACCGATTGATTACACTTCACCCGATGGCAAATTATGGGTCAACGTCTCGGCCAATCCGACCTATGGCATGGCGACGATCTGGGATGCAGATATCCTGATCTATTGCGCGTCGATGCTCGCCGATATGGCGCGCCGCGGGGTCAATGATGTGCCGCGCACACTGCACATCATGCCCTATGATCTGCTGCGCGCCATTGGGCGGCCAACGACGGGACGGGCCTATGAACTGTTGGCGCAATCGCTCGACAGGCTTGTGTCCACCACGGTCAAAACCAATATCCGTGCGGAGAATCGCCGGGAGGCAACCTTCAGCTGGCTCGATGGCTGGACCCAGCTGGTGGACGAAAAGACCGAACGATCGCGCGGGATGACGCTGGAGCTTTCCAACTGGTTCTGGGAAGGCGTGTTGATGAAGGGCGGGGTGCTCAGCATCGACCGCGCCTATTTCGACATCAGCGGCGGGCGCGAACGCTGGCTGTACCGCGTAGCACGCAAACATGCCGGCGGGGCAGGGGAGGCGGGCTTTGCCATCGCCATGCCAACCTTGTTTGAGAAATCGGGCGCAGAGGGCGAATATCGCCGGTTCAAGTTTGAGATAATCAAGCTGGCGGACAAAAACGCACTGCCGGGCTATGATCTAAAGATTGAGGGCGCGAAGGAGCGTAAGGAACCGTTGCTGCGGATGCGGCGGGTGGATGACAAGGTGGATGCAGCGCAGCTGGCAGGGCAGGGGACCGAGGCTCCAAAAGTTTCCGCAAGGAAAGCTGAGGCCGAACCCGTGCGCATGCTCAAAGCACCTGAGAAAAAGCTCGTCGATGCTAGCGCCCTGATCCGCCGCTCCGTCTCCACCTTATCGGAAAACGCCACCCGCGGTTACATGACCGAGGACACCACCGACCTGCTGCGCCGCGAATGTCCGGGATGGGATCTGTACACGCTGCACACCGAGTTTGAACGCTGGGTAGGGGCAGATCACACGCGCACCCCCGCCAACTGGCAACGCGCTTTTATCGGCTATGTCCGACGGCATCATGAGAAGCACAAGCATGAATTGAGGGGGTAGGGTGATGCTAGTCACATCGATAGGCTATGGTGCCCATTGGGAGACGGCAGCTGACTTGAATGCCGCCTTATCTGACCTTCGCGCCGGAAGTTACACAATCTGCAAATATGGAGTGCAGTACAAGCATCCGCTCTGGGTGCGGTCTTACGTCCTACAATTCGCGTCGAACGTGGATGACTCAATGTTCAGAATCAAGCATGTTGGACTATATTTCTGACTGCCCCGTTCCCAAAGTGTCGTGCCACCTAATCGCTAATCCACTAATCACTCCTGCCAATGGGCAGACTAACCTCTTTTGAACCTCTTCCGAAACACTTCCCTTAAAACTGATTCAATCTGATGCACTCAACACATATCTTTCACCCACCATCGACCTTTCGGGAACGGCGTTCGTTTCTTCAGGAACGCATCACCGACACTTCGGGAACGAACTGCCCGACATAATGGGAACGATTCCTCGACATATTCGGAACGGCAAAAAAGCCAGAACGCCCTGTGCGTGGTGAGTCGTACGGACGGATTTGCCGCTTAACCTTCTAAAATATCTAATAACTGTCTAATACCACCATGAAGTTTCTATTTGATTTTGAAATTTGGAGCTAAACGCGCAGACGTTGTCCTTATGAGGCCAGCTAGATTGACTCCGAGGTATCATTCGTCCAAATACGGCCTATGGATACTCCAATAGCCGATCTCCTTACCCAAACCGGACGCCAGATAAGAGCGCGAAGGCTTGCACTGAACCTGACGCAAGCCGAAGCCGCTGCAAAGTCGGGGGTCGCATACCGCACTTGGCGGCGGATGGAAACCGAGGGCAGCGCATCAATTGAAGACCTGGTCCGCGCCGCGATTGCCTTGCGCTGCGAACAGGGGCTTAGCGCGTTGTTTCCCGAACCGGCAGTCAACAGCATGGACGAGCTGCTCAAGACCCAACAGGCCGCTGCAAAGCGTGCACAGCGCCAAAAGGCGCAAAGGGTGGGGCGATGAAGCTGGCACCAGGAATACCACTGTCGATAGGCTTGCTGACCGACGAGGATGCCGCTGTAAGGCCTATTGGGCGTCTCGCGATGGCAGGCGGCGTCGCGCAGCTGGAATGGACACCAGAGGCCATTGCAGCGGGGCAGGGGATCGCTCCGTTTCATTATCCCCTTGAACCTGGCCTACACGCCGCGCGCAGCCGCGAATTTGAGGGATTGCACGGTTTCCTTGCCGATAGCCTGCCGGACGCGTGGGGGACTCTGTTGCTGCGCCGCCGTTTGGCAAAGCTGGGCCGTAAATGGGAAGACCTCAACGCTGTTGACAGGCTTGCGCTCGTTGGACGGCGGGGCAGGGGGGCTTTGGTCTTTCAACCCGAAACGCTCGACCAAGCCGATGGTGGCGCCATCGACCTTGACCAATTGGCCGAAGAATCGCGCCAACTCATGCTAGGCGAAGAGGGCGGATTAGACGCGTT
>JBEBKH010000164.1:0-2761 GCA_040079575.1 Chakrabartia sp. | reverse complement strand
ATGACGAATCAAATCGTAGCTGGGATAGCCGCGATCAAACAATAACACCAAAGGCCGTTCAGGGAGTTGTGGCAGCAGGGCTTTTACATCCTCCCGTTCGTTGCCTTGCGCCAAGGGACTGATCACTCTGGCGAGGGGTATGCGTCGAAAAACATCAAATGCGGTCGAGACTAGGCATTGCGGATAGTGACCTTTGCCCGGAAAAGCCAAGCCGCTGTTGGGGTCGAAGGCGTTGCGAAGTTCCGGTGTGGCGGGCAAGTGATATTTGGAGCCGTCAAAAGCAATCGCCGTCATGCCATGCCACGTATATTCCGGTGCGTCCGGCCACAGCGTGTAAGCTAACTTGACGCTATCGGATAATAGGTTTGCAAAGAGGAACCAGGGTAATCGGCTACGCGCTTTCGTGACAGCACTCCGATGGACGGCTTCCGCCTCAGGCCAACAACCGCTTCGCCGCGCTTGTTTGAAGAACTCACCGGAATGGATATCCACTCCATCGGATTTATCACCGGTGACCAGTGATAACACGAAGGTCATCAGGTTGGGCAGGGAAAGTTTTCGTGTGCGGGTAAAGTGCTCGGCCGATAGCTTTTGATCAGCGGCTAACGACTGCGGTATTAAACTGCGAAATTGATCAAGGTATGACGAAAGTTGGCCTGAATTTTCAAAGCGATGGTTGTGCCATGGTTGATGTGCGGGTCATAAGCGGGTCTCTCTGTTGTGGTTTCATAGCTTTATTATAATAAAAACAATGTATTATGTCTTTCTTTTTCTTAAGTCAACAGCATTGGGGGGATTTAACAGGGTGAATTTGTCCTTTAGGCAAAGGACTGTGTATTCAGCAAGTTAATCTCAGTTCTGGACATCGGGGTTATTTCATAGTATAAAACGGCTCATGAAAATCAATCTTGAGCAGTTAACAGTTCGCCTGGTCACCAAAACCGAAGAGCCACGCTATCGGGAACTGATGCAGCAACATCATTACTTGGGTGACCTGGCCAAGATTGGTCACACCCTCTGGTATGTAGCCACCTATGGTGAAGAATGGACGGCATTACTGAGTTTTTCCGCCGCCGCCTGGAAATGTAGTGCTAGAGAGCGGTGGATTGGCTGGAGTTACCGGCACCACTATAGCCGTCTCAATTTCATCGCCAACAATAGCCGCTTTCTGATCTTACCCGACTGGCATTACCCCAACCTCGGCTCGAAAGTCCTTTCGCTCTGTCAACGGCGGATCAATGCCGATTGGCAAACCCATTTTGGCAAAACGTTACTGCTTCTGGAAACCTTTGTCGATCCCACCCGCTTCCATGGCATTGTTTACCGCGCCGCCAATTGGTCTTGCGTAGGGCAAACCCAAGGCTATCGCCGTACGCGGGACGGTTATAGCGCCGCCAACCACACCCCCAAGCTCGTTTTCGTTCGCCCCTTACAACCGGATGCGCAAGCACAGCTCGCGTGTCCCCTTTTAGCCCCTGACTATCAACCGCAAGCACCTAAAATGATGTTGACCGCCGAACACATGAAATCGTTACCGGATTTTTTCAAAGACATTTCGGATCCCCGCCGCGCCCAAGGGCGAATACATCCGCTACCGGTGGTGCTCGCTATCGCCACGGCGGCCGTATTATGTGGGATGCGGGGTTACAAGGCCATCGCCGGTTGGGCTAATGATCTCGGCCCCAAGGCCAGGGAACGTTTTCGCTGTCGCCGGAAGAAAGGGGGCGGTTATCTCGTACCCAGTGAATCGATCATCCGTGATGTCCTGGTGCGAATTGATCCCGTTGAACTCGATCAGGCGCTACAGGAGTGGAATGCCACTTTTGGGCAAGAAGACCAAAGCCTGGCCATTGATGGTAAAACCATGGGTAACGCGATTGACGGGCAAGGGCTGCAGACTCACATTATGAGCGTCATCGGGCATGAATCCGCCCAGTGTTACACCCAAAAAAAGTCGGCACACTCCCGTTAAAAGGTTCGGAAGAGACCAAACAAACCAATGAAATTGGGATGTTTATCCCCTTAGTGGATGCCATCGCCATCGAAGGCAAGGATATCACCGCCGATGCCTTGTTGACACAGCGCAAACTAGCGGACTACCTGGTTAATCGGGGCGCCCATTATCACTTTACCGTCAAAGGCAATCAGCCCACGTTACAGGCTGATATTGCGCTGCTTTTTGAGGGTCGCGGCACCCCTGACTATTGTGATGCCACACCACCCGATCACGGCAGGATTGAAACGCGTCGTATTTGGTGCAGCACAAAACTCAATGCTTATCTCGATTTCCCTCAAGGGGGACAGGTTTTTCTGATCGAACGCGAGGTGTTCCATAAAAAAAGCCAAAAGCTGACCCGCGAGACCGCTTTCGGGGTCACCAGCAGGCCGCCTGAGCAAGCCAATGCCCAGCGCCTGTTAGCGGTTAATCGCGGGCATTGGACCATAGAAAATACATGCCACTATGTCATTGACTGGAACTACGACGAAGACCGCAGTCGCATTTCTACAGGAAATGGCCCCGAAAACATGACACGCCTCCGTCGATTTGCTATTGGCCTTATTAAAGGTTTTTCGGACGGCAAAACCAGCGTGGCTGAGAAAATGCGCCAATTGCAACGGAATGTGCGTTTGGTTTTCGACTACTTGCGGATGACGCTAAATTCTACACGAGGCGTCATCGCTTGAATTTGAAGTTAGCACAAATTTACCGTGTGGACAACTTATCGCAGAAATACATCCGCCGGCTTTTGGCGTGTAAGAT
>JBEBKH010000163.1:0-2770 GCA_040079575.1 Chakrabartia sp. | reverse complement strand
AAACGGCACAGCGCAAAAACGGACATCTAATTGATATTCCGTCCCCATCACTCCAACCTCAATTTCTCGCTGAAACAGAAACTTTATGTTATTGCTTGGAATGTAGGAAATCCCTTGATAGTGAAGCTCGACTCGTTGAGTTGATAGGGGGATCACTTGCAGGAAACGATGGAGCAAGGACAAGCTACTGTGCCTGACCAAGCTGTAAATCCTGAACCTAAGTGGATACCTGTCAACGGTAGCCATGCCATTCAGATGGCATATGCTTCGGTAACATTTGCGCAGCCAGTGACGGCTGTAATTTGGAATAATGTGCAGAGGGAAGCTCGTGCCGCCGCCGCCGCTGTCGATCTGGGCATAGAAAACGCTATTCAAAGCATGATGTTCCAAATTGCTCCGGCGGGTGGCCCTAGCCCCGCAACGATTCAAAACGCCAACGCGGGAATTCAATTTCAACGGCTTCAAGGAATAAATTTGGTTGGCGAACAGTTTGTCGTAGAGCCACATCAGATAAGATTTGAAACTTACGCCTACACAAGGTGGGCCGGGTTTAAAAACAAAGTGCAATCCCTGTTTGAAGCAGTTTTGCCGACATATTTTTCTGCGGTGAACGTCGCGCAAGTTTCACTTGAATACACCGATGTGTTCCACTGGTCGGTTGAGGGCGATGCAGACTGTTCTGAAATCGTCGATACCAATTCGCCTCTGATAGCGAATGCTGCAATGCAGCCTATGGGCCAATGGCATTCCCATTCAGGCTGGTTTGATAATCAGAACATGGGTCAAAGGCGGCTTTCCAATGCTGATATAACGGTCGCTGATGCGCTCGTTCAGAATCAACCTCGGCGTGCAATCAACATGCGAACCCACGAAGCGACCCAGTTCCTGTTTGCAAAAGATGGTCAACCAATAGACGGTCCTCCTTCAAACGATCAAATTTTTTCACTATTTGAAAATCACCATATTTCGCTAAAGACTGTCCTCAATGGCATGTTGACGCCTGTCGCGCGCGAAATGATATCCTTGGGAGCAGGCAATGCTTGAAATGTTGTTTCCGATACCGGTACATATCCAAACGCTTGCACCGCCAGCGGCTGTACATGCTTTGTCGTGGCAAAACTCCACAGTGGAGGAGGATTACTTTATGCCGACAAAGGCGGGCAAAAAGATTGATGCCCGTTTGGACAATACCAGCAAGGAGCCGGTCAAAGTTAGGCCATCTGTCGATAATAGTTCCGTCATTTTGAACAGACTGCGCACTTTCAAGGACTGGACAAAGAATTGGGATGGAGAAGGTGCTGCTTCGCCAAACCTAGCTGCGATAGAAACCGCATCAAATTTCCTTAGCCTATGGTCGCCCAAAAAAACGAAGCCTGAAATCACGCTTACTCATGACGGGCTCCCAATGTTCGTGATTGCAAATTCTCGCTTGTTTGGCGAGATAATCGTCAATGGTGATGATACAGTTGATTATTTTTTCGAACCTTTGAATCAGGAGTATATTGGCGAAGAGGCTGTTCAATATAAATCGGAATCTATGTTGAACATACTAAAAGAACTAACGTAGGGTTCGCTTTCGGTATGCAGGTTGAGTGCCATCGAGCATGGGCTGATTCCGATAAACATGACAAGGCATGTGGGCTAGATCGTGTGCATCCAAATTGTGCCTGTGAGCCACACTCCCTTAGATCACAGGGTGGGGATGGTGTTACCGATAGTGAAATACTTGCACGTGTATTCACAGATCCGGCGTCATATAATCAATCTACAAGTACGATCATCGGCGGAAAAATTACCAGTGTTCATAGCGCGGGTCTCAGCACAATCCGGCAAGGTGCAAGCGATCAGGAAATATCTGATACGATCAGCACGCTATTGAATGGTGGGGAAGAGGTTCAATCTCTTGTGGGTGCGGCGGTGTTTAAGACTTCGGCCATCCGGGCATTCGGCGATGCGGATCGATGGTTTGGCGTTTATGCGACGGACGATGGGAATAAGGAACATCATGCAGATGTCCTTGGAACGTGTGCCGCAGTTTCCAAGAATCAGCTCGACAAACTGAAATCAGCTCGGCGAAATGAACTTCGCAAACTGCTAGAAGCAAGCTTGATACGAGAGTCTGACCTTAAGGGCCTGATTGCAGCTCTAAGGACTCACGGCATCTAGGGCCTGATTGATCAGATGAACAATCGTCAGATTTTTTAAATCTGAGTTCAAATCCGGCCAGTCAGCACTCCCCAACAAAGCTGCCACCCCCCCCAAAAAAACCACTGTCCTACACGTTCTTAATATGTTCCAAACTGTCAAATGGAACATACTGATTCGCTTGACGCATCCGCCGCCGGTCAACAGCCGGTCTCTGCAACCTCTGACACCTCGGTCACCACCGTCGCCACCGAACCCGCGCCATTGGCGCCGGTGGATGCGCATGGCTTTGACCCGTCCCATTATGACTGGGTGCCGGTGCTTAAGAAAAAGCGGCATGATGGTTGGTCGCCAGAAAAGCAGCGCCGGTTTATCGAGGTGCTGGCCGACACCGGCAATGTCACCCGCGCGGCGCGCGCGGTGGGGATGTCGCGCGACCGTTGCTATGCCCTCCGCCGATCGCCCGGGGCCGAAAATTTTGACCGTGCATGGGATGCCGCGCTTGCCGCCGCGTCGCGCCAGTTGATCGACGTTGCCTTTGAACGGGCCATCGATGGCGTGGAGGAGCCGGTGTTCAGCAAAGAAGGCCAACGGATTGCCTGTCGCACGCGCTATAATGACCGAT
>JBEBKH010000162.1:0-2771 GCA_040079575.1 Chakrabartia sp. | reverse complement strand
TCAGCTTGTTTGCTTTCAACCTGGGTTTCAGCCTGGTTGATTTTGTAATGCCGACCAAAGCCTTCAAATAAAGGAATGTCAATTTGCAAACCTACTCGCTGACTATTAACGGTCTGCTCAGAGGAGCCTTGATTATTGATCGGCGTAGCATTGGTGTTGAAATAATCAGTCGATGCTGCCAGTGATAACCTTGGCCGACCTTCAGCACGCACAGCATCCGTTTTAGCCTCTGCCGCTTTGACTTGTGCTTGGGCAGCCAATATTTTCGGATGATCATGCACTGCTTTTTCGATCAATCGCTCAACGGCTTGTTGGAATAGCGGTTCATCAACTGTCTCCCCAGAAATACCGACACTATTCAATTCAAGATTCGGGCGTAGACCCATCAAAATCCGTAAACTCCCCATGGTGCTCTGTACATCGCCTTCAGACTGAACTCGTTTGGAAACTGCCTGTGCATAAGAAGTTTTGGCTTGTAACATATCTGCCTGAGTTCCTGCACCGGCAGCATATTTAGCTTCTGCCGCGTTAAGACTTTTTTCCGCAGCATGTTCAGCTTCCAGATTTGCAGACAGCAAAGCTTGTGCAGCTTGGGCATCATAGAAAGCCTGGGCTGTATTCAAAAAAGCGGTTTGCAAGGTATCATCCTGGCTTGCATTGGCGGCATTCAGCAACTGCCGTGCAGATTCCAAATTGGCAGACCGTAAACCAAAATCATACAACACCCAATTCAAGTTCAAGCCGCCTTCCATCTCAACAGTGCCAACATCGGTATCATATTCGGGATGTCCCTTAAAGTTGCTGCTTTTGGAAGCCTTATTTACCGAACCACGGGCATTGATGGCAGGTAGGTAAGCGGAGACACCAATCCCTACCGACGCAGCCTGAGCCTTAACATTGACCCATGCCAACCGGGTTTGTGGATTGTTGCATAAGGTCCGTTCTACCGCATCCAGCAAGGTTAATGGCGATGCGGGATGTTCTACCAATTGGCACGATGTTCCTAGTGCATTTTTTGCGGGTGTCGCTGACACGCCACCTAAAGCATTTAATGGATCGGCAAGTAAGTCGTAAGCACTTGACTGTTGTGAAAAAATCCCTGTGCCGACAAGCAATAAATAACTAATGGCTTTAGATGCTGCAAATAAACGACTCATTACGCTACCTCCAAACTTTGGTTATATACATTTTTAGCCAGCAACATCTCTTGCACCACCTTACCACCCGCCAACATGATGGCCCGGTCTGCCGTACCGATGGTTTCGGGCCGATGCGCCACAATCACCCGGGTCATCTGTAACGTCTTCACCGCCTCATTGACCAAATGCTCGCGCTCAATGTCCAAGTGGCTGGTGGCTTCATCCAGGAATAAAATCTTAGGCCGTTTGTACAATGCCCGCGCCAACAAAACCCGCTGCTTTTGACCGCCTGATAGCACCGTACCCATATCCCCAACCAAGGTGTTGTAGGCCATCGGCATGCTGATAATGTCCTGGTGAATGGCAGCTAATTGCGCACATTCCAGAATCCATTCCTGATCGGCCTGCGGATCAAAAAAGCTGATGTTGTCGGCAATGGAACCGGCAAATAACACGTCGTCCTGCAATACCGTACCCACCATTTGTCTGAGCGTATCCAAGCCCACTTGATTGACATTGATACCACCAATCAACACCTCGCCTTCACTGGGGGGCAGGATTCCCAGCAAGACATTGATTAATGTGGTTTTACCACCACCAGAGGGGCCGATAATCGCAACAGATTCCCCTGCCTCGATCTTCAAATCCACGCCATCCAGTACATACGGTTCTTGTTCGGCATACCGATAACGCAATCCACGTAACTCCAGGTTTGGAGCTAATGGTGTATCGGTTTCACTGGTTAGGCGGGCATGAGTAACTTCCGGTTCGTGTAACACAATATCCGCCAAGCGCTCGCCTTGCAGTTGCAGCATTTTCACTTCCACAAACTTATCGATTAGGGAAGCTACCCGGCCATCAAACTGGCCTTTATAAGCGTTAAATGCCATCAATACGCCCACGGTAAAATTGCCATCCATCACCAGCTTAGCGCCCAACCAAACAATGATGATATTTTCCAAGCCAAACAGAATGCCGTTGAGGCTATGGAACAACAAGTTCAGCTTTTGGGTACGTAGATCGGCGTTGATCTGATCGACTAATAACGCCAACCAAGTCGAGCGGCGATCATCTTGGCGTTGGAACAATTTAATGGTCTTAACCCCTCGCACGGTTTCCAAAAAATGGCTTTGCTGTTTGGCGGCATGGATGATTTGCTCCTCGGTGGCATGGCGTAATGGCATAAACCAAATCCAACGGCCAATGCCATACAACACCATGGCACCGACGGCGATCCAAGCCAGCTTGGGGCTATACACAAACATGAGTACTAAAGTCACCACGGTCATCAAGCCATCCAATACGGCTTCCAAAAATGAAGTGGTTAAGGTGCGCTGGATAGAATCGATAGAGCCAAATCGCGATACCACATCGCCTAAATGCCGCTTCTCAAAATAACTCACCGGCAAATTCAGCAAATGCGTGAACACGTTCGCCCGCCATTGCACATTCAAGGTGGTGCCCATGTACATCATCACCCAGCTACGCACCGCGCTGACTGCCTGTTGCATCAGCATTAACACACCAAAACCAAGCGCTAACGTTGTCAACAAATCCTGGTCTGCCGACACCAAGACATTATCGATCACCCATTGCGTATAAAAGGGGGTGACCAAAGCAAACACCTCCAAT
>JBEBKH010000161.1:0-2919 GCA_040079575.1 Chakrabartia sp. | reverse complement strand
TATATTTTGTTGTCAACATGCAATATTCTAAAATACGCAATTTTTGTTGATTTTCATATTTTCTTTTTTACTAATTTGGAAAATATTACATCAAGAGAACAAATACAGATAAAATATTACTATCTTCATCGAACACTCCACCTCCAAAATTCGGAATATCAACCCAATTTGCGCACACTACCCCCTCATAATCTCTCATCTTTGCACCGAAGCACCTGCATAAGGGTCAAACGGATTTGCGTTCTGATCAGCCGGAACATAATGCGGAACGGCCAATGGCGTTGGCGGTGCACCCACCCCGTATGTCGTTCCAACATCACCGATGGCGGAACGCAATCCGCTGGCGATGGCGGGCGCACCGAACAGAATGAAGCAGCCCATCAGCACGGTGAAGCCTCGGCGCATCTCTATCCGTCCAAGCAACATCGCAAATCCAATCGACGCAATTGCGATGACGGCAATAATGGTCGCCAATGTGCCAAGCAGCATATTTTGAACCCAGCTGGTGGAGGCAAGCACTACACCTGTGCTGCTTGGGTCAGCCAATGACGCATAAACAGACGTCATTCTGGCATCCCAAATTCGACACCAACGATATGACGCCGCCCGCCAGTACGGCCAAGCTGCACGAAAATATCCACCGTTGACCGCACGTAATGGAGCACACTTTCACGGTCCAGTTTCGTCCCAGTTTGCAGGACAAGCAACGCAATCTGTTCAATTGCACGCGCAGAGCTATCGGCATGTACCGTTGTCATCGATCCCGGATGCCCGGTATTGATGGCACGCAGAAAAGTGAAGGCCTCTGCGCCGCGCAACTCCCCCAAGATAATCCGGTCAGGCCGCATGCGCAGCGATGCGTTGAGCAGATCCTCCATTGTGACCACAGATTCACCAAGCGCGCTACGCGTCACGATCAGACCAATCGCATTGGCATGGTGCAATTCAAGTTCAGGGGTGTCCTCAATGAAGATCAGCCGCTCTTCAGGTGCAATTTCTCGGATGAGCGCGTTCAGAAAAGTGGTCTTTCCGCTCGACGTGCCGCCCGACACAAGGATGTTTCGCCGCTGGTTCACAGCCTTTTTGAGTAGGCCCGCAAAATCACCTAAGTTGCGGAGATGGATTAACTCCTGATCAGCTGCTGCTCGGTCGCCCACTGTATCTTTGCTGACCTTATCGAACGCGCCTGATGACACATAATCAGCAAGCCGAAGGCCCGATGATAAATGCTTGCGAATGGCCAGCACAAGCGCCCCCCGGGTTGCGGGCGGCGCAATGATTTGGACTCTTGCGCCGCTGGGAAGCGTGCCTGATAGCAAGGGATGTTCGCGATTGATGCCCTGATGTGACAGTGCAGCGACCTGTTCTGCCAAACGCGTCAAGGTGGGGGCATCAAGCATTTCCACGTCATGGCGTTCAATTGCCCCACCCAAGGTCTCGATCCAGACTTCATGCGGACGATTGACGTAAATATCAGTCACGTCTTCTCGATTGAGAAATGCCTGTAGCGAAGCGAGACTATGCGTCAGATAGATCGAATGATCGCCAGAGACGTCAGCGATCATTTCCGACCTTCGACCGCAGTAAAGTCGAGGTCACGATTGACGAAAACGGAAATGCGCGTTCCTTGACGAATTTTGAGCGTAGGCTTTGGCGGTGACCCCACAAGTTGCGACGCGCTTCCTTGCACAGTTCCAGGTACGGTTACCAATAAGGTTGAGTCATTTATTGCGCGCGATGCAGCGATTGTTCCCACATCGATCGCCGATTGTAAAAGCGCGCCTCCCAATCGTTCAATGAAATGCGTATTGACCTTACCGCGAATACCCGCCCGCCCCAAGCGATCAGCTGCAGGGGACTCAATCGCGATCGTCACGCCATCAGGCCGCACAAGGCGCGTCCATTGCACCAGCATACGATTTTGGCCAGACCCCAAATCACTGCGATATTCACCAAACAATCGGCTTCCGCGCGGGATCAATATCCGTCCACCATGAAGGCTGACAACATCGGTTGAGACAAGCGCCCGTGCTTGTCCTGGTTGAGTTGAATCGAGCGCTGTTTCGAGAACGGCTGCGATCAATGTCCCCTGCGGCACCACCGTTTCGCGGTTGATCAGTCTAGATGCGCGCCCGCGCCTTGCAGTTGCCATTATACCCGGCGCACCTGCAGTTGCGGATTGCCCCGAAGATACCGCATTTTCTATGTCGCTGCCTGTCGCATCGAACACAACCGCAGGGCTACCGTCAACGGAAATTTTTGCTGAAGCGTTGCTCGGCAAAAAAGGAGCCAGCGAAGTTGGTTCAGGATATGGCATTGGATTTACTGGCGATGGTCTAGCCGGCATCGGCAGTGTGGTTCTGTTCGTATTTGGGGATATCTTATCGTCCAGAGTAGATGATGCGGGCGCATCAGGCAGCGGCAAGGTAGGGATATAGAGCGGTGGGGGAGCCGATGATTGAACAAGCCCCATTTCGCTTGCACGCGCTCGGACCGCAGGTGCGGTGTTCGCTTGTCGACGCGTTTCAAGCATCGTAAAAAGCATGATACCGAACAAAGCAACTATGGCGATCGCAATCCAGAGCGGCCTGTTACCTGCGTCGCGCCCAACCAAAGGACGAATATCGGAATCACCTTCGCCGCCAATATCCTCGCCTAGGTTGTTCACGCCCGTCATTGCCTTACACCGCGCAGTCGTGTCCGTGTCGCCATTGCCATAAGACGATCAAGTCGAAAAATTAGCTTTGTTGGTAAACCGCTGACGATGAAGCGCCCCTCCTGCATTTCGCCATTGACCAGCGTTTCGCCCCCGTCATCGTCGAGGCGAAAGATTGCAGGAAGAGGGGCCTTTGGCAGCCATTCGATGACCGTGTTTCCATCTTTTTCGCCCATCGCACTGGGCATGATCGCGCGCGATCA
>JBEBKH010000160.1:0-3250 GCA_040079575.1 Chakrabartia sp. | reverse complement strand
GATTAAGCAGTGCGTTTTCTTTGACGAACTTCGCAATCGCATCGCAATAAAGACGCAGCGCGCGGCTGGCATCATCATTGGCTGGGATCGGGAATGAAATGCCGTCTGGTGAAACGTTTGAATCGAGGATCGCCACAACCGGAATGCCAAGAACATTGGCTTCCTTGATCGCGAGTTCTTCCTTGTTCGCATCAATCACGAACATCACGTCGGGAATGCCGCCCATGTCGCGAATGCCGCCCAGCGAAAGTTCAAACTTGTCGCGTTGACGCGTCAATTGCAGAACTTCCTTCTTGGTAAGACCAGCGGTATCGCCCGCCAGCTGCTCTTCCATCGCCTTGAACTTCTTGATTGAACCAGAAATTGTCTTCCAGTTGGTGAGCATGCCGCCCAACCAGCGGTGGTTGACATAATGTTGGCCAGAAGCACGTGCCGCAGCAGCAATAGGCTCCTGCGCCTGACGCTTCGTACCAACGAACAGAACCTTGCCGCCGCGCGCAGACGTTTGCGCCACGAAATCAAGCGCACGCGCCATCAACGGAACAGTCTGTGAAAGGTCAAGGATATGAACGCCGTTACGATCGCCAAAGATGTACGGCTTCATTTTAGGATTCCAGCGGTGTGTCTGGTGTCCAAAGTGCGCGCCAGCTTCCAAGAGCTGGTGCATGGTGACGATAGGTGCCGCCATGGGGATAATCTCCTTCCGGTTAGTCCACTGAGAGGCGAGAATAGAGCGACGCCCTACACCGGTTTATGTGCCTCCCATGCGGGATTGAGCGGCGCGCTTAGCGGGGACACGCGGGGAATGCAAGCGCAGACACAAAAATGCCCCGCCAAATTGCTTTGGCGAGGCAAATATTGAACATAAGACAGTTAAGCCAACGATGGCCCTGTTACCCTGCGACGGCGCATTGCCGATCCCGCAAAGCCAAAACCAATCAACAGCATCGCCCATGTCGCAGGTTCTGGCACAGCGCCCGTCGTCGGAAATACGGTTTCGACATCGATCTGACGGATATCTTCAAAGTTGCCGACGGCCGTATTTGCGGCATTGCGCCATCCCGTGAAGGTGATTGACGAAAATGTTTCGCCCGCATTGCCGTAAATATGATACCCCAGCGAGATATTGTCAAAAACGGTTACCGCGCCACCAACGTGGTTGAGGGTGATGTCGGCAAAAAACGGGTTTTGCCGATTTGCGCCACTCACATTCAAATTAAAATCAATCGCCGAAAATGCGTTGGCCACGTTCGTTGGTGTCATCGTTAAAGTGTGCCAACCGCCGCCAATGGTCGCATGGCCCATACCGTTTGATTCAAGCGTGGTCGGGCTGGTCAAGGTATAACCAACATTGCCTGGAACCGTATGACCAAAAACAGTGGTCGCGTTCTGCGTGCCATTGTTGTGGATTTGCGCCGTTGGATCAAGCGGAAGACCTAAAAAGGGATGCGGATCCAATACCACAGTGGCAGATGCCGCCGCTGGCATCAGGCAAGCAGCACTAAGTGCTGCTGCGACCGAAAAACCAATTATTTTCATGAGCTTACTCCCAAATCTATAAAATACTCTATGATTTGCGACTCGGGAATTTGTTCCCTGTTGCATATTGATAGCACTTCAGCACAATGTTTTACAGCGCGTTAACCCTGTTTCGGCTTTTGTCCCTAAACGGCACGGATTCAGGTGTGAGCCTTATGGCAGGCGAAGTTGTCATCGTGTAACATTCACACAGCCAAGCAGAAGCCGGCGGCTTCAGGCTAAAAGCATGTCGGCGAAACCAATTACCCCCAGCTGCGAAAACTCGATAACGCGCCCAGTCCTTTTGATCGCCCATTTGCGCTCGATGAAAGCATTGAACATAGCGGCGCCCAATGCTCCACCCAGATGATAGCGACGCTCACTCCAATCCAGACAAGCACGACATGCCGGGCGACGGCTTGCCTCAACCGCGACCATATCAATGCCGAAACCGGAGAAAAATTCGCGCCCGGAAGCCGTGATGCTAAGGACATCAAAGCCATCGATAAGGTTATGGTGGCGCAACATATCAAGCAACGCGACGCCGCGCTCTCCCGCCAGATGATCATAACACATGCGCGCGGAACGCAGCGCAACATCACGCGGACCTGTTCTCACGCGCACCGCGCCTGTGCGCTGGGCAAGCCCCATCAACATCTCCAGCACTTGCGCAACGTCCGCCCCAGATAGACGCACATATCTATGGCGCCCCTGTTTCTCAGTTGCGGTTAATCCGGCATCCCCGAGTTTTGCCAAATGCCCGCTTGCCGTCTGGATCGTAACGCCTGCAGCTTGTGCAAGTTCGGTTACGGTCAACGCGCGGCCATCCATCAACGCCACGAGGATATTTGATCGGGCTGGATCGCCGATCAGCGCTGCGATGCGCGATATGTTGGGACCATCCTTCATGGTTCGGCCATAACCGAACCATGAACATCATTCAACAGCCTATAGCTTTGCTTCCAAACTCCAAAAGGAAAACCTGACATGATCACCTGCTTCATCCGCTACGAGATAGACCCCTTCAAAGTCGACGCATTTAACGTTTATGCGCGCAATTGGGGTGAAGCCATTCCGCGCTGCGGTGCCGACCTGATCGGCTATTTTGCGCCGCATGAAGGTTCGAGCACCACTGCATACGGCGTTTACAATATTGAGAGCCTCGCAGCATATGAGCAATACCGTGCGCGCCTAAGTGCTGACCCTGATGGCCGCGCCAATTATGAATTTGCCAAGCGCGAACAATTCATCCGCCGTGAAGACAGGATATTCCTGCGCCTTGCATCCTCGCCGCACGCACCGTTGATTATATCATGATTGCGATAATCTTCGAAGTCTGGCCTGCCGATGGTGAGATGCAGCATTATCTTGACCTTGCTGCGGCTCTAAAAGCGGACCTTGAAAAGATTGACGGTTTCATTTCAATAGAGCGCTTCCAGAGCCTTAATGAGGCAAACAAGTTGCTTTCACTGTCGTTTTTCCGAGACGAAGCCGCCGTTGAACAATGGCGCAATCGCCCCGGTCACCGGGCGACGCAGACAAAGGGACGAAGCGGTGTTTTTTCGAACTACCGCCTGAGGGTTGCCTTGGTCATTCGTGATTATGGGCTGCATGATCGTACTGAAGCGCCGCAGGATAGCCTTGCGGCGCACAACTAATATAGCGCGAAAATATAAAGAGAATTTTGGTGAATCATAGTTCAAGGGATACTATATAAATGTGGTATTTTAAT
>JBEBKH010000159.1:0-3309 GCA_040079575.1 Chakrabartia sp. | reverse complement strand
TCAGTGGAGGTTCTTGGTTATCTAGTTTTATACGTGCAATTATTGGTAGAGTCAAAAATGGATCACCGATTACTATTGGGCCTATAACAATTGGTGCATCACCTTCTGGGGCAACAACTACTCCATCATCAGCAACTACGGCACCACTGTTTTTATATTAATGCCAAAAAGGAAAAATGGTTTACACCCTTTCTATGCTTTTGAGCATTGTAGTATCTGTTCATACTTGTAGGTAATGGACACCTTACAAGGTCGTAAGCCATAGGAAGTAACTAGGGCGAGGCTTACAATCTTCGCCCTTTTTCAAATTACAGGTGGATTTCCGCTTTTACAAAAATTCCGGCATTAATCTTTGCAAGTGCAAACGATTCCATAGCCATCAACACTATACAGGTGCTAATCCCATGACCCTCTTCCGACAACAAGCCGCGGCTGCCCAACAAGTCAAATGGCAAGGTGAAATCGTCATGATCCGACCTTTGTCATTTACCTTATTAACCGCATTTGCCGTGCTACTGGCCAGCATTGTGTGTGCCTTCCTGACTTGGGGCACTTACACCAAACGCAGCACCGTTATCGGCCAACTGACCCCGGATACGGGTCTGCTGAAAATCTACGTACCGCAAGCCGGTATCGTCCTTGAGAAAAAGGTCACCGAAGGCCAAGCGGTTAAAGCAGGCGACATTCTGTATGTGTTATCCAGCGAACGCCAAAGCAGCCGTTTGGGCGATACGCAAGCATCCATCAGTAATCAAGTCGAATTGCGGCAAGCCAGCTTGCGCGATGAGCTGCAAAAAACCCGTAGCCTGCAACAAGAAGAACGGGCGGGCTTGGTCAAAAAAATTGCGGCGCTCAACAATGAACTGAGCCAACTCGCCAGCCAAAGCGAGGGGCAACTGTCCAGGGTCAATCTGTCCAAGGAAAGCGTTGCACGCTATCAAGGCTTGTTGGCGCAAGACTATATCTCCCAAGAACAACTGCAACAAAAACAAGAAGAATTGCTGGATCAGCAAGCCCGCTTGCAAAGCTTAGGTCGCGACCGCATCAGCATTGGCCGCGAATTGTCGGCACAACAGAGCGAGTTAGCCGGGCTAGCGCTGAAGCATCAAAACCAGCTGGCGCAGATTGAACGTTTGTTAAGCAGTACCGGCCAGGAATTGACTGAAAGCGAAGCCAAACGGCGACTGGTGATTACCGCCCCGCAGGCTGGCACGGCAACGGCGGTGATCGCGGAAGTCGGGCAGTCAATGGATGGGAGTCGGCCTTTGGTGAGTATCGTGCCCAACGGGGCGACTTTACGCGCTGATTTGTATGCCCCCAGCCGTGCCATAGGTTTTGTGAAACCGGGCGATAAAGTATTGATCCGTTACCAAGCCTACCCTTACCAAAAGTTCGGCCATCAGGCGGGTGTCGTCGATAGCGTGGCCAAAACTGCCTTGCCTAGCAATGAACTGAATGGCTTAGCCAGCCCACCAAGTGGCAATGCCAGCGAGGCGCTATACCGTGTCACCGTCAAATTAGCCGCACAAACGGTTAATGCTTACGGTAAACCCCAATCCCTGCAAGCCGGTATGTTATTGGATGCCGATGTGTTGCAGGAACAGCGCCGCCTTTATGAGTGGGTGCTGGAACCGCTTTTCAGCCTATCTGGGAAACTATAATCATGTTAGATAAACTTGCTTTCGGCTTTGGCCATAAAATTCCCCTGATCTTGCAAACGGAAGCCGCCGAATGTGGTTTGGCTTGCCTCGCGATGGTCGCGGGTTTTCACGGTGACCGCACCGATTTATCAACGCTGCGGCGGCGCTTTCCTGTGTCACTCAAGGGTTCGACCTTGGGCACCTTAATCCGCATTGCCCAGCAAGTGGATTTATCCACCCGGCCTTTAAAACTGGATCTGCAACACTTGGGGCAACTGAAACTACCTTGCATCCTGCATTGGGATTTTAACCATTTCGTGGTGTTGCAAGAAGTTGGCGTCCGCTCGGTAAAGATCTATGACCCCGCCTTGGGCATCCGCAAATATACCTTGGACGAGGTATCAAAACATTTCACTGGGGTTGCCTTGGAGCTTTGGCCAAACCCTAGCTTCAAACCCGTAAAACAAAAGCCAACAGTGCGCCTGCGTGGCTTGATTGGTCGAGTCAGCGGCCTGTACCGGTCATTTGGGCAAATCATCCTGCTGGCCTTGGCCTTGGAAGTATTCGCCTTGGTCAGCCCGTTTTACATGCAGTGGGTGATTGATGATGTCTTGGTGTCTGCTGACCGCGATTTGTTAACTACCCTGGCATTGGGCTTTGGCTTGTTAATGTTCATGCAGCAGGCGGTTACGGCGGTACGCGGCTGGGTAATGATGTATATGGGCACAACGCTGAATGTGCAGTGGCGGGCGAATGTCTTCACGCATTTACTGAATTTGCCGATTAATTATTTCGAGAAACGGCATTTGGGGGATGTGGTGTCGCGCTTTGGTTCGATTGATGCCATCCAGCATACCTTGACCACTTCTTTTCTGGAAGCGGTGCTGGATGGACTGATGACCGTGGTGACATTGGTATTGATGTTTGTTTATAGCCCCAAGCTGGCATGGGTCGCAGTGGGGGCAATGGTGCTCTATGGTATTGGCCGCTGGATTTGGTTTATGCCGCTACGTCTTGCCACCGAAGAACAAATCGTCCACGCCGCCAAACAACAAAGCCATTTTTTGGAGACCGTGCGTGGGGTTAAAACCATTAAATTGTTCCAGCGCCAGGATGACCGCCGCTCCAGTTGGTTGGCTTTACTGGTAGATCAAATTAACGCAGATTTACGCACCCAAAAGCTGACCCTGTTATTTCATACCCTCAACGGCGTATTGTTTGGCTTGGAAAATATCCTCATCATTTGGCTGGGGGCTAAATTGGTGATGGATGGCAATTTCACGGTCGGGGTGCTGATGGCGTTCAATGCGTATAAAGGCCAATTTGATGGGCGGGTTGCCTCCTTAATTGACAAGTTTGTCGAAGTTAAAATGCTGCAACTACAAGGCGAACGGCTGGCAGATATCGTGCTACATGAACCGGAAGTAACCCATGCGCGGTTGGTTAGTGAAACTGATGTACCTTTAGCGCCTACTTTGGAAGTCAAAGGTTTACGCTACCGCTATGCCGAACAAGAGCCTTATGTATTGGACGGCGTAGATTTGAAAATAGAGGCAGGGGAATCGGTGGCGATCATCGGCCCCTCCGGTGGCGGTAAAACCACGCTGATCAATGTCTTGTTGGGCATCCTGACGCCAACTGAGGGGGAAGTATTGATCGGCGGCATTAA
>JBEBKH010000158.1:0-3363 GCA_040079575.1 Chakrabartia sp. | reverse complement strand
ATCGATGACGCTGCGCGCGACATTGGGGTACTGCAGACGGGCAACACCTCGCTTGGCGTCACGATGCTTGCAGCGTTGGTCAAGCAGGCCGCCAGCCAATTGGGCGATGACTGGGATATCGAAATCGTCGAAATGCACCACCGGCACAAGATAGACGCCCCGTCCGGCACCGCCTTGTTATTGGGCGAAGCCGCCGCCAAGGGCCGTAACATAGACCTCAAAAGCCACAGCGAACGCGGTCGAGATGGCAGCACCGGTGCACGCGCCACCGGAGCCATCGGTTTTGCGAGCCTTCGCGGCGGCAGCGTCGCGGGCGACCATGTTTTTATCTTTGCCAGCGATGAGGAACGCATTGAACTCATCCACCGCGCCGAAAGCCGCGCTATTTTCGCGAAGGGCGCGGTGAAGGCGGCTTTGTGGTTGATTGGGCAGAAAGCCGGACGGTACCGGATGGAGGACGTACTCGGGCTGTGAAAAAAGCCGATATCTTCGAATTTTACCGGCGTCTGGCTGAAGCCAACCCTTCCCCTGAAACCGAGTTGGCTTATGGCAATGTCTATCAACTGCTTGTTGCCGTGGTGTGTTCGGCGCAATCAACCGATGTCGGGGTGAATAAGGCGACACGGCGTCTCTTTGAGGACGTCGAAACGCCTGCTGACATGGTCGCCCTTGGTGAGGATGGCTTAAAAGCCCATATCAAGACGATCGGCCTGTTCAACGCCAAGGCGAAGAATGTGATTGCCCTGTCAGAACAACTGATTGCAGTGCACGGCGGCGACGTTCCAGCAGAGCGCGCCGCGTTGGAGGCTTTACCCGGCGTGGGGCGCAAGACCGCCAATGTTGTGATGAACACCGCGTTCGGGGCCGAAACCTTTGCCGTCGACACCCACATTTTCCGCGTGGGCAATCGCACTGGTTTGGCCAAGGGGAAGACTGTGTTG
This sequence comes from Chakrabartia sp., assembly GCA_040079575.1. GTDB lineage: Bacteria > Pseudomonadota > Alphaproteobacteria > Sphingomonadales > Sphingomonadaceae > Aquisediminimonas. The sequence goes on along the minus strand of JBEBKH010000158.1, from coordinate 2,422 downwards.
GCCGTGGAAAAGGCGCTGGATAAGGCCACCCCTGCCCCATTCCGCGTTGGCGCGCATCACTGGCTGATCCTGCACGGCCGCTATGTCTGCAAGGCGCGGACACCCGAATGTTGGCGGTGCAGTGTGGTCGACCTCTGTTCGTTCAGGCTCAAGTCAGAATTAAAAGCAAATAAAGTAAAATCAACTGCTTAAGGAGAGACCATCATGCGTGTTCTTGCTGTCTTAGGGTTCAGTTTTGGGCTTATCACCCTTTCCGTCCCTGCTAATGCCAAACGTGACACGTCGGTGCCAATTGCAACCCCGTCCGGCAAAGAAGTGTCATGTATCAGTCTAACCAGCATCCGCGAATCCCGCGTGCGCAGCGATTCTGTGATCGACTTCAAAACCAATGGCAACAAATGGTATCGCAACACTTTGCCCAACAGCTGTCCTTCCTTAGGTTTTGAGGAGCGGTTTTCCTATAAAACATCGCTCAACCAGCTCTGTTCGGTCGACATCATCACCGTGCTGCAATCCCCGGGCCTAAGCCAAGGGGCAAGTTGTGGTCTGGGGCCGTTTCAACCGGTTGAACTGGTCAAACGCTGAATGAAGGGCTAGCGGATGCTGCGTGGCTTTGCTAACGCGAACCCGCCGCACCCGTAGCTCAGCTGGATAGAGCGCTGCCCTCCGAAGGCAGAGGCCAGAGGTTCGAATCCTCTCGGGTGCGCCAGCTTCAAATGACGTTGGCCCTCCTTGTACTAGTGCTGATCAGCATATTGGCTCTCATTTGGTTTTATGAGACAATTATTTGTGCGTTCTATGGTTCAGGAGAAATCAGTGTATCGGATTCGAATGAATCAACCCACTTTTCTGGCTGCGGTGATGTTTTCATGCCTATCGCTCTCTGGCACCGCGCGGGCATGCTCCGATCTCCCTGGAATTTGTGCGCAGCAGCAACAACAGCAACAAGAAACGAATGATTATTTCGCAACGCCGGTGCAGTCTGATGATGAAGAGGACTATGCGCAAGAGCGGCGCATGCCTTCGGTTCCGCGCGCATCCAGTTATTTGGCCGTCGCATCGAATTTCAATACGTCTGAAGTTTGGGCGGTAACAGGATATCGTACCAGCGCCGATGCACGAAAAGCCGCATTGGGCGCATGCACTGCGGCCATGGGCGAAGGATGTTTCATAGGAGAGTCCGGATGGAACAGCTCTATTGCGGTTGCACATGATTCGTCCGGAATCCCGTGGTTTGGGTGGGGTCTAGCACCTGATATTGCAAAACGAGACTCTCTTAAAGAATGTGCAAAACATGCAGACGGCTGCACTGTGAACGATGTTTTTTCGGCAGCGCCTCTGCCAATTCCTGATAATGCGCCCATCGACATGATGGATTTCTCTCAATCTTATTTTCCAAGAGGCCCCATCAAACGCCACACATTTGCGCTGGTCGTCTGGCCAGAAAAAGACACAGCCCCCCAATTTGGTAGTTTAGTATGGGTCGCAAGCGGTGCCAGAGATTGGCGGGAAATGAGAAATGAAGCAAATGCGGCATGTCAAAAAACCACCGGAATTCAGTGTAAACTTGGAAAAGTTGTCGCCAATGGTTATCTTTTTCAAATGACAGATGAAAATGGTCGTAGCTGGTGGAATGGTTCTGATAGCGCCGCAAACATAAACGGGAATGCAAAAAAAATATGCCCTGATGGAGGGGCATGCTTTGTCGTTCAAAGTTTTGATACCAATTCACCGCGTATGATTAAGGTCGATCAAAACAAGGCCGAAAATCCGCGACGCGGATTTTTTGCACTCGCCTGGCCCTCCTTTAAAACGCCAAGCTGGAGAAAAATGGCGGTTGTCACGGGTCAACCCTCCTATGCTGCCGCGAAAGCGCAAGCCATCGCGCTGTGTCAAAAGGAAAGCACAGTTAAATGCGAGTCTTTCCTTGATGACGATGATAATGGTATTTATCCATTTGTCGGACTTTATACTGATACTGCGGATGATGTACGATGGTTTTTTCAAAATTCAGAACTTAGAGCTCGAAGCCGTGCAGAGGCATCTTGTAAAAAAGCGAATGTGAAATGCGTTCTGCGTAAAATGATTGACCTCAGTCAAAAGCAAGCCACTGTTTTTTCAATGATCGATTGACCTTGTGATTATAAAAATAACCTTGCAGCCACGCTTTCGCTTCTTTGTAGCATTATTGATCGCAACGCTCCAATTCGCACCATCATCCGCTGCGGGAACGACTCATCAATACGCATTATTTAAGCCGTCGACCGCACAGATCAGCAATCGCATGTCTCAGACCTATAAGGCGTGCATGAACACGAGCGGCGGCGTGACAGAAGCAATGCGCAATTGTTCATCAGCTGAAACAGCGCGGCAGGAATTTAAACTCAAAGCAGCCTATAAAGCTGCTTTATTGCGCATCGCC
>JBEBKH010000157.1:0-3385 GCA_040079575.1 Chakrabartia sp. | reverse complement strand
CTTTCCAAGGACCGCGAAGACCTTGCCAAAGCTGCTTTGGTTGAACGCCAAAAGGCAACCGACATGGCAGAACAGCTGACCGCTGAAATCACCGTACTTGATGATGCCCTTCACGCCAGTGAACAGGATATTGCCAAGCTTCAGGCCAAACTGCGCGAAGCGCGGACCCGCCAGACATCGGTGATGACGCGCCTTGAAACTGCGCACAACCGCATCAAAGTCCGCGAAGCCTATGCCGGTTCAAAAGTGGAAGAAGCATTTTCACGCTTTGACCTGCTTGAACGCCGCGTCGATTTTGCCGAAGGCCGTGCAGACGCCATGAACTTGGGCAATTTGCCAAAGACACTTGATGAAGAAATTGCAGAACTTCAGTCGAACGAGAAGGTTGATGCCGATCTCGCCGCGATGAAGGCTGCGGTAGGAAAGGGTTGAGACAATGGATGAAGGTTTTTTCGTTGTTGCCATTGTCGCGACCCTCTTCATCGGCCTGCCTTGGCTGATCCTGCACCACATCACACGGTGGAAAACATCTGCCACACTCACCCGTGAGGATGAAAATCTGTTGGATGAGTTGCACGACACCGCACGGCGGCTCGATGATCGGCTTGATAGCATTGAACGCATTATGACGGCCGACAATCCAAATTGGAAATCCGGCACTTAATTCACATTTAGAAACGGGAGACATGACATGAACGCTCGTCGCACAAAATTTTACCTCGACAAACAAAATGGCAAATGGTCCGGCGTATGCGCTGGGATCGCCGAATATACCGGCATAGAAGTGACGTGGGTCCGCGTAGGCACGGTCATCGTGACCTTGCTCGGCGCTTTCCCCTGGACCCTCATTGCCTATTGGATCACCGCTTGGGTCGCAAATCCAAAGCCTATTGGCCTGTATGACGACGCTGAAGATGCCAAGTTTTGGCAGGGCGTCCGGCAATCCCCGGCGCGCACCACCCGCGACGTGCGGTCAAAATTTCGCGATATTGATCGTCGCTTGGCTGATGTGGAAACATATTACACCAGCCGCAATTCGCGCCTTGCGAACGAAATCGACAACCTGAAATAAAACCAAGAACAAGGGAAGATAACATGGGCTTTGGTGGCACAGATATGGTCGCGGTGATTGTCATCGCAAGCACCATCGGTTGGATTGCGACAAGCTGGATCCGGGCAAGACATGGCTATCCTGTGGAAGGCGAATGGGGCGGCGTTGTTCACAAGACGGACCCAGAAGCCGCCCGCAAAGTCGAACTGCTCACCAGTGAAAATGATAAACTTCACGGACAGATCGGACGGCTGGAAGAACGTCTTGCAGTGCTTGAACGCATCGCCACGGACGCACCAAGCCGCCTGACCGCCGAAATTGAAAAATTAAGATAGGGCCGGATAATGGAAATTTTTGAAATCCTACTGAAATTTGTCTTCCCGATTACCATCATCGTCGCAATCGGCGTTAGTGGTTGGGTTTTCACCACCTGGTTGCGGATCAAAAATGGCTACCCCCTTGATGGGGCATGGGGTCAAGTGGTCTATCCCAAGACTAATGATGAATCGATAGAACGGATCAAATTGCTGAGCCTTGAAAATGCGCAGCTGCGTGCTGAACTCGGTTCAATCAAGGATCGTCTGGGGAATGTCGAACGCATCGTGACAGATGATGCCCACGGCCTGACCAGAGAGATTGAAGACCTCCGCACCAAACGCGCCAATTAAGGACGATAAAATGAACAACATCGCCAGCTGGATTTGGGTCCTCATTCCCCTCGCCGCGATTGGCATTGCGCCTTTCAAAATGTGGCTGAAAATGAAGGAACGGCAGATGGAAATCCAATCCAGCATGACCGCGGAAAAAGCAGCACAATATGCCGCGCACACCGAACGGCTTGAACAGCGGATGCGCGTTCTGGAACGGATCATCACCGACAAAGGCGTCGACCTCAGCCATGAGATTGAAGCGCTCCGCGACCAACCACTCAATTAATTTATAACGTCAGGGAGAAGACCATGTTTAGCAATCCGTTTCAAATGGTGGTTGCCATTGTTCTGATCGTCACCATCGGCCGCGTTTTGCGTGCGAAATACGGCGAGCGCAGGGACAAAAATGGGGGCGAATACCCCATCCGTCAAAGCGACCCAGATGCAGCGCGGTCACGCGAGGAAATTAAGGCCCTGAAGGAACGGATTGCGGTGCTTGAACGTGTCGTGACCGACACGAACAGCGCCACCGCCCTCGACCGCGAAATTGAAAAACTACGTTAAACGACAAGGAGGACGATCATGGAAAACGCCCCACTTTACCTCACCTTTGCTGCAACAACCCTGATCGCGATTTCAATGATCGCCGTGGTTGGGTTGCGCGGTTTTACCGGCTGGCTTGATCTAAAGCGTGCCGAGTTGGATGTGCATGTTCGCGGAGACATTGCCCTGCCGTCGGCCAGCAACCGCATCGAAATCGCCGACCTCAAAGAACGGCTGCGCAAATTAGAAGCCATCGCCGCAGGGGTGGACCTATAACCCCTCCCCCTGCTACCCGCGCTGAATGACAAACCTCTCCGACATACTGGAGGAATACACATTCCTCGACGCCGATGACCGTTACCGCCTGTTGATTGATTTGGGCCGCGCGCTGCCCGAAATGCCAGCGGCTCTCAAGACAGACGCGACATTGGTGCGCGGATGTTCGGCCAGCGTCTGGGTTTACCCCACCCGTAAGGAGGACGGCGCACTGCATTTCCTGGCAGACAGTAACGCCGCAATTACCAAAGGAATTATCGCGCTTGTCCTCCATACGGTGCAGGATAAGCAACCCAGCGACGTACTCGCCGCGCCAATCGAAGATGCCCTTGCCCCCTTTGATCTCAGCACGCAGCTGAGTTCAAACAGGACACAGGGCATCCCCAATATGATCGCGCTGATCCGCGAAACGGCGACGCGCTTTTCAAGTTGATCGTGAAAAACACATCAATCTGAATTTTTGCTGCTTTCAAACACTGCTATCATGAACCCGCCAAAGGCAAGTGCGGCGACACCAATTCCAATACCAACCCAGCCAAGCGTCTTAACGCCGTGGCGGTCTTGGCCGTCCAGCCCCTTGGCCTTCGCTTCTGCAAATCCAGCCGCGGTATAATGTGTTGCCACCGCGCGGCCTGCAAAGGAGACGTCCGCCTTATAGCCCGGAGACAGGCTGGCGGAGATCAGACTGGGCGCCGAACGCTGTCCATTGTTCCGCAGCAGCACCGGCCCCGCATTCATCCGCAGCGCGAATTTGTCCGAACCCTTAACCGCGCGCGGATCGCCCAATTTCACCGTCATCCCAATTTGGGCGCCCAGCCCGTTTTGAAACCCGGCATCACGCCCGTTGTGATGGCTTAATCCCGCA
>JBEBKH010000156.1:0-3388 GCA_040079575.1 Chakrabartia sp. | reverse complement strand
GGCGTGTCCGGCGTGCGATGGGCTGGGTGAAAAACTCTATTTCGATCCTGAATTGGTTGTGCCCAACGAAAATCTGTCGATCAAAAAGGGGGCGATTGTGCCCTGGGCCAAAAGCAATCCGCCCAGCCCCTATTATATGCAGGTGTTGGGCAGTGTTGGCCGCCATTACGGGTTCGACATGGAAACCCCGTGGAATGAATTGTCAGAGGAGCACCGGGACGCGGTGCTGAATGGCAGTCAAGGCGAAGTGATGCGGCTGACCTTTATGGACGGTCGCAAATCCTATGATGTGGTCAAAACCTTCAACGGGGTGATGGGCAATCTCAACCGCCGGATGCTCCAAACTGAGAGCGCGTGGATGCGTGAGGAATTGGCCAAATATCAATCCTCCGCCCCGTGCGAAGTGTGCGGCGGCGCGCGGCTCCGGCCCGAAGCACGCTGTGTCAAAATCGCGGGCGAAGACATCAGCATTTCAACGCGGCGCAGCGTTGAAGACGCGCTCGGCTGGTTCTCCACGCTGGAGGATAAATTGACGGGTCAGCAGCGCCAGATTGCCACACCGATCCTCAAAGAAATCAACGCGCGGCTGGGTTTCCTCAACAATGTCGGGCTGGATTACCTCAATCTTGACCGGACGTCGGGCACGCTAAGCGGCGGCGAAAGTCAGCGGATCCGCCTTGCCAGTCAGATCGGGTCGGGGCTGTCGGGCGTGCTTTATGTGCTTGATGAACCCAGCATCGGTTTGCACCAAAAGGACAATGACCGCTTGCTGATCACGCTCAAGCGGCTGCGCGACTTGGGCAATACTGTGATCGTGGTAGAACATGATGAAGATGCGATCCGCACCGCCGATTATATCATCGACATGGGGCCAGGGGCGGGCATTCACGGCGGCGCGATTGTGGCGCAGGGCTTGATCGCGGATATTGAGGCGGCGGAGGGAAGCCTGACCGCCGATTATCTGACCGGGCGGCGGAGCATCCCGATCAACACCAAACGCCGCAAGGGCAGCGGCAAGAAACTGACCGTGCAGGGTGCAACCGCAAACAACCTTAAAAATGTAACGGCGAGCATCCCGCTTGGCACCTTCACCTGCGTCACCGGGGTGTCGGGGTCGGGCAAGTCGAGCTTTACCATCGACACGCTGTATGCGGCGTCGGCGCGTGCGCTCAACGGCGCGCGCATTGTTGCGGGTAAATATGAAAAAATCACCGGCTTGCAGCACTGTGACAAGGTGATTGATATTGATCAGTCACCCATTGGTCGCACACCGCGATCAAACCCGGCCACCTATACCGGCGCGTTCACCAACATTCGTGATTGGTTTGCGGGCCTCCCCGAAAGCGGTGCGCGCGGTTATAAACCCGGTCGGTTCAGCTTTAACGTCAAGGGCGGTCGGTGTGAGGCGTGCAGCGGTGACGGCCTGATCAAGATCGAAATGCACTTTCTGCCCGACGTCTATGTGACCTGCGAACAGTGCAAGGGCGCGCGCTATAACCGCGAAACGCTGGAGGTGAAGTTCAAAGGCAAAAGCATCGCCGATGTCCTCGACATGACCATCGAAGACGCGCTTGAATTCTTTAAGGCCGTGCCGCCGATCCGCGATAAAATGGCGATGTTGGCAGAGGTTGGGTTGGGCTATGTCAAGGTCGGGCAATCAGCGACCACACTGTCCGGGGGGGAAGCGCAGCGGGTCAAACTGGCCAAGGAATTGTGCCGGCGCGCAACCGGGCAGACGCTCTATATTCTTGACGAACCGACCACGGGTTTGCATTTTGAAGATGTCCGCAAATTGCTTGAGGTGCTTCATGCGCTGGTCGAACAGGGCAACAGCGTCGTGGTGATCGAACATAATCTCGATGTCATCAAAACCGCCGACTGGATCATCGATCTTGGCCCAGAAGGCGGCGTGAAGGGCGGGGAAATTGTGGCCGAGGGCACACCAGAGGAGGTCGCCAAAAACGCCAGGAGTTACACAGGCCACTATCTGAAGGACGTGTTGGCGAAATCTGTAGCCGTGGAAATGGCGCCGGTGCCGGTGAAAAAGGCGGCGCGGTTGAAATGAGGGTCTTAAGGCGATAAGCACAAGGCTCAGCAGGGGCGGGGTTAAAAATGGCATATTTTGCAGACGCGTTCGCCAAAATGGGCAAGGTGCCCCAGGTGGGCGACCCTAAATTAGGGGAGGAGCTACACGCCGGATATGCTGCGGCACATCCCTTTCCCCACATCATCATTGATGATTTTCTGCCGCAAAATATTGCGGACGCGTGCTTAAACGGCTTTCCGAAAACATTGGATCCGGAAAGCCAGTTTTTTGACCGAGATCAGGAGCGGCTCAAAACCAGTTACAATCCCGACTATCTCGATGATGAGATACAAATGATTTTCCAGAAATTAAATGCGCGCCCCTTCCTCAAATTCCTGGAAAATTTGACCGGCATCAAGGGCCTGATCACGGACCCCTATTATTTGGGTGGCGGGTTTCACGAAATAAAAAATGGTGGCCATTTGTCGGTGCATGCCGATTTCAATTATCATCACATTATGAAGGTTGAACGCAGGATCAATGTCCTGATCTATCTGAACCCAGATTGGAAAGAGGAGTATGGCGGGCAATTGGAATTGTGGAGTGATGATATGGCGCAGTGCGTCCATTCGGTTGTCCCTTTGCATAACCGCTGCGTGATTTTTAACACAACATCGAACAGCAACCACGGCAATCCGCAGGTCGTCAATAATCCGCTGAACATTTCGCGAAAATCAATTGCGCTCTATTATTATACCGCCACCTGGTCTGACGTGAAAAAGGGCCACACGACACAATTTCGACCGCGCGTGGGGACCGGTGATAAAATTGATTTTTCCGTGCGCGCCGAAGAAACGATTAAAAACCTGTTGCCGCCAATCCTGCACCGCACGGCGATGCGGGTGTGGTATAAAATTTCAAAATTCATTCTGCCAAAGTCATAGCTCCATGATGATATATCCAGCTTGGCCCTCTTGACCAAAGCAACGCATATTAAATCTCACACGGGGATGCGGGGGCTCTCGGCTTTCCTCGTCATTTGCTATCATTTGCAATTTGGGACTGATTTCAAATTACCGTTTGAAAATTATAGTCATTTTTTCACGCGCGGCTATTTGTGGGTTGATCTGTTTTTCATCTTAAGCGGATTTATTATCAAATATTCCTACGCACCGGACGGTAATATTTTAGATAAAAATAGAATATTCAAATTCTATATGTCGCGAATGGCACGGATTTATCCGCTTCATCTTTTTTGTTTGTTTTACCTTTTGATTTTTACGCTGCTGATCGCAGGGTTACACTTTTCTTTGGGCAATGAATTGATCGATGATCGCCTGTCCGCGCCGGGCCTCTTCTCAT
>JBEBKH010000155.1:0-3449 GCA_040079575.1 Chakrabartia sp. | reverse complement strand
TCATATATTCCCATCAAAAGATAAGATAATTGTTTCCGCATCAGATTAAGGAATTATTATTGTTCCTGACTTCTGATATTGATCATTTAGAGGTGCTCTGTTTAGCTGAACCTGAATGTGTCTGTTAGCTTAGGTTCATGTAGATCAGCGGGTTTCACGCGGACAGCTTTGCGCTATGGCAATCGGGTATGCGCCGCCTTTTCCTCATTCTTCTCAGTGGTATTTTTCTGTTGGTTTTGCCGTCATCAGCGCAGGTCGCGTTGCGTCAAATCCCAGAGCAAAATATTGAAATTATTGCGAAAAAAATTATACTCAATCATCTTCGTCCTGACCAAAAAAGGGTCGGCCGCCTGATTTTTGCCGGTGGATGGACGTTAACGTCCGCCAACCCAAATTGGGGAGGTGTCTCTGCCATGATGCGGGTTGGGCAAGAATTTTTTTTGATTAGCGATGCGGGCGGGGTGACTGAATTCCCGTTTGATGAACAGAATCTTTCAACACAAGGCCGAATCAGGGAAATCCCAAAAGGCTGCGGCGCGCACTGGATCAAGTCTGACCAAGACACAGAGTCGCTCGCCCAAGATCCTCTGACGGGAGAGTATTGGATCGGGAGAGAGTGGAGCAACTCAATTTGTAAGTTTGACACCTCACTGCGAACCACGACGAAAGAACGCATGATCCCAGAGATGCGAATGTGGCCGCGAACTGGCGGTGTGGAAGCGATGGTCCGGCTTCAGGATGGTCGTTTTCTGGCTTTTGCGGAGCGCGCGGTGCTGGCTGATGATCCATTAACCCCCGTTCTGCTCTTTTCAGGGGACCCAACCAAGAACACGGTGCGGGCGATGCTTTTGAAATACCGTGCCCCTGCCGGTTATCGTCCGGTTGATGCAGCACAGCTTCCTGACGGGCGTGTCTTAGTGTTGAACCGTCGGTTCGCTCTGCCATTCAGCTTTACGACCAAATTGGTCATCATTGATCTTGCCGAGGTCAACAATATAGCGACGCTAAAAGGGCAGGAAGTCGCGCACTTCGCACCCCCCTTGGTATCCGATAATTTTGAAGCGCTAGCGATAGAAAACACAAAGGACGGACCCATGATATGGATCGCGTCCGATGATAATTTTCTATTCCTGCAGAAGACGCTGTTGCTGAAATTCCGACTGGCGGAATAAGCGGCCTGAATTAGGCGGCAACAGCAACTTTTTTGGTCTTGGCAATATCGCGCTTAAGGCGGCGTGCCTTCAGGCTCAATTTGTCTTCTGATGTCTTGGTCAACCAATTGTCGAGACCGCCAACATGTTCAACTGAACGCAAACCGTGCGTTGAAACACGCAGCTTCACGCCTGTGCCCAGTGATTCTGACAAAAGCGTTACATTCTGCAAATTGGGCAGAAAGGTACGCTTGGTCTTGTTGTTGGCGTGCGACACATTGTGTCCTACCTGGCGACCTTTGCCGGTCAGTTCGCAAATGCGCGACATAATATAAAATCCTGAATCTTGTATCTCGGAAAGGCTGGGCAACTAGCGACAAAGGTTGCTTTCGTCAACCGTCTGTCCCGCCTATTGATGCGTTATGATGATTCCTCTTCCTGACCCTATGCGCATGGCGCTAGATATGGCGCAACAGGCCGCTGACGCAGATGAAGTGCCGGTTGGCGCGGTCATAATGCGCGGCAACACGGTCATAGCCACTGCTGCCAATGCGATGCGGTCAAAGATGGATCCAACCGCACATGCAGAAATGGATGTGATTCGCGCAGCGGCACGTATTTTAGGGAATGAACGGTTGGATGGATGTGACCTTTGGGTGACTATGGAACCTTGCGCGATGTGTGCAGGTGCCATCGCCCACGCCCGGATAGCCAGGCTTTATTTTGGAGCGGCCGATCCAAAGGGTGGCGGCGTCGATCACGGTTCCCGCGTTTTTGCGCAAGACACATGCCATCACCGACCAGAAATTTACGCGGGCTTTGGGGAAAAGGAAGCCTCTGATCAATTGCGCCGTTTTTTTGCTGAACGCCGCGCATAGGGTCACGCATAAAACTTGTGATTTACGGCTTTTCGTTGCAAGAAAGCCAATATTGCTATGGCCACCCCCCTCCATCCTTTGGTTTTGACGCCCTTTCCGTGGGCGGATGTCGCGATCATCATCGGGCTGATTGCCCTTAACGGCGTGTTTTCAATGTCGGAGCTGGCGATTGTTTCGGCCAGAAAGGCGCGGCTGGAGGCTATTACGAAGAAGAGCCAAAGGCGCGGCGCGCAAACGGCCTTATCACTTGCTGCCAATCCCAGTCGATTTTTGTCGACGGTTCAGATTGGCATTACATTGATTGGAATCATAGCGGGGGCCTATTCTGGGGCGAGTCTGGGCGGCCCTGTGGCACAGCGCTTGATGCGCCTCGGGCTGTCCGACTCAGTGTCGGTCAATACCGGTTTTGCACTTGTGATTGGCATAACGACGTATTTGTCGTTGGTTATTGGTGAATTGGTACCCAAGCAATTTGCGCTTCGTGCGCCGGAACCCATTGCGATCATTATGGCCGTGCCCATGCTCTGGCTGGCAAAGATAACGGCCCCGATTGTTTGGCTGTTGGACCGGTCCAGTGCGCTTATTTTCAAAATTCTCCGCATGAACCGCGAATCGGAAAATCATGTCACTGCTGAGGAACTCCATCTGATCGTCGCCGAAGCGAGTAAATCGGGCGTGATCGAAGAAAGTGAACGCGCGATCATTTCAGGTGTCGTGCGCCTTGCCGACCGCCCCGTGCGCGAAGTGATGACGCCGCGAACAGAAATTGACTGGATCGATGTCAATGCGACCACGGCAGCGATTCGGGACCGTATCCTTGCAACCCCGCACAGTCGGATGCCGGTTGCAGAGGGGTCCGTTGACCAAATCATCGGCGTCGTCCAAGCCCGTGACATTGTTGTGGCGCAGCTGGAGGGCAAGAAAATCGACCTGCGGGCGCTGATGCGACAAGCGCCGATCATCCCTGACCAAGTGGACGCCATGGACGCGCTAGAGGCTCTGCGCAAAGCTGACGTGCCAATTGCACTTGTACACGATGAATATGGCCATTTTGAAGGTATTGTAACGCCCGCTGATCTGTTGTCCGCAATTGCGGGTGATTTCGCATCTGATCAGGATGAAGGCGAGGATCCCGCCATTATTGAACGCGAAGACGGCAGTTTCCTCGTCGCGGGGTGGATGACTGCTGATAGTCTGGCAGAGCGCTTGGGATTAACCCTCTCGGATGACCGCGACTTCGCGACAGTTGCCGGTTTTGTTCTAGAAGTAATGAAACGACTTCCAACGGAAGGCGAGCATTTCATCGAACAAGGCTATCGTTTTGAAATTGTTGATATGGATGGGCGTAAGATCGACAAATTGTTGGTACAGGTTGTCTAGGGTCTGACCCTAGCCTTCCCGGTGATAGGGGTGACCTGCA
>JBEBKH010000154.1:0-3508 GCA_040079575.1 Chakrabartia sp. | reverse complement strand
GAATATTACCGCTTTGGTCAGTGGTATCGCCACTGCGGCAAACGGCAGCGCCAATATGATTTTTACGCCTGAAATGTCAGGCATGCTTGATTCAAATCGCCAACGGGCGCTGTCGCAAATTTGTGCTGAAACGCAAGACCCTGTCCTCGCAGCCATCTGCGCTGCCGCCAAAGACCATAAGATTTGGGTCCACCTTGGTTCGCTTGCTCTGAGAAGTGATCAGGCAGATGATCATTCGATAAATCGTGGGTTTGTGATTGATGATTGCGGTCGTATTCGCGCGCGATATGATAAATTGCATCTGTTTGATGTTGATTTACCGACCGGAGAAAGCTGGCGGGAATCTGCTGCCTATAAAGCTGGGAACGCGACAATTGTTGTTGATACTCCGATTGGCCTAATGGGCATGGCCATTTGCTATGATCTTCGTTTTCCTGCCCTTTTTGCAGCGCAATCAGAGGCAGGTGCGAAAATACTGACCGTTCCAAGTTCTTTCACGGTGCCAACAGGGACAGCGCATTGGCATGTCTTATTGCGTGCGCGCGCGATTGAAAATGCATGTTGGGTGATTGCTGCTGCGCAGTCTGGAACGCATGAGGATGGGCGATCAACATATGGCCATTCTCTCATTATTAATCCGTGGGGAGAGGTTGTGCTGGATATGAAGGCAGGGGAGGGCGTTGCTTTTGCAACGCTCGATCTCGCGGAGGTGGACGCCGTGCGCGGACGTATACCAGTCCTTAAGCACCGCCGACCCATTCCCAAGGTGACTGTGTACCAATGATTGTGTTTGATTTACAATGCACGGCACATAACCATGTGTTTGAAGCATGGTTTGCAGGGTCAGATGCTTTTGCAAAGCAGCGCAGAAAGGGCCTAATACCCTGCCCATTTTGCGGTGATACCGATGTTGAAAAAGCTGTCATGGCGCCGCGCATTGCCGCGAAAGGCAATCGTACTTCGAAGCCCACCACTGCAGATGTCGCGGAACAATCTGAACCAACCGCGCAAGAGGCAAAGGTTCTACTTGCGCATATGGTGAAGGCGCAGGCCGCGTTGCTGGAAAAGTCCGAATGGGTTGGGCGCGATTTTAGCAATCAGGCGCGCGCCATGGAAGCGGGAGAAATTGCCAAAGGGGCCATCCACGGGGAAACATCGCCTCAGGAAGCAAAGGCACTTATCGAAGAAGGCATATCGATATTGCCGTTACCGTTTCAGGTAGTTCCGCCCAAAAAGCTCAATTGACCCGCCGCCTTTCGCGACCTAGTCAAAGACTGCGTGCACCCGTAGCTCAGCAGGATAGAGCATCAGATTCCTAATCTGGGGGCCATGGGTTCGAATCCCGTCGGGTGCACCATTTTTAAGACGCATTCATTATAGCCTCGGTAACAAAAAACCCCAACATGATGCCATGCTGGGGTTTTCAGTGTCGATCTGATCAAATTACTAGAATTTGGTGCGAACAGTCACACCGTAAGTGCGTGGTTCTTGCATAAATGCACCGCGCGATATGCCAGCGCCATTGGCACCAAGGGCACCGGGCAGGAACGTACCGCCACGAAGCGGAACGTTGAACGTGACATTGCGTGTGGTTTCGTTGGTGATGTTATTGCCCCAAAATTCAATGCGCCAGCCGCCATTTTGGCTACCAATCCCCGCGCGGAGATTGATTTTGGCATTGCCATCTTGAATGTCGAAAGGGTTTTTGATCGCGCTGACGGTGTTGCCAGCAATAATGACAGCCTGTGTTGATGTGCGGCGATCCGATTCCATGCGGATTGAACCATTAAGGCCGAATGTCAGATCGTCACCAATGTCTTTATCAAAATTAAATCCAGCAATAACAACATGTTTAGGCGCATTGGTTAAAGTGTTTCCGCAGAGTGACCGCACTGCAACATTCGCCGTTGCGGGCGCGCACTCGGCTGGATACCGCGCATTGGTATATGTGTACGCACCGTTGAAGGAGAATTCTCGCGACAAACGAGCGTTCAATTCAAGCTCAGCGCCCGTTGCCTTGGCTTTATCCACGTTGAATGTCACAAATTGGACGCCCGTGAATTCCAAAACCTGAAAATCAGTCAAATCTTGATGGAAAAGGGCAAGGTTAGCGGTCAAAGAATTACCGAGGAGTTTGGTCTTTAGGCCAAATTCATAAGCATTGACCTTTTCAGATTTAAACCGTGGATCTGCGCCGCTTGCAGCAGCAGTTGGATCAAGGTTAAACCCGCCTGATTTATAGCCATGTGAGTAGCTGAGATAGGTGTTGATATTTGGTGCAGGTTCCCACGTCAGCTTCCCTGTGTAGATGAGCTCATTATCTTTAAATACACGGCTAAACTCCTGCGGTGTTGGCGCACCGGGGATGCCAGCCTGGACTGCAAATGGGAAGCAAGTGAGGCCAATGGCCAGAGGTTGAAACCCATTGAGCGGCCCACCTGTTTGAAGCGCAGGATTGGTCAGCACGCCTAAGCATGCTGGCGAACTGGCGGCAATTTGATCAAAGGCTCCGGTTTTTTTGTCGTTCGAATAGCGAAGTCCAAAATTGAAGCCGATCGTGTCGGAGAGTTTGAACGTATTGTTGGTGAATAATGACCAGTTTGTTGCTTTCTGAGTAAAAGCGTTGCTGGCAAAATTCCCGTTTGCGCTGATGCCTTGAGCAAGCGTTTGGGCTGGCACGGGGCCGAGTGCGAGCGGGTTAAAGCCAAAAGCAGGATTACCAGCGATGAAGGGGAAGAAATTGGCGCTGATATAGCGCTGATAATCTGGCCCCAAAGTCAACGTGCCAAGTTCGTTGATCCGTTCGTCAGAATAATAACCACCAACAAGATATTGGAAGCGATCATCCATCGCAGCGCCAGATAGGCGCAGTTCCTGTGTGAATGTTTTGATTTTTGTGAAGCTTTCCAGCGCGCTTACTGCCGCTGTTGAACCTGTGTTTGAGGTTGAAAATACGTTCAAATTGACAAAATCTGATTCCTGAACTGATGCCGCGCGTGAGTTACGATACCCCGTTATGGAAACCAGATCGGCATTCCCCAATGTCCAATCAACCTGAGCAGAAACACCCCATTGCTTGATACGATCACGGAATTGTTGACCATTTGTTGTGCGGCTCTTGTATGCGCTCAATCCAGAAGCTGGCGCGCCGCCATTTGCTGGCAACCCATAGGCAGCATAAGCGCCGGCAGCAACCAATGACGTTTCCTGAAGGATAACCGCGTCACAGCATTTTTCATTTGATTTCTGATAATCAGCGATCAAACGCACCCGCAAATCTGCGCTTGGTTCCCATGCCAATTGGCCCCGTACAATGTAGCGATTACGATTGTTGCTTTCAGCACCTGTCGTGCTTGTCTGGAAACCGTCTTGCTTACGATATGCTCCTGAGAGGCGGACGGCCAAAACCCCATCAACCAACGGGGCGGAAATTCCACCTTGCAAGTTAATGAGGTTGTAGTTCCCATAGGTTCCGTTTGCGAAGCCTTCAAATTTATTCAAATTCGGC
>JBEBKH010000153.1:0-3561 GCA_040079575.1 Chakrabartia sp. | reverse complement strand
AAATATCTCGTGTTGAGGACAAAGTGATCAGCGCTTCCCTTTTATAGTTGCCGACAGCCTTAACAGGCGTGGGGCATTTGTCCAACTGCGGCATTTTTTGGTAGTGTCTCAGTTTGAAATTTAGCGAGGCCGCTCACGGATAACTTTGGGAACGGATGATAGTTTTCTCGTCCACTCCTTCATTTCGGGGCAAATCCAACCTATCATACGTAATATGGCCGCATACTCGGCAGACAGGTTTTGCCGAATCAAAGGCTCTTGATGGAATATCCGGTTTCTCAAATCTTGTATTGTGGTCGCGGTATGACTCACGTCGATTATAGTTTGACCATTGTTTAGATGAGGAAATGCAGCGGCAGTCTGTGTCGCCCAGATTGAACGATTGTAATGCCGTCTGAGTAAGGAAACCCAGAAGCCTAATGACAGTGATGCTACAATCTGAGGCGTCGTAGGAGCGCCGCCATATTTCTTATAGTGACGGGTTTCGGCCTTTGTGATATCAGTAACCTTGTCAGGCAAAAGCATTGCCCGACAAGCGGGGTCGGATGTCCAATTCTGACCGTATATGGCGCACAATGCCAGATGTATGACGTTTCTGAGTGCAACCTCTGCTGTTTGGAGAGGAAAATGAAAACTCTGTCCTACAGCAGTATTCCAGAGGTACAGCCTATGTGCGAGTTCGTCATGGAACCCCCCAGCTATCTGGTACGTTTTCCACCTCTCCGGTGAGATCGTTCGAGAGATCGCTGCTGTTAACCCTGGGGTAAGGAGGTTTGGAATATTATCTTGACGTATCGGCATTAAGATATAAATCCACACGTGAGAGCCGGGGCCGAAAGGCCGCACGGACTAGACAGATCCCCCGGACAGCCGCAAGGCCCTCCGGGGGTTTCGCTTTATGAAGTACGCTTCTTGTAAGGTCCACGTTTTTTCGGTTCAGGTGCATCCGCATCAATCTTAGCGATCACATCATCCAGCGACCAAAGCCGATCAGTGATCCCCGCCGCCATAGCTGGCGACATGCGAAGCGTCTTGTGTATCCGGGTGAAGTTGTAGAACACGAAATAGAGCGCCAGCGCGTGAATGTGGTTGTCGAGTTTCTTTGAGAACGCATTGGTCAACCGGGTGAAGCGGCGCATGGACATGCGCATGGTGAGGTTCTGGCGTTCCACATAGGACGTGCTGACATGCTTGATGTCAGGCTTACCCTCAATCGCCACCTTACGCGCGCCGATGCACTCTGCGGGGCTGTAACGGCCCGGTGCGGTGATTGTAGGGCCGTACATCTTCACAAGCTGGGCAAAGTCCACATCGCCGCCGAATGCGCCTTCCACAGCTTCCAGATAAGCCTTGTGGCCGTCCGTTGTCAGTTGAACGCGGTTGGCAAGGCGAGCCTGCAAATCATCCATGAGAACCATTGCGCTTTCGCCAGAGCGGTCGCCCACATAGTAGGACACGATCAACTTGGTATCTGCATCAATCGCGGTCCATGTCCAAACGTCGCCAGCGCCTTCCGGTGCGGCTTTCGCGCCAGCCACGTTCTTTTGTTTGGCGTGGCAGAACGACCAGATTTCATCGCACTGGATGCGCGAGACCTTCACGTTGCGGACAGTCTCATCATGCAGGATCAGGCAGGCTTCACCCGCTTCAACCAGCAGCTTGGAAACCGTGTTGATCGACACGTCCGCAACGCGGCTGATCGAGCGCATGGAAGACCCTTCGCACAGCATGGCGAGGATTTGGGCGCGTTTGGCGTGGGGCAGCTTGTTCATGCCCATTTCAATATGAACTTTTATGCTTATTGTCAAGCATAAAAAATCATATTAAACTTGTGTTTACATGTTGGGGGTATTATATTACGGTTAGATCATCTAGAGGAGATAGACATGCAACACATTGAAAAAACTGGGAAAATAGCGTCCAATGGGTTGGTTGGGAGTAGAGAGGATGCGTTGCGGATGATTGTTGGAGATGCAAAGCCTCGAAATTTCTTGCATAAAAACAAGTGGCTTAGTGATGAGCCCGTTCCAACTCGGGTCCGCGCTGGCGTAGCGGTATAAGTTCGCCAGAGTGCCAAACTTTACTGAAATTAATCGCGAGATTGAATCTGAAGCCCGCGCCGCAAAAAACCCGCATGATATAATCCGGCACCGCTATCTTCAATCGTTCTCAGAAAAATCAGGGCGCAATGTTGTTGCGTATTATTCCGGCTGGCTGCAACACACCAGCCCGAGATATAATTATGCGGTCTCGATCAATGATGAAGACAAAAACGGCTTCATGGCATCATTCCATCAATTGGATTTTGCGAAGGGACTCGATCTAATCTTACACACTCCTGGCGGGGCTGTGGCTGCGACCGAATCAATAATCCACTATATCCGCTCAAAATTTGGCGATGACGTGCGTGTGTTTGTGCCTCAGTTGAGTATGTCAGGCGGCACGATGATCGCGCTATCGGGTAAAGAAATTTGGATGGGGCTGCACAGCAATCTCGGACCTATTGATCCCCAATTCGGAATGCAGCCCGCACAGCTTGTCCTTAAAGAGTTTGACGATGCCCTTGCGGCCATTAAGGACGATCCTGACAAAATAGCAATTTGGCGTCCAATTTTGGAGCAAATTCCTCCCACGTTTTTATCCACATGCAAGCACGCCATTGATTGGTCAAAAGAAATTGGCGAAAAAACTCTACAGGATGGAATGTTCAAAAACGATCCAGATGCCGCGCAAAAGGCCAATACTATCGTAACTGGCCTTACAGACCCTGAAAAAAACAAAAATCACGGAAAGCATCTTCATCGCGATGAATGTGAAGCGCTCGGCCTTAAGATAATGAACCTTGAATCAGATCAGGAAACTCAAGACGCGATTTTGTCTGTCCATCATGCATTTATGATTTCCCTTATGAACAGCGGCATCACTAAAATTGTCGAAAACCACAAGGGTGTATCGCACATTAAGACTGCTGCTCCCAACGAGATTTAGCTGCGGCCTTCGCAATTTCTGCTCGACGCTCGGGCGTCATATTGGAAGCACGCTTCTTGCCACCCAAGCTACCAAGCTGGGCAGCGGCGCTCGGCGAACCTGCGGTGTCCTCTATCTCGCCAGTGGCGATCTTTCCGATCATCACGGCAAGGCCGATGGCGTCGGCCGGGCGCTTCTCTCCGCGTGGACCTTTAGGCATGTGGAATTATCCCGGCTTTGACAAGGATTTCGAAGGCGCTGCCCGCCACCACGAATTCGCAATCCGTTCCGGCATAGGTAACTGACACGCCAAGATTCGTATCGGATAAGCTGACGACTTGGTCGAGATTGACCTGTATCAACTTTCCGGGATCAGTTACCGACTGACAAGTAACCCAGTGGTTCATCACATCCTCCATGCTTTCCGCTAAGCATATAGGAAGCCGCGATGGGATGCGATAGCCGATGCATCAAAATTCAAACTGAGACACTACCCATTTTTTTGGCGATTGTGACAACCCGTGGCACATGCCCTAGGGCTTTAGCGGGCCAACAGGGGTTTTAGATAGTGGCCGGTATAGCTGCGCGGGCAAG
>JBEBKH010000152.1:0-3669 GCA_040079575.1 Chakrabartia sp. | reverse complement strand
TATCTTGACGGGCCGCTCAAACATTTGACCAATGACTGGGTGTTTCGTGATGACGGGCAGGGCGGGTGTCAGGTCGATTTCACTGTCGATTTCGCGTTTAAGAACCGCGTTTTTGAAGCGATTGCTGGCCAATATTTTGACAAGGCTTTGCGTAAAATGACCGATGCCTTTGTGATGCGCGCAGAGGCACTTTACGGCGTTGATCCCGGCATGAGCAATTCGAGCGCAACCAAAGCCGCCTGAATCCGGATTGGGCCACGCCCGATATCTCCAAATTGCTTTACGTCGGCAATCACATCATCAGGATTGGCCCCGCGCCGCGCACGCGCAAACACAACAGTACCGACAGGTTTCTTCTCCGTTCCGCCGTCTGGGCCAGCAACGCCAGTGATGGACACAGCCACATCCGCGCCAGAGCGGTCCAGCGCGCCCTGCGCCATGCCCCATGCCGTGGCAATAGAGACGGCACCAAAGGTTTCAAGAATGTTGCGATCTAACCCCAAGACAGACATTTTCGCTTCATTTGAATAGGTTATGAACCCAACCTCAACAACAGCTGAAGAACCCGGAATCGCAGTAAGCGCAGCAGATACCAGCCCGCCCGTGCAACTTTCTGCTATCGCAATACGGCGGCCAGCGGCAAGATTGCTCTCAATCACAGCACGGGCTGCATCGATCAGGATCAGGGGAAGGGAATCGTCAAGCATTTGCTGCTATTTCGCAGCGGTAAGTGCTGGGCAAATATTTAGCGCAGATGCTTTGCCGCCAGTTTTCGGCTTGTTGCTTTGCATTTCAAGGAAAACACCAATCAGATTTGAAGCATTTTGCGGCGGAAGAGGGGACAATGCTTCGGCCACGCGGTCAATTGTACCGCAATCCTTTGGTTTAATGTCTTTACCAACCCCGCTTGCAATTCCTGCGGTTAACAATCCTTTGATCACCTGATCAGGAACGGAGGACAGCAGTGCATCATCACCAATCATCTTGATCATCGCAATTTTTGCATTTGGCCAAGCAACATCCGCAGTCGCTTGATACCGCGCCACCAAGGACGGCCCAGATGTCATCATGAACGCACTGGGTGCCAGTTGCGGCTTACACTGATTGATAACGCCCAACAGGATATCGGGCAGAGCAAAGCTAATCAAATTTTGCGCTTCTGCCGCAGTGATGCACTTCATTTCAGTCTGCGCCACAGCGGTTGAAGGCATGCTAAATGCACTTAGCGCCAAAATGGAAACAGTCATTGGTTTGGATTTCATTATACTTCCTTTGGCATGCGCACCGTGACAATGGCTTGAGACGCGATGCCTTCACCGCGCCCTGTGAATCCAAGTCGTTCTGTCGTCGTTGCTTTTACGCTAACTGCGTTCAGGGAAACTCGCAACAACTCTGCAATGCGTGCGCGCATCCTGTCCCGAAAAGGACCAATTTTTGGCGCTTCGCACATCAATGTCAAATCAACATGGTCGATCATACCTCCAGCATCCAAAATAATGTCACGCGCATGTTCAACAAAACGCGATGATGCCACGCCGCGCCACTGCGGATCAGAAGGCGGAAAATGGTCGCCAATGTCGCCTCTCGTTGCTGCGCCCAGCAACGCATCGGTCAACGCATGGAGTGCAACATCGGCATCTGAATGACCTGAAAGTCCTTTTTCGTGGGGGACTTCAATCCCGCATAGCCATAGCTTTTGTCCCGATTCAAGCCGGTGAACATCAAAACCTAAACCCGTTCGTGTGATCATGCTCGATTTCATTCGACTTTCAGCCAACGCAAAATCTGCTGGATGTGTAATTTTATCAAGCAAAGCATCCCCAGTAACCGTAACGACCTTAAATCCGGCGTTACGCGCCATTTGTGCATCATCCGTTGCAGCTTTTCCGCTCCACTGAATATGTGACGTCATGATGGCATCAAAACGAAAAGCTTGCGGTGTTTGAACCCGTGATAGACCGGACCGGTCAACGACATCACCCAATGTCCCATCATCACGCACCAACGTGTCAACGACAGGAATGACAGGTATTGCGCCTTCCACACTCTGCAAGGCCCCAAACAAGTGGTCAATAACGTGAAGAGGCACAAAGGGGCGGGCGGCATCATGGATGAAAACGATATCTGCCCCGCCCGCTGCGGCAATGGCGTTCAATCCAGCGCGCACAGAATCTTGCCTTTCTGAGCCGCCAACAACGCTGCCAGTGATAGGTCGTCCGGCCAATGCCTGAACAAGTGCCTGATTTTGCCCTTCGCCCACAACAACAAAGACAGCATCGATGGCTGGGTGGGATGTGAAAGCGTCAACGGCGTGGGCAATGACCGTTTTACCGCCAAGCATATTGAATTGCTTTGGGATTTCCCCTCCCGTGCGTTCGCCCTTTCCAGCCGCGACAATCAAAGCTACATTTTTAGTCGGAAGTTTCATAGTTCGCACCTTAGCGGTGTGTGATCTTGCGCACCAGCAGGGTTGAAGCTAATGACCTGCTTAAATTTTAGGCACATACTCCATGCAACATATACATCCCATTATGATTGGCCCAGTCCGGATCGAAACGCCAGTTATACTGGCGCCCATGACGGGTGTCACAGATATGCCATTTCGCAAAATCGTCCGCCGATTTGGGTGCGGGCTCAATGTATCGGAAATGATCGCAAGCCAAGCGATGATCCGCGAAACCCGCCAATCCCTGCAAAAAGCGGCATGGGACGTTCTCGAAGAACCCATTTCGATGCAGCTTGCAGGCTGTTCACCCATTGAAATGGGGGAGGCGGCAAAATTGAATGAGGATCGTGGTGCTGCGATAATCGACATCAACATGGGATGTCCGGTCAAAAAAATAGTCAATGGCGATGCTGGATCGGCACTAATGCGTGATCTTCCGCTTGCGGCCAGTATCATCAAAGCGACCGTCAATGCGGTCAAGGTTCCGGTAACGGTTAAAATGCGGATGGGATGGGACGATCACCATCTTAATGCTCCAGAACTCGCCCATATTGCAGAAGATTTGGGTGCGCAGTTGATCACGGTGCACGGACGGACGCGCTGCCAAATGTATAAAGGCTCTGCCAATTGGGCGTTTATTCGTACCGTCAAAGACGCAGTCAAAATTCCTGTCATTGCGAACGGCGATATTTGTTCGATTGAGGATGCTGATTTGGCGCTGAAACAATCTGGGGCAGACGGCGTGATGATCGGGCGCGGCGCATATGGGAAACCGTGGCTGCTTGCGCAGGTGATGGCACATTTGACCGGAGGAAAACCGCTTCCTGACCCATCGCTTCATGAACAATATCATATTATTACAAAGCATTATAACGAAATGCTCGATCTTTACGGCGAAGGCGTTGGGGTCAACATGGCCCGTAAGCATATTGGTTGGTACACCAAAGGGCTGACAGGGTCGGCTGAATTTCGAAATAATGTGAACCAAATAGCGGATCACAAAATTGTCCTCGATATGCTGGAGGCATTTTATACGCCCTATCTTCACCGCGCTGCTGCGTGACCACGGCCGTGCTTGAACCGTTGGATACAAACACTCCTGTTTCGGCGGAAATTATTGCCGCATCTCCAACAGCGCTTCTGCTTGTCAATGCTGAAGGATTAATTGTTCAAGCGAACGCAGCCGCAGAAGTCTTGCTCAATCTTAGCGTTCAACAGTTGAT
>JBEBKH010000151.1:0-3740 GCA_040079575.1 Chakrabartia sp. | reverse complement strand
GGATTGTCGTTGGCGTTATTGACAGCGGGGTTGTTGCAACGAACCCGCAGTTTGCGGGGCGCATTCATACGGCTTCGACGGATGTTGCTGGCAGCCGGGGGTTGGGTGACGATGACGGTCACGGTACCAATGTGTCGCAAATCATTCTTGGCGCAAAGGATGATAGCGGGACTCACGGTGTCGCCTTTAACGCGATCTTGCTTGCAGCCCGCTCTGATACGCCAGGCACTTGTACAGACCCTGATCCTGATAGTGGGTGTTCGCATGACGACCGCGCGATTGCGCGGGGCGTTGACTTGTCAGTCGCCAATGGCGCGCGTGTGATCAATATATCGTTGGGCGGATCGCCGGCGAATTCGGTGCTGAGAGCGGCCATTGATCGCGCAACCGCGGCGGGTGTGGTCATCGTATTTTCCGCCGGAAATGAATTTGATACTGATCCTATTGCGGCTGCAAACCCGGACCCACTGGCCGCAATAGCAACGGAGGCCATTGCACGGGGGACGATTATCATTGCGGGCGCATTGGATGATGGTCACCAAATTACGAGCTTTTCAAATCGCGCAGGCAGTGGTTCCACGTTCTTTCTTTCGGCGCTGGGGGGGCGCGTCTGTTGCGTTTATCTCACTGATGGGACGTTAAGGCGACAAGGGACATCGGTGTTTGTTCAAAGCGGAACAAGTTTTTCCGCGCCTGTTATTTCTGGCGCGGTGGCTTTACTCGCTCAGGCTTTCCCTAATCTCACTGGACGTCAGATTGTCGATCTGTTGTTGCGAACAGCGGACGATTTGGGCGTTGCCGGCACTGACGCTATTTATGGTCGCGGCGAACTTAATCTGCAGCGTGCGTTTCAGCCGCAGGGATCGACTGCTTTGGCTGGGTCGCAAATCGCTGTGTCGCTCGATAGCAATGGCATGCTGTCAAATCCGATGGGGGACGCGGGAAATACTGGCTTTTCGGCGATCATTCAGGACAGCTATGGCCGTGCATATAATGTGGATTTAACCGGCACGATCCGCTCCTCTGTTCAAACGTCGAGCCTTGCGCCTGCGTTGGCCATTGGCACAAGGACTTTGGCGGCGTCAGGGGGAAATACTGCAATTGCGCTGTCCGTAGCGGGAAATGGCGCCGGGAATGGGGTTTCACTGGATGCGCTTCTGCTGTCTCCAACTGATCGCAACCGCGCGCGTGCTCTTGCCGGATCAGTGGTTTCGCGGCTCGATAAGAACAACCAATTTGCGATCGGATATGCGCGCAGCAGTGCGGGCCTTGTTGACCAGATGGCCGTCGATCGTGCGGCTTCATTTCTGATTGCTGATGCGGCTACACAGGGGTGGGGGTTCCATCAAAGCCCCAAAGCAGCATTTGCGTTTCGTCATCAGGTTGCTGGTCTGGGCATTTCTTTAAGCGCAGAAACGGGTGCAGCGCGCATTTGGGAACAGGACAGCCTGACCGCCCTTCGCGACGGGTATCGCGGCCATGCTTATAGTGCGACTGGCATACGCTTGGACCAAAATTTGGGCCGCCTCTCTCTTATCGCTGGCGCGACCCAATTGATTGAGAAAGAAACGATCCTTGGCGCACAGCTTGATTTGCTATCAGGCGGGCGGGGCGCGCGCAGCTGGTTTGGGGATGCTGAGGCACGACTTTCGCTTGGTCATCATTGGCGGATTGGGGCGGCATATCGGCGTGGCTGGACACGCATTGGGGCAGGCGGGCTGCGGAACGGCGCTGATTGGCTTCAGACCCAGGCATGGTCGTTTGATGTTTCGCGCGATCAAATTTTCACAGCACGTGACGGCCTGTCACTGCGTTTTAGTCAGCCTTTGCGTGTGTCGAAGGGCGGGTTTAATCTGACCCTGCCAACGGGCTATGATTATGCGACAGGGACGACACAATACGGTGTTTCGCGGTTCAACCTCGCACCTGATGGGCGTGAAACCGACGCTGAAGTGTCGTATCACTTGGCTGTGGCAGGTGGATTTCTGGGAACGAACCTCTATTGGCGACAACAGCCCGGCAATGTCGCGATTGCGCCTGATGATATTGGGATGGCGGTGCGTTTTACGCGGGGTTTCTAAACGGTAAAGCTTTCGCCGCACCCGCATGCGCCCTTGGCGTTGGGGTTGGCGAAAACGAAGCCTGCCGTAAAATCATCCTCAACCCAGTCCATTGTTGACCCGATCAGATAAAGCACGGACGCGCCGTCGATGAAGAACAGGCCGCCGGGTGTTTCGATGCGTTCGTCAAACGGCGCTGCTTGGGTGACATAGTCGATCGCATAAGCCAGCCCTGAACAACCCCGGCGCGGGGTGGAGAGTTTGACGCCGATCACATCAGCGGGAGCCACCGACATCAGGTCGGTGATGCGCTGTTCAGCCGCTGGTGTGAGGATGAGTGCGGCAGGGCGGACGCGCGCAGTCGCAGCCACTGAACTGGTCATAACATTCCCAATTCTAATTTGGCGTCATCGGTCATTTTCTGGGGATCCCAAGCGGGTTCCCAGACCAGATTGACCTCTGCATCACCGACACCGGGGACAGAACCAACGCGCAGCTCAACCTCTTGCGGCATTGATTCCGCAACGGGGCAATTTGGTGTCGTCAGGGTCATCGTGACCAGCGCATGGCCTTCAGTCACTTCGACATTATAGATCAATCCAAGATCATAAATATTGACCGGAATTTCGGGATCATAAATTTCCTTGAGCGCGACAATGATCGCTTCAACCAAATCCTCGTCTGCGCCACTGCCTTGGGTGGGCGCGGGCTTTTGCGCGAGGAAACCTTCGAGGTAATCCTTCTTGCGGTTGAGCGTATCAGCCGCAGTTTCCACGCGCACTTTTGGCGGCGATTCAACGGAGGTCACTTCTTCGACTTTGATATTCATCCGAAAACCCTTTGCACTCTTGTCAGGCCGCGCACCAAGGCGGCGACATCATCTTCATCACTGTAAAGCCCAAAACTCGCGCGCGCAGTGGCATCAACGCCCAGATGCGCCATCAATGGTTGGGCGCAGTGGTGGCCGGCACGAATGGCCACCCCTTCTTCATCCAATATAGTGCCGATGTCGTGGGGATGCACCCCCGCGACCGCGAAAGACACGATACCGGCGGAATTGCTGGGGCCAAAAATTGTGATGCCCGAAGTTGGCGAAAGTGCCGCGCACAGCGTATTGACAAGACTGGTTTCATGCGCATGAATTGCCGGTATCCCAATACCCCCCACATAGTCAATCGCCGCGTGGAGGCCGATCACTTCGATAATCGCAGGCGTTCCTGCTTCAAAGCGTTGCGGCACGGGGGCATAGGTTGTGCCAGCAAAGGACACACGGTCAATCATCGCGCCGCCGCCTTGATAGGGCGGCATGCTGTCGAGCAAGGCTTTGCGTCCCCACAGCACCCCGACACCGGTCGGGCCGTAGAGCTTGTGCCCTGAAAACACATAGAAATCGCAGTCAAGGGCCGCCATATCGACGGGGAGGCGCGGCACAGCCTGACAGCCATCGAGGAGCAGGCAGGCACCAAATTTGCGGGCGATCGCCGCAGCCCGTTTCGTATCGAGCACCGACCCAAGCACATTGGAAACATGGGCCAATGCGATCATATCAAAATCGGTGCTGAGCATCGCTTCGGCGGCATCAAGATCAATTTGGCCATTGGCGGTCAGCGGGCAGACATCGATCTCGACCCCCGTCCGGTCGCGCAGCAACTGCCAGGGCCCGATGTTCGAATGATGCTC
>JBEBKH010000150.1:0-3769 GCA_040079575.1 Chakrabartia sp. | reverse complement strand
CGCAGCCACCAGTGGCGCGTGCCATCGCTTGACACCTGTGCTTCAACGATTTCGGGGCGAGAGATGACAAAATGATCGTTCAGCCAAGGGTGCATGGTTTTGGCGATGTCGGTCATCACCGAAAAATCAGTGACACCGCGATTATACATCCAGTGCCACAGCTGCTTGGCGCGCAGTTTTGCTTGCTTCTCGTCCATTCCCGCCGCTTCCAACGCCGCGCGGATTTCAGGCTTGGGCAGGCCGATCAGGTCGGTACGCCCATCGCTGCGCACAATGGCTTCGCGGGGGACGGGAACAGGATCAATATGGCCGGGGATTTGCATGGGTGCGGGCTTTAATCCCAAATCACCCAATTTGCTAGCGCCCGCCCGCACATCCCAGTGCTGCTGCATCAATGGCCGTGGCAGCACCCCGCAGGCGGTATGTATCGGCGAATCCTTTGCCCTTGGCTGAAACTGTTGCGACGCTCATGCTTTTGCCTGATCGGATTTTGGCGAGGATGAAGGCATCGTGACGGGGGGAAGGGGCCCAGACGTCAAATTTCCCCGCGACAAGCCGCCATCGCCGGTCATCAATTGTGAGAATGACGGCACTGCCGCGCTGCCGTTCGCGGCTGAGGCGGATATGAAGTTGTCCGCGCACACCGCGCGATGGCCAATGGGTGATACTGGCAAAGGGCCGCCATGTGCCGCTGCTTTCGCGCACGGGTTCGGCGATCGCAAAACAATGTGCTGGGTTACCATCACGGAATGCCCCCCAGCCTTCAAACGTGCCAAGTGATTCGCGCGCGAGCGCTCCGCTGGCCATCAGTGTGACAGCTAAGAACGCCGCACGGGGTTTCATGCGTGGGAGACACCGCCGCCGAGATGAATGACTTTTTCCGTCCCGCCGCCAATCATCACCATTGTCCCCTGTGGCAGATTATCTGCAATCGGCGCGCCAAAGCGGGGATCAACGGGCAACCCCAGCAAAATCCCACGCAACACGCGCGCTGACATGCCGTGCATCAGCACCAGCCGGTCCCCGCGTTCGTGCCCGGTGTCCGCAATCCATGCGTTTAGACGGGTGGCAATATCATCATACCATTCACCGTTTGGCGGACGCACGGTGAACAGACCCGCTTCCCTGTCCATAAATTCGCCCTGCGCCTGACCAATTTCGGCATAGCTCTTCCCAGACCAATCACCGACATCAATTTCTTGTAAGCGGTCGTCTGTATTGGCGCTGTGCCAATCGGCACCAATATGTTCAGCGATGACAGCCAGAGTCTGGAGCGCACGTCCTGCGGTGGACGACCAAAGTGTCAATGTTTGCCGCGTTCCCAACCAATCGGCCAAGCCTTTGCCCATTTCGTCTGCTTGGGCAAATCCAGCGCGGGTCAAGGGCGTGTGCACATGGTGCTGACCCTGCATCCGCGCGGCGGCGTTAAAGACAGTCTCGCCGTGGCGAGCGATGAAGATGCGGCCCTGTAATGTCATGGCCTATCCTTGGGATGAAAAAGACACTTCTGCAAGCCTTGCTCCACCCCTTGCCCCGCCCTGCATTTTTGCTAAGGAAAGACACTGGCGAGTGGCGCTTCAGCCGCTATAAGCGCCTTTCATAGATTTCGACGTAGAGGCAGGGGTTTAAGACATGAAGGCGACAATCGAACGCGCAACGCTTTTGAAATGCCTTGGGCATGTCCAATCCGTGGTGGAACGGCGCAATACCATCCCCATTCTTTCCAATGTGCTGATCGAAGCATCGGGCGACGGCATTCGTTTGATGGCAACCGATCTTGACCTGCAGATCAACGAAACGGTTGAAGCGCAGGTCGAAACACCCGGCGCGACCACAGTGTCCGCGCACACATTGTTCGATATTGCCCGCAAATTGCCCGAAGGCAGCCAAGTTTCACTTGCCGCTGCTGACGGTAAGATGGCAATCAATGCTGGCCGCGCGCGCTTCAACCTCTCGACTCTCCCCCGCGATGATTTTCCGGTGATAGCCGAAGGCGAACTGCCCACCAAATTTGAACTGCCTGCCGATACACTGCGCCAAATCATCGATAAAACACGCTTTGCGATTTCGACCGAGGAAACGCGCTATTATCTCAACGGTATTTTCTTGCATGTTGCTGATGAAGGCCAACCTGTTTTGAAAGCGGCGGCAACCGATGGCCACCGTCTGGCCCGCGTTACGTTTCCGCGCCCTGAAGGGGCAGAAGGCATGCCTGACATCATCATCCCGCGCAAATGCGTGGCGGAACTACGGAAGTTGCTCGATGAAATTGAAGGCACAGTGGAAGTGTCGTTGTCTGCGACCAAGATTCGTTTCGTGCTCGGCGCGGCAGTGCTGACATCTAAATTGATCGACGGCACCTTCCCAGACTACAGCCGTGTTATTCCCACCGGGAATGATAAGCTGCTCAAAATTGACCCAAAAAGCTTTATGCAGGGTGTCGACCGTGTTTCCACGATCGCGAGTGAAAAAACCCGTGCGGTCAAAATGGCGGTTGAACGCGATAAAATTACGTTGACGGTCACATCGCCTGAAAATGGTACCGCTTCGGAAGAAGTGTCGGGCGACTATACCTCCGAAGCCATGGAGATCGGCTTTAACGCGCGGTATTTGATGGACATATTGGCCCAAGTGGAAGGGGACAGTGTTGAAGTGCATCTGGCCGACGCCGCAGCGCCGACCCTGATTCGCGAAAATGAAAAATCCCCTGCGCTTTATGTCCTGATGCCGATGCGGGTTTGAGGGTCACGAACGACCCACAACCTGAAATAGGGTGACTCTATGTTCCTCACCCGTCTCTCTCTCACCAATTTTCGGTCCTACACCGATGCTGTCGTTGCGCCTGCTGCTGGGTTTGTGGTGCTGACGGGTGAAAATGGTGCGGGAAAGACCAATGTTTTGGAGGCGGTTTCTCTGCTTGTGCCCGGGCGCGGCTTGCGGGGCAGTGCGTTGGCCGAAATGGCCCGCAGCGGTGGTGGCGGCGGATTTGGAGTCGCCGGGCGTCTGGGCGATGTTGAACTGGGGACGGGAACCCTTGCCACAGCACCCGACCGCAGAATTGTAAGAATTAACGGAGCGCAAGCATCTGCAACGGCGCTATCCGAATGGCTCTCCATTGTATGGTTGACCCCGGCGATGGACCGCCTGTTTACCGATAGCGCGGGTGAGCGAAGGCGATTTCTGGACCGGTTAGTGTTGGCACTTGTTCCAACCCACGCCACCCACGCGGCACGCTACGAAGCGGCTATGCGGCAGAGGAATCGTTTGCTCGCCGATGAAAATGTGCCTGACGCCGATTGGCTGACCGCGCTGGAGATGCAGATGGCCGAACATGGTATCGCCATAGCTGAAGCGCGCGCCGACGTTGTAACTGCGCTTGCCGAACGTCTGCACGCTCAAAATGAGGGGCCGTTCGCGCGTGCCGGTCTTGCTATTGAGGGTTGGCAAGCAAGTGTTGATCTCGCGACTGAACTTAAACAAGGGCGACAGCGCGATGCGGGGGCAGGACGAACGCTTTCAGGGCCGCACCGCAGCGATATGGCGGTAACGCATCTGGGCAAGGCGCAACCTGCCGCGCGCTGCTCCACGGGCGAACAGAAAGCTTTGCTCCTCGGCATTGTTCTTGCCCACGCTGATTTGGTGGCTGAACGGGCACAGCGTCGCCCGATATTGTTGCTGGATGAGGTTGCGGCTCATCTCGATCCGTTGCGCCGGGCCGCGCTGTTTGACCGTCTGTCGACAGGGGGTGGTCAGGTTTGGATGACGGGCA
>JBEBKH010000149.1:0-3816 GCA_040079575.1 Chakrabartia sp. | reverse complement strand
GAATGCGTACATTGGAACGGCGCATACGCAAGCTGCTCAAACCACATCCATGGTTGCAGAACGAAGAAAGCCTTCCATTTTACCTTGTCGGTGGATCATGGCGGTCATTGGCGCGGCTCCATATTCACCGGACAGGCTATCCGCTGCCTGTCCTCAGCAATTATACAATGTTACCCGCTGCCGCGTCGCAATTGGTGCGGATGACGGCTAAACTTGACAAAGCGGGTATGAAGGCTGTGCCATCACTTTCTGTGTCACGTTTACCGATGCTGGCCGACGCTGCTTTGTTGCTGACAGTTATAAACAAAATCCTCAAACCATCATCATTGGTGACAAGTTCGTTTGGACTGCGTGAGGGATTATTGTTTGAACATTTGTCACCCACGGTGCGTGCACAAGACCCATTGATTGAGGGCGCGCGGTTTGAAGGGGCGCGACAGGGGCGTTTTGGCGCTTACGGTGATGACTTAAACCGGTGGATTGGTGCGCTTGGCAGGAATGCAGATACACGTTTGCGCCATGCTGCCTGCCTGTTGGCAGATGTCGCGTGGTCGGCAAATCCGGAGTTTCGCGCAGAACACGGAATGGAAGCCGCCTTGCATGGCAATTGGATTGGCGTCACCGCCCGGGAACGCGCAATGATGGCGATGGCATTGTTTACAAGCCTTGGTGGCAGCGGTGCAGCCCCTGCTATTTTGCAAAAATTGGCATCAGCAGATGATCTTGCCACCGCACGCAATTGGGGATTGGCAATGCGTTTAGGGCAACGCATTGGCGGGGGGACATCTGCGCCGCTTCAGCATTGCCGTTTGGTGCAGGAAGGCAGCGTTCTTAAATTGGAATTTGAAGCGGATCATGCCGATCTTGGCGGTGATGCCGTATTCAGGCGGCTTAAACAATTGGCCACAGCGATTGGGTGTACACCTGAAACCGGTGTTTTTAACGCTCTGATCTGATCATTCGGTAACGCCTGCCTCAGTCCTTGTCATTTTAAGTTTACCATTAAGGACTGTGAAGGCCAATTGCCCTTCAACCATTGCCAATGCATCGCGACCGAATTGTTCGAACCGCCATCCTTCCAAAATATTCAGGCGGTCCCTTTGACCCGCTGCAAGCAGATCAAGCTCATCAGAACGGGCGAGCAGGCGCGCCGCGACATTGATGTCACGCGATCTTATTTTAAGAAGCAGCTTCAACAGGTCTGAAACCAGCGCGCCTTCTTTTCCAAGACCGGGGCCGCGATCATCACGGGAGGGCATGTCTTCAGCACTCATTGGGGTCGCACTTTCCAAGGCGGCAAGCATCCTTTGGCCAATGTCATTATTGCCCCAAGCCGCAGAAAGCCCGCGCACCCGTGTCAAATCATGTTGAGCTTTAGGCGGATGCAGCGCGAGATCGGCGAGGGTTTCATCCTTGATGATGCGCCCGCGCGGTAAGTTCTTTGTCCGGGCTTCGGTCTCCCGCCATCCTGCAAGAGCTTTCAAACGGCCAAGAACTTCGGCCTTTCTGCTGGCGACTTTAACCCGCTTCCACGCGTCATGCGGCTCTGTGACATAGTGTGCCGGATCCGCAATGCGTTCCATTTCATCGTCAAGCCAATCACCACGACCAGTGACGCGCAATTTTTCAAGCATCATTGGAAAAATTGTCGCCAGGTGCGTGACATCGCCAATGGCATAGTCAATTTGGCGCTTGTCAAGGGGGCGACGTGACCAATCGGTAAAGCGTGCGCCTTTGTCCAAAGGCATGCCCAGCCACGCTTCCACAAGGTTAGAATAGCCAATTTGTTCCCCTTGGCCCAGTGCCATTGCCGCGATTTGAGTGTCAAATAAGGGATGCGGGGTCGTGCCGGTAAGATTGCAGACAATTTCAATGTCCTGACCGCCAGCATGAAAAACTTTTAAGATGTCTTCATTCTTGGTCATCAGATCGAGCAGCGGCGTCATATCAATGCCAGGGGCTTTGGGATCTATCGCTGCTGCCTCGTTCGCATCGGCAACCTGAATCAGGCACAAATCTGGCCAAAATGTGTTTTCACGCATGAATTCTGTATCAATGGCAATGAAGGGCGATTGTGATAATCGGGCGCAGAGATTGGCGAGTGTGGCCGAGTCTTCGATCAAAGGATGAATATGCATCGCTCGCTCATAGCGATCCTGCGCGCCTTGACAAATAGGCGTGTGCGGGGTGTTAGGCGGGCATGACTATTATGCACAGCTATCGTACACACAATTGCGCCGCACTGCGTGCCGCCCATGTTGGTGAAACCGTCCGTCTTTCTGGGTGGATTCACCGCAAGCGCGACCACGGCAATCTGCTGTTTGTTGATCTTCGCGATCATTACGGGCTGACCCAGATTGTCACCAACGTGGATTCGGACGCGTTCCAGATTCTGGATAAGGCGCGCGCCGAATCTGTTGTGACGGTGACGGGCGTTGTTATTGCGCGCGACACAGCGGCAGTGAACCCGAATGTGGTGACCGGAGAGATTGAAGTTCGTGCCGATGAAGTCGCCGTGCAATCCGTCGCGAATGAACTGCCCATGCCTGTGTTTGGTGATGCTGAATATCCCGAAGAAATCCGCCTGAAATATCGGTATTTGGATCTGCGGCGGGAACGGTTGCACGCGAACATTGTGCTCCGCTCCAACGTGATTTCATCGATCCGCCAGCGGATGATCGGGCAGGGCTTTACCGAATTTCAGACGCCTATCTTGACCGCATCGTCACCAGAAGGTGCGCGGGATTATCTCGTCCCCAGCCGCGTGCACCCCGGTAAATTTTATGCACTGCCGCAAGCGCCGCAGATGTTTAAGCAGCTGTTGATGGTTGCTGGTTTTGACCGCTACTTCCAGATTGCGCCTTGCTTTCGTGATGAGGATGCGCGCGCGGACCGGTCCCCCGGCGAATTCTATCAGCTCGATTTTGAAATGAGTTTTGTTACGCAGGACGACGTGTTCGCAGCGATTGAGCCTGTGCTTCACGGTGTGTTTGAAGAATTTGCAAACGGGCGCAGCGTTACGCCAGCGCCGTTCCCCCGTATTCCTTACCGCGAATCGATGCTGCGTTATGGATCGGATAAGCCCGATCTGCGCAATCCAATCGAAATCACCGATGTGACCGAACATTTCCGCAAAAGCGGTTTTGGTCTGTTTGAACGGATCGTCGAAGGCGGCGGTTTCGTTCGCGCCATCCCAGCACCAAAGACGGCAGAGAAGAGCCGCAAATTTTTTGATGAAATGAATGATTGGGCACGCGGCGAAGGTCATGCGGGTCTAGGCTATGTCACGCGCAAAGGCGGCGAATTTGGCGGGCCGATTGCGAAAAACCACGGCGAAGAGGGTATGGTTGCGCTTTATGACGCAATGGGTCTTGGGCCGGACGATGGCTGCTTCTTTGCAGCCGGTAAGGAATTGCAAGCCGCCAAGCTGGCTGGGGCCGCGCGGACACGCGTTGGCGAAACGCTTGGTTTGATTGAAGAAAATTGCTTCAAATTCTGCTGGATCGTTGATTTTCCAATGTATGAATATGATGAGGATGCGAAGAAGGTCGATTTCTCGCACAATCCTTTCTCAATGCCGCAGGGTGAGATGGAAGCATTGGAAACGATGAATCCGCTCGATATTCTTGCCTATCAATATGACATTGTTTGCAACGGGGTGGAGCTGTCATCGGGCTGGGATCCGCGCTATTTTGAAGTTTGGCCGATTGCCGCGCCGACTGAAGAAGAACGGGTTCGGCATTTCTTATGGCGGTTTTGGAAGCGCTTACCCGGTAAAGGCGAAATCAATATTTTCGACAGGACATGGTATGGCCG
>JBEBKH010000148.1:0-3836 GCA_040079575.1 Chakrabartia sp. | reverse complement strand
GCGCATTCCCGTGCGACGCTGACATCATCACAGGGAAGCACTTTATCGCCGACAATCTGTCCCTGTTCATGGCCCTTGCCCGCAATCAGGACGATGTCATCAGGCCCGGCTTGGGCAATTGCAGCGGCAATCGCATCACGCCGACTGCCAATTTCAGTGGCACCGATGGCTGTCGCCAAAACTTCGGCGCGAATGGCCGCAGGATCTTCTGAACGCGGATTGTCATCAGTGACAATGACGACATCGGCCTGTGCAGATGCAATTGCCCCCATTTCAGGACGTTTGCCGGTGTCGCGGTCCCCACCCGCCCCGAACACGAGGATCAGGCGGCCTTTGGCATGGGGACGAAGAGCCGCAATCGCCGCCGCAAGCGCGTCTGGCGTATGGGCATAATCGACATAGACTGGTGCGCCAGTGCGGGTAATGACGGCGCGTTCAAGCCGCCCCCGCACGGGCTGCACGCGTCCAAGCAGGGCCAGCGTATGCGCCACATCGCCGCCGGTCGCAATGACAAGGCCCGCTGCGGTCAAGGCATTGGCCGCCTGATAGGCACCAATCAAAGGCAACAGGATTTTGTGGATTTTGCCTTCGGCCTCAATTTCCAGCAACTGCCCCAATTGGCTGGGGGTTCTCGACACCAACCGCAATGTCGATCCGCGTTCGCCCACGGTCAACAAGGCAAGCCCGCGTTCACGCGCAAGATCAATCACCCGCGCGGCGCTCTGGTCATCTGCCCACACAACCGCTGCACCGTCGCCGTCGACGACTTCTGAAAAAAGCCGCAACTTAGCCGTGAAGTAATTGGCCATATCGCCGTGATAATCGAGATGATCGCGCGATAAATTGGTAAAGGCCGCAGCCCGCACTGGCAGGCCTTCGGTGCGGCATTGGTGCAAACCGTGGCTAGAGGCTTCAAACGCAACATGGCTCACGCCTTCGCGCTTCAACCCCGCCATGTTTGACAGGAATGTGACAATATCGGGCGTTGTCAGGCCGGTCGTAACCGCCTCATCCGCTGTCGTCACACCCAAGGTTCCGATGGAGGCCGCATGATGCCCCATCATCCGCCAAATCTGACGCGTCAGTTCTACGGTTGATGTTTTGCCATTGGTGCCGGTGACCGCGACAGTAATTGCGGGGAAGGGTTGAAAAAATTTCGCGGCGAGCAAGGCAAATGCGCGGCGCGGCTCATCCTCGGCAATATGGAGCGCGCCAACAACCTCGGCTTCTGGTCGTGCAACCACCGCAATCGCGCCCGCGGCAATTGCAGCTGGAATATAATCCTCACCATTGGCCGCACTGCCCTGAAACGCACCGAAGATTGTGCCGGGTGCAACCTTGCGATTATCAATCGCAAAACCGGTGACACGCGCATCATTGTCCGTGCCAAGCAGCGCGCCCAAATTCATGGCCGTTCCCCCGGCGCTTTCCAAAGCAGCGGTGTCATATCATCAAGCGGAATGTCTTTGGCTGTGTCAGGAAACACGCCCAACATTGGTCCAGTGCGTGAAATAACCCGCGATACCACTGGTGCCGCTGTCCATGCGGCCGTGGTCAGGCCAAATGACTCGGCTGTGCCCTTGGGCGCATCAAGCATCGCAATCACCACATAACGCGGCGCATCCATAGGGAAGGCCGCCGCAAAAGTTGATACATTGATATGTTTTGAATATCCGCCAGCCCCAGGTTTTTCCGCCGTCCCGGTTTTGCCGCCGACGCGCAAACCGTCTGCGCCGCCTTTTCGGCCCGTGCCTTCCAGCACAATCAACCGCAGCATTTGGCGCATCTTAAAGCTGGTCTGAACGGAAAAGACCCTCTGCCCCTTAACGGCTTTGCCTTTGGTCACTTTCAACAATGTCGCAGGACGCCAAATACCGCCATTGACGAGCGCGGCATAGGCACTTGCCAAATGCAGCGGCGTTACCGCAATGCCGTGGCCGTAGGCCGTGGTCATCGTGGTGGTACGGCCCCAATAAGCAGGCACCAACGGACGCCCCTTTTCCTTCAGTTCGATATAGGGTGGGTCATAAAAGCCCAGTTTGCGGAACATGGATTCGGTCCGCGCCGCCCCCAATTCATCGGCAACACGCGCGGTAACGATGTTCGACGAATGGACCAAAGCTTCTGGCACGTTTAACC
This sequence comes from Chakrabartia sp., assembly GCA_040079575.1. GTDB lineage: Bacteria > Pseudomonadota > Alphaproteobacteria > Sphingomonadales > Sphingomonadaceae > Aquisediminimonas. The sequence goes on along the minus strand of JBEBKH010000148.1, from coordinate 1,697 downwards.
AGCGGTGCGATGGATGGTCATCCTTAATCTGAAACCTGCCCACCTTAAGCGGTGCTGTGGCATCATAACGGCGCGACAGATTTTTGATCACACCGGTTTCAAGCGCATTGGCCATCGTGATCGGTTTGAAGGTTGAACCCAATTCATAAACGCTTTGCGTCACATTGTTGCGGCGCGCTTCGGGCGAAGATTGACCAATTTTATTCGGATTATAAACCGGCAGCGACACCAAAGAAATCACTTCGCCGCTGTCAACATCAAGCACCAATCCTGTCGCCCCCAGCGCCTGATGTTTAACCATCGCGCTGGACAGTTCACTTTCCATCGCGGCCTGAACGCGACTATCAATGGATAGGGCAATGGGGGTGCCCCGCGTGGCTGGATTGGAGAGCTGGTCGTTCAAAACCCGCTCCATCCCCGTCACGCCGCGTCCGTCAAAATCGGTATAGCCAACAACATGCGCGCCCAGCGTGATTTGAGGATAAAGCCGTTCTGGTTCGCGGGCATAGGCCATCGCCGGTTCGCCCAGCGCATTTACCGCTGCCACCAATTCAGGCATCGCACGGCGGCGCAAATAGGTGAAACGCATGCCCGATTTAAGGATATGCAGATATTCGGCCTCGGTGCGTTCGGGCATCAATCGGGCCAATTGCGGGGCCAGCACCTCTGCCTTACCCAGCAGCTTATTGGGATGCACCCCGACCGACCAGGCCTCAATCGTGCGGGCCAATACTTCGCCGTTACGGTCAACAATGTCACCGCGTGGCGGGGCCAATCCCGCTGCAAAGTCACGCGTGCCCGCACCATCCGTCGCAACACCAAGCCACAGCAAACGCACTGCAATCACAAATGCTGCGGCAATGAAGAGCAGCATCAGCATCATCAACCGCTGATGCGCAGTCGCAAGGGATCGTTGCCGGTATCCGGCATGTCGCGTCCGCTGTGGCCGGGCGACGAGTGTGGTCACTGCTGGAATTTGCCCTTTGGTTTGCTCTCTGCCGCCGCTTGCCGCACAATATCACTCAGCGTCCGGTTGTTGACCAATGTCTCATCAAGCATCGCCACGCGCTGCGCCTTGGTGGTGGGTGTTTTGACCGTGGGCCGCAGGACAATATCCTTGACTGCAATCGCCACAGGTTTTTGCACCGATGTTGCCCGCACTTTGGTTTCGGAAGATACAGAAGTCTCGGCAGGCTCCGCGCTAACAGATGCCATCATCACCGGCGGCGGGGCGCTGCTGCCTGGTAATTTGGTGCCATCAAGTGTTGCCAGCCCAGCCTCGTTGGACAAAAATTGGGTCGCGGACGGTGTCGCAAGAGCAAGCACATCGCCGTTCCACCGTTCGAGCTGGCGCAGGGAGGCGCGCGTACCGATTTCGGTTTGCAGCTGACGAATATCCCGGCGCGTCATCGCAATTTTGCGGTCAATGGTTTCAAGCCGCGCGCGTTCATTGGCGACACCGAGCGAAACCATATAAAGCGCCGTTGCCGCAACCGCGACACCAGCAACCCAAACGACGGGACGAAAACGCTGTGCAATCATAGGGCACCTCTTTTCTGTGTGGGCCAGGCGGGGGCATGGGTTCGGTGGGCAACGCGTAATGTGGCGGACCTTGCGCGCGGGTTGCGGGCCAGTTCGGCCTCACTCGCGCGGACGGGTTTGGCAACCAATTCGAAACTGGGGGCTGTACTGTCCAT
>JBEBKH010000147.1:0-3851 GCA_040079575.1 Chakrabartia sp. | reverse complement strand
CCTTATGGGCATACTCACGTTCCAGATGGAAAAAGTCAGCATAAGATTTCGTAAAAAAAGCAGTCAACCAAGAAGCTGGCAATAGCAAAACAATTTTACCAAGCACAGCATATGAGCTCCCATCTGCTTTTGCATCGAAAGCTGGTATCCATGAACCGAATAGACCGGGCAAGAGATTAGCGGCTAAGGGAAATGCTGAAACGATTAGCAAAACAACTGACCATTGAAAGCTTCTTTTAGCGCTATTCATCCTTTTCTCATACCTCAAGCGAGTGTCCTCTAAGCTCTTAGATAGTCCTGCTGTGGTAGCGCCAGCAATCATGGCATCAGAGAGCTTGATTAATCTTTCGATTTCTGTGTCTCTCGTTGCATTCATATCGAAGGCTAACTTTGTATTTTCCTCAAATTTAGCAAACTTGGAATTTCGTTCATCAAGCTGCTTTTTAAAGGCATCAAATTTGCTTTGATAGCCATTCACAAGTTCCTCTAATGTAGTGGCGTTGCCTCCAATGGTTTTGATTTGCTCTACAAGAGAAGAAACCGTTCCAGTATCAGTGGTTGCTTGCTGTTGCAATGCTTGTAATTTTGATAATGCGGCTTCTGCTTGAGCGATTATATCTTGGGAGGTTTTCTCCGTATTTGCCGCAGCATTTGCACTCTGTTCGGCCGCTTTTGCTAACTGCTCGGCTTGATTTCGGAAAGATTCCACATTCCTTATTAAGTCACCCAATGCTTTGGCGCGATTTGACACATCAGTGATAGATTCTGCTCTACATAGGGGAAGCAAGAGAGCTAGATGGGTTGTTAATTGGTTCAGTGATGAAAGCAATTGCGTAAAGTTGTTTGAACCGTCGAAGTTACCAGTATTATTTTCTCCATCGAAAATCTGCATGGAGAAGTTACTGTTACCATCTCTGATCGTTAAACCTTCACGCCATAATGGCTTAATGCTATCAAGCGTCATCTGGCCGTACTGTTGAAAACTTTGCAATGCTGGACGAATCTCGCTTTCCTTACCTTCAAGGATAGCTGCTTGGACAGACTGATTTTCATTTGGCCGAATAGAAAATAGACCTTCGAAGATACAATGCCTGACGTGTTGGCGATTTACCGACCCAAATAGGTTGGGAGTCGCAATCTGTTATGTTAGTGCCCAAACATCTACTACTAACATCGCTAAATCACGCTAACGATCATAAAGTCATAACAGCGTTTGAATCACTCGGATATTAAAATGAATTTGGAGAGATGCATTCGGCATAAGTGTATTAATAGCCCAGTTTAAACTCACCAATTTGTAACAGCCAACATCATAAAGTCCTTAATATGCAGATATGATAGCGATCCGATTTAGGTAGGATTTAACCAAAATTAAATAAGAATTTTGTAGAATAACGAATTGACAGTTTCGACCCTTTTAAGCCCTCCAAAGGTTTCCATGTCAAATGTCGGTTTATGGATCATTTAGCTGCCTCTTTAATTGGGTTGCAGTCTAAAAAAATCTCGCCTTTACAGATTTTTGCTTAACGCAAGACTGCGCAATACTTAGATGATTGTTTGTAGCCTACTGTAAATTAATACACAATATCCTTTTTGCTAAACTTGATAGTACTGTCGCCGCCCGGCCTGTTCCGCTCCGCGGACCGGTCCGGTCCAGTACCGCCAGCTCCGCACCCTGCTCATCCTTGAACTCGGGCGCAACGGAAACCCAGGGCGTCGTAGCTGAGGTCGGGAGCGAGGCGGCTGCGATAGGCACAGCGGCAGTCCCTGGCGCCGTCGTACCAAGACCCGCCGCGAACCACGCGAGGCCCGCCAATCTCCAACGAGCCACGTGGATCGTATTGCCTCTCCAGACTGTAGACTCTCAGTCCATCCGAGCACCATTCCCAGACGTTGCCTAACATATCGTATAGACCCCAGGGGTTCGGCTGTTTGCGGCCCACTTCGCGGGTACCCGACCGTGGATTAGGATATTGCATGTCCGACCAAGCGGATGTGTCTACGCCATCGGCCAAATCGTATTCGACGCCGCTATTGCCGCCGTACCAGGCGATGGGATCGAGGGCGGGCGCGTTACAGTCGCCCAGAATTTCGATGTCCCCGGAATACAAGGCGGTATTGGTACCGGCCCGGCAGGCGTGTTCCCACTGGGCCTCGCTGGGCAGGATCAGATTTAGGTCCGGCACGCGGTCGTTGATGCGTTGCAGGAAGACTTGCGCGTCGTCCCAGCTGACCTGCTCCACCGGCCGCTGATGGCTTATGAAGCGGCTGGGGTTGCTACCCATCACCGTTTCCCACAACGCTTGCGTGCAGGGCGTATCGAACAGCCAAAAGCCTTCGGTGATGTAAACCTGGTGCTGGGGGTGCTCGGCTTCAAACCATTCGCGTTCATCGTCTTGTTTCGCCAAGCTTTCGGTTTCATGTTCGGGCGACCCCATCAGAAACCGGCTAGGCGGAATCCAGCGCATACGCTGCGTGACCGCGCCGACCGTGAACGCGACAAACACGCCATATTCGTCGTGGCCCCAAGCGCTGGCCCATTCGGGCGGGTGGCCTGTGGCGAGCGGATGCCAGGTGGTGTCTATGGCTAGTGGTGTTTGCATGATCCTCCTCAAGAAAAGGCGGCCACCCGGTGAGGATTCGCTCGGCGTCCGCCTGAAGCTACTAGCACACCGGGGGCCTTTGGGTTTTGGCGGTTTAGTGCCGAGGAAAGCAGCCTGTTCAAATCGAAGCCATCCGACTTCGTCATGAGCTCGGGCGCAACGGAAACCCAGGTTGTTGTTGCGGTTGTTGGGATCGTTGTGGTTGCGATAGGCACAGCGGCAGTTCCTGGCGTTGTTGTTCCAAGACCCGCCGCGAACCACGCGAGGCCCGCCAATCTCCGGCCGCCCTCCCCAGGTAAGACTTTACAACGCGGCAATTGATTCATCAAGTGGGTTTCGTTGCAGTTGTTCACGGCGCCAGGAAGCCGCATCGGCATGAACGGTAATGGCCAGAGCACTGGCATAGCCCGCTTGCAAGCCTAGCGAGTTTATGCTGCCTTTCCGATAGGCAACTTCCCACTTGTTCCGGTATTCGATGTAATGGCGTTTACGCCGCCTGGACAAAAGTAGGCGGCCGGGAAAAATGCGGTAGCCACAAAAACTAAGTCCCTGTTCGCTACGGTCAATCTGCTGCGGTTGTTTGATTTCCAGGCCCAAACGCTCGCTGGCATAATCACTGGCCGAATCCCAAACAATGCGCACGAATTCGCGGCTGTCACCCCACCATACCAGATCGTCCATGTAGCGCACGAATCCTCCCACACCACACGTTTCCAAAAGATGCCGATCTAGCCCGGACAGATAGTAATTGGCGAATTGTTGGGAAGTCAATGCACCGATCGGCAGCCCCTTGCCGGGACTGGAATGGTGAGATTGGATGATGCGTCCCATCAGGGCTAAAAGTCCCTGGTTTTTGAATCGGCGCATGAGTAGCTCCAGCAAAATGGTGTGGTCGATGCTGGCAAAGTAACTGCGAATGTTAGCTTTGCCATACCACCGCCAGCACCGAAGATGTTGTTGTGCTCGTAGTACTGCGGCCAGCGCCCCCTTGCCGACGCGGCAGGCGTATGTGTCGGCCACCAAAGCCCTATCAAGCACCGGTTCCGCGTGATTCATCAGGGCATGATCGAGAACGCGCTCCCGAAAACAGGGGGCGTGAATCGTTCGGTGCTTGGGATCGTAAATCTGAAACCGACGCATGTCGCCGACAACGACGCTGCCATCCAGAATGTCCCGGCGAAGCGTACCCAAATGTTCCGGATAATTTGACTTGAATTCTATCACTTCTCGGCTGCGGCTCTTGCCCAG
>JBEBKH010000146.1:0-3860 GCA_040079575.1 Chakrabartia sp. | reverse complement strand
CACCAGCACCAGCACCAGCACCAGCACCAGCACCAGCACCAGCACCAGCACCAGCACCAGCACCAGCACCAGCACCAGCACCAGCCAATCTGACAGTGCAGCAGCGTTTCGATGCTGGGATGGATGCTTTTGATGCATCTGATTGGCCAAAAGCCGCAGAAATATATTCCGATCTGGAAATGCAACTGGCAGCAGGCAATCCGGCATCGCGCAATTTAGCCATTGTGCGCCTAAGAAAAGGAACCGCGCTCTATCAACTGCGCCGTCACAGTGAAGCGGAAACCGCAATTTTGATGGCAATGGATAAATTACCTACCACTGACGCGTCGCTTAAAGAGGATCGGCGTAAAGGGTTTGTAGCACTGGGCGATATTGCAGAGAAGAAATATGACTATCCACTTGCCCTTAGTCATTATCGTTCGGCCTATGCGATCACCGATAACAGCGCTGCAAAAGCCATTACCTTGCGCTACATCGTTCGGACTGGGATATTTGTTGATCCAGCTGCGGCATTGATTGATGCCGACACGGCGATTGCGCTGATTAGCGCTGAACCAAAGGTCAATGCAGAATGGTTGGGATCGGCAAGCGACCTGCGCGGCAGAGTTTTGCTCAACTTGGGAAGAACCAAAGAAGCCCGCACCGAATTTACCAAAGCCATAAAATCTCTTGGTGGTCTGGCTTATGGGAAAGTTAACTTACTTGATACCGCGACACGATCAAATGCGGCGATTGCGGCACTGCGTGATAATGATCCAGAAGAGGCGCGTCGCTATCTCTCCTATGCGGGGTCTGCAATGCAGTCGGATCAAGGGTTTAGCATCGGCAAGAATATGAACCCGCCGCCATGCGGCGGTATCAATGGGCCAAAACCAGAAGATGTCGCGGTGGTGGAATTTAGTATTCGTGAGGATGGCAGTGTTGAACAGGCGTGGCCCATATTTTATTCGGGTAAACCAGAAGTTGCCGTAGAATTTGCTCGCGCCGTTGCAGATTGGGCGTGGAGTGCAGAGGAGCTGAAGAAGGTTCAAACATTTTTTCGCGCGCAAACCCGTTTAGAGATGCGTTGCACAAATGTTTTTAACAAGCCGAGTGTCCAAGGCATGCTGACACAACCCTTTGTCGATTGGCTGTCTAGCAAGGGATTGCAGCCATATGCGTCCAATCAAACGAGCGATTCAGCACTCTTACCCTTACTGAGAGCGGAGTTGGCAAAGCGTGAGGCTCGTGACGGTACAATGGGTCTGTCGCTGCTGCCGATCCTATATCAATTGCGGAGCAACAGCATTTTGCCTAAAAATGAATTTGACGATTATGGTGTTCAGGCGTTGGCCATTGGCAAAGCGGCGAAAGCGCCGGCATCGGCGCGTGCTTATCTGGAATTTGCTGCGACGCAAGAATCGCTATCGAGTTACAAAGGCAGCATCGCCGGAAAATTTCAAAAGCAAATAACCCGTATCATGGGCGAACCAGATATCGCCGCAGATCCATTGGCACACGGCGTATTGTCCATCATTTTATTCGATTCATTGAATAACAATGACCGTCGCACCCATGGGCGCAGGCTGTTAGATGTCTTGGCAAATGATGTCCGTGCGCTTCCCAATGATCCTGTAAAGGTCGGTGCGCTTATTCGTTTGGCAAATCTTGAATATGATTCTGGTCGTATTGATGATGCCCGATCCTTATTTGCGCAGTCAGGATTACAGGCGCAGCAATGTGCACTTGTTGATGCAAAGCCGCGGAAAACGGCGGGCGGTATTTCCGATTCTGATTATCCTGAAGCGGCGCTTAAATGGGGATTTGGCGGATGGACGGTGGTCGAATTTGATATTGCGGCGGACGGAAAGACGCTGAACGAACGTCCCTTAATCTCATTCCCGCCTTTTGTGTTTGGTGCTCCAACGGTGGAGCAGGTCAAAGGTTTTCGTTATGAGCAAAGTTTCCGACCCGGTGGCGGATTGGGCTGTGGCGGGCAACAGCAGCGTGTGACTTATCGAAAAGGTTATTAGTGAATATTCATATGACGTGATTGATTGGCTTTCGCTTTTCACCACATCCCGCTATGCGACCCCCTATGGCACGGCACACACGTAATCTGGATTGGGGTTTTCCCCGTTGGCGCGAATATGGGGCGAGCTCTGAAGCCGTCAAAGTGCGCATGTGTGATCGCCACGGCTGCACCAATCCGGGGGACCGGCCGGCGCCGAAATCCCCCAACAGTCCGGAACGTTGGTATTTCTGCCTGACGCATGCGGCGGAATATAACAGCGGCTGGGATTATTTTGAGGGGCTGTCCGCCGAGGACGCCGCCGAACGCGAAGCCAATGAGCGGCGGGATTTTTCAGGGTTTAAGGAAACCCAGCATTACAGCTGGGGCGGGCCGGGTGACGGATCCCGCAGCCGCGATGAAATGCGCGCGCTTGATGTGCTTGACCTTGAAACCGACGCTGATTTTGATGCGATCAAGGCGGCGTGGCGCACGCTGGCCAAGGCCAATCACCCCGACGTTAATCAGGGCGATAAAGAGGCCGCCAAACGGTTTCAGGCGATCCAGACCAGCTATGAGATTTTGAAATCAGCCGAAGAACGGCGCATGGCGCTTTAATATTTATTCCTGAAGGTCATCGGGTAAGGGGTCTTTGCCTGATATGGATTTGGCGAGTTTGACCGCCGCTTCAAATGTTAATCCGCCACTGATTTGGCCACCACTGATTTGAAGTGTGCCGCCCGCAATGGGTTCACGCACAATAGGGGACATGAGGACAGTGTCGTCGAGTTTAATGTCAACGGGCTTGCCAATATGTGCTGCCGTTTCTGTTTCCAGCCGCTTTGCTGCTGCGGCTGAAAATGTGATCAATATCGTCGCTTGACCACCAAGATCGGGCTGCGCGCGCGCATCTATGATGTCATGTTCGGCAAAGGCTGTGGCCCCGATTGAAAAACGACGTTCCGCCGCGTGGGCCGATGGCGCTGTGAGTGCTGCGATCAAACAGATCATCCAATAACGCATATAACATCCCCAGTAGCACTAGTACATTTGACGCCGCATATGGCCACATTCTAACCATTTTTCGCGCGTGTATGGGAACATTCTTAAGGAGGGTTCTCACAATGATCAAACACGGATTAACGGCATTGCTGGTCGCGGCGTTGACAGTGCCAAATATTGCTTTTGCAGCGCAGGATGCGGGATTAAGCCATCACAACGGGCGTGATGCCGGGTTTCAAAACGGGCTGGGCGCCCAAATTGGGATGACGGTGAAATTGGGCGATCCGCGCGCGGTAAAGGGTTCGGACAAATTCGCGCTGCGGATGAATGCGGGGCCCGTGCTGCTGCGGAACAATGGGCAGCGTTCGGCGTCGAACCTGATCTCGGTCAACTTTTCTCCCGCCTATCGTGCTTCGCTGCAATTGGCCGGGCAAGATGTTATGACATATACGACAAAGCTGGGTGCCGCCGATGATGAGAAGAATGAGGGCGAACGCGCACACAAAAAGCAAGGCATTGGTTCCAAGGCGGCATGGATCGCTCTTGTGGCAGGCGGTGTGATGGTTGCGCTCGTCGGCGCGTGGGTTATCCATTGCACATCTAATAATGGCAACAATTGTTCAGAATGATCAGGTGATAACGCATGCGGCTTTCCGCAGTGCACTAGTACAATTGACGCCGTTCATGGTCATATTCTGACCATTTTCCTCGCGTGTATGGGGCATTCCTAATGAGGGTTCTTACAATGATCAAACACGGATTGACGACCTTGCTGGTCGCGGCGTTGACAGTGCCAAATATTGCTTTTGCTGCGCAGGATGCGGGGCTCAGCCATCACAACAGCCGTGATGCCGGGTTTCAAAACGGG
>JBEBKH010000145.1:0-4074 GCA_040079575.1 Chakrabartia sp. | reverse complement strand
CCAATCGGGGCCTTCCGCCATCACCGATTCCAAACGCCGCCCCAGCGCCACTAAGGGCCGCAGCAACGCATCAAGCGCGATGATCGCAGGTTCGACGGCGGTAATCAGCGGCCCGTCAAGACCCGCCGCCTCGGTTTCGAGGCCGTATCCGGCGTCTGCGCCGTCACCGCGCGCAAACACCGTCCCGCGTATCGCGGCAAGCATGGTTTCAACAGGGCCGAACGGCGCCCCTTCTGCAATACGCTGTAACCAACCATCAGAAGGGAGTTGGCTGGCCGCATTGGCGGCTGCTGCAATGGCGTTTGATCCTTCAGCATCATAGCTTGCGACATCGGCAAGTCGTGCCGATAGGCCGCGCCTGCGCCCGCGTGCTTTTCCTTCGGGTCCCATGATCCAGCGGCGCAGTTCAATTGCTTCTTGCCCTGTCAGCGCGGTTGAAAACATCGAATCGGCGGCGTCGAACAGGTGATGGCCTTCATCGAAGACCAGCCGCGTGGGCCGGTTTGCTTCTTCGCGGCCCCGCGCGGCATTGACCATGACAAGCGCATGATTGGCGATGACAATATTGGCGTCTGCACTCGCGCGCGAGGCATGTTCGATGAAGCATTTGCGGTAATGCGGGCAGCCGGCATAGACGCATTCCCCCCGCCGGTCGGTGAGCGCGGTTGATCCGTTGCGGCGAAAGAGTGTCGGCAGCCAACCGGGCAAATCACCGCCCACCATGTCGCCGTCGCGGCTATAGGCGGCCCAGCGCGCAATCAAGTGCGCGAGGATGGCAGCGCGTCCCGCAAAACCGCCCTGAAGCGCGTCTTCCAAATTAAGCAAGCAGAGGTAATTTTCGCGGCCCTTGCGGACCACAACCTTGCCGCTGTCGCGCGGATATAATTTTGCGGTTTCGCCGTCCAATTGCCGTTGCAGCGCCTTAGTGAAGGTAGAAATCCATACCGCCCCTTCGGCCTGTTCAGCCCAAAGTGAAGCAGGGGCGAGATAGCCCAGCGTCTTGCCAATGCCAGTGCCAGCCTCTGCCAGCAGCAGATTGGGTTGATCGCGCGCGGTGCGGGGTGCGAAGACCTCGGCGGCGGCTTCCGCATAGGCGCGCTGACCCGGGCGTTCTTCAGAGCCATGGCCGGTCAAAGCGTCCAACCGCGAAAGCGTATCAGCCTTGGTCACAGCAATGGGGCGCGGGGCGGCGCGCGCCGATTTTTCTTCCCATTCAGGCAGTTTGCTAAACAACCACCGTTCGGCCTCTTTGGGTTTGGCGATGTGATCGATGATATGTTCGGCCCACGGCCATTGCAGGCGGAACAAAGCCTGTACTGTGGTCCACGCGCCTTCTCGCTCTGACCAGTTTTGGGTCTCCATTGCGGCAAGAAGCGCTGACGTTGCTGTGCGTAACAGCGTCGCTGCACCTGGTTCACCCTCTGGCACAGTAAGCCCTAGCGTTGTCGCAAGCCCCTTGACCGTTGGCACCATGAAGCGCGCCGGATGCACAAAAGCAAAGAGTTCGAGCAGGTCCAATCCAGCCAGATCGGGATAGCCCAGCCTTTGCCCGATCAGCGGCGCGTTCAAAAGGACCATCGGGGTTTCGGCGGCGCGCGCAATCGCTTCACTGCGGCCAACCCCGCGCACACCCGTTTCGTCGGCAATCCAAATACCGCCGTGGCTTGCATGGAGTGCAGGGTAGGGCAGAGGGTTATTCACAGAATCAACTTGGCGCAGTCAGAACGAAATGGCAACACGAAGTGGGCATTTTACAGCCGATTGCTTTGCTTTCGTTGGCCTCGCACTAGCACATTGGTGACCGAGACTTGCCGTGATGTTGTCCGTAAATGGGAGCTCTTGCCACACTATGGATCATAGCAATGAAGGCCTATTTCTGCCGCATCTACGGTGAACCCAGTGTGCTTGAATTGGTCGATACCACCAAGCCGATCCCCAAAGATGATGAGATATTGGTCAGGGTGCATGCAACATCGGTAACGTCTGGAGACGTGCGCGTGCGGTCTTTAGAGGTTCCGGCAGGTCTCGGTTTTATCGCGCGCCTCATGCTTGGGTTTACCAAACCACGGCAGCCGATCTTGGGCACTGAATTGGCCGGCGTGGTTGAAGCGATCGGCAGCACGGTTACGCGGTTCAACGTGGGCGATGACGTCTTCGCCTTTCCGGGCGGAAAAATGGGATGCTATGCAGAATATCGCACTATGAAAGAAAACGGCCCAGTCATGCACAAGCCGGCTTCATTGTCCTTTGCTGAGGCGGCAAGCCTGTGCTTTGGCGGGTTCGCTGCAATGGATTTTTTGCGCAAAGCTGAAATTAAAAACGGCGGAAAAATTCTGATTATCGGAGCGTCCGGCGGCGTAGGAACCGCATTGGTGCAACTTGCCAAATATTCAGGAGCAGATGTCACCGCGGTAACGAGCAGTGCCAATGTCAACCTTGTGCGGTCGCTCGGCGCGGACACTGTCATTGACTATAGGTTGGAAGATTTTGTGCAGGGCGATGTGCACTATGATGTGATTATGGATGTCGTCGGCGCAACGTCGTTTGGTGCGTGTAAGCATAAACTGATCAAAACGGGGCGCTATGCGCCGATTGCAGGCGGCATTGGTGACATTTTGGCGATGCTCTGGGCACCGCTGATAACAGGTAAAAAAGTCATCGCTGGCCCAGCGGAAGAGCGCGTTGAATATTTGGCGCAGATTGCCGATCTGGCAGCAAGCGGCGTGTTAAAGCCAGTCATCGACCGCAGCTATTCCTTTGCGCAAATGGTTGAAGCACATCGCTATGTCGACACTGGCCGAAAGAAAGGCAGCGTGGTCATTGTGCTCAGTTAGTGCAGGGATCGCTTCTTTGTCCGCTAGTATCGGCAGGCTTGCAACTTCGCAGAAAAGCGGGAAAGGGCAGGGTTCAATAAAACCAAGTGAGATATATCTGTGACTGACCTTCGCACCACCGCAATGGCATCAAAGGCTTGGCCTTATGAAGAGGCGCGACGGTTGCTGAAACGCCATCCGCAGGGCAAGCCAAACGGCGAGAAAATTATCCTCGAATGTGGCTATGGCCCCTCCGGCCTCCCCCATATTGGGACATTCAACGAAGTGCTGCGGACAACGATGGTCCGGCATGCGTTTGAAGCCATGTCTGATCTGCCGACACGGCTGATCGAATTTTCCGATGATATGGACGGCCTGCGTAAAGTACCGGACAATGTCCCCAATCAGGCGATGCTGACAGAACATTTGGGAAAGCCATTGTCGCGTATCCCTGATCCGTTTGGCACCCATGAAAGTTTTGCCGCACACAACAATGCGATGCTGCGTGATTTTCTTGACCGGTTCGGTTTTGATTATGAATTCATTTCCTCATCATCGCTCTATGAATCTGGCGGTTTTGATGACGCGTTGAAGAATGTCTTGCGCCATTATCAGGCGATCATGGACATTATGTTGCCCACGCTCCGCAAGGAACGCGCCGCCACCTATTCGCCGGTTCTGCCGATCAGCGAAAAGAGCGGGATTGTGTTGCAGGTGCCGATTGAAGTGATTGACGCCGATGCGGGCCTGATCCGCTTTGACGACGGGGGTGACATGGTCACCCAGTCTATCCTGTCGGGCAAGGCGAAGCTCCAGTGGAAGGTCGATTGGGCGATGCGCTGGGTCGCGCTGGGCGTTGATTATGAAATGTACGGCAAGGATTTGACCGACAGCGGCACCCAGTCGGGCAAGATTGCCGCTGTGCTGGGCGGGCGTAAACCCGAAGGCCTGATCTATGAAATGTTCCTCGACGAAAAGGGTGAGAAGATTTCGAAGTCGAAGGGCAATGGTTTGGCACTTGAGGATTGGCTTACCTATGGCCCGCAAGAAAGCGTCGCATTTTACGCTTACCGCGAACCCAAAAGCGCCAAGCAATTGCACATGGGGATCATCCCGGCGGCGGTTGACGAATATTTCAAATTCCGCGCGAGTTGGCATGATCAGCCGCTGGACAAAAGGCTCGGCAATCCGGTGCATCACCTCCACAACGGTGCGGTGCCCAAAGGGACGCCGCCGGTCACATTTGGGCTGCTGCTCAATC
>JBEBKH010000144.1:0-4080 GCA_040079575.1 Chakrabartia sp. | reverse complement strand
CGTCCGCCATTGCCACGAACGGTGCGCGCGCATCGGCATCGGAATAGACCGCAACGGTAGCGATCCCCATGCGGCGCGCGGTTTTGATGATCCGGCAAGCGATCTCGCCACGGTTTGCGATTAGGATTTTTTTGAACATGGCTGATAGCCCTCTATAATTGTTCTAGGTGCGCAGTCATGCGAACGACTACATTCACTGGTGGGACTTCAAAATCGAGTTCCACGCATTTAATTTTTCTGGTCTGCAAAACATCCAGTTTTTCCGAGCCCAAACACCGATGTTGTTTGGATTTTTTATGCCAGGGTCTTTTGTAAATGGGTAATCTGCTGGAGTTTCAGATATTCTCCTAGCCGTCATAAGTTCGTCAGCTTGATATACATACGCCCTAAGATTGCTGAAATCATCCGCCCGAACGAAAACATAGACGTCCACTGCTTTGAGCTGTTTAGGCGATGCAATTCTACTATCAGAGACGGCTTTCGTCCAAGTTTTAACCTGAACTTTTATCATTCCCGATCCCTCACGCAAAATCACCAAATCGATGTCGGGAGTGGTTCTACCTAAATTAAGCACATCAAAGCCAGCTTCACGAAGGCATTTAGCCACATACTCTTCGCCAGCCCGTCCAGTTTCAAGTTTACTGTTCACTCCGCCGCCTCCAACGCCCTGCACGCCCTTAGCGGCTCCTCCGCCTCCATCGGCACCAGCCCCAGTTTCGCCAACATCGCCGCGTCCTTATCGTCGCCTGCATTGGCTGCCGTCAGCAGTTTATCACCGGTGAAGATGCTGTTCGCGCCCGCCATGAAGCACAAGGCCTGCGTCGCGTCGGTCATGCTCTCACGCCCCGCGCTCAACCGCACCATGCTCATAGGCATGGTGATCCGCGCCACCGCAATGGTGCGGACGAATTCGATATTGTCGATTTTCGAAAACTTTTTAGTCGGATTACCAACGGTCAAGCGGCTTCTCCCAAAGGCGGCATATTGTGCCCGAGCATGCGCAACACATCTGCCGCGCATTCGACGACATTACTGCCGGGGCCATAAATGCCCTGCACCCCTGCATCGCGCAAGAAATCATAATCCTGCGGCGGAATGACCCCGCCCGCAATGACCTTGATGTCGCTTCGGCCAGCGTCGCGTAGGCCCTTGATGAGTTCAGGGATGAGTGTTTTGTGACCGGCGGCAAGCGACGAAGCGCCGACAACATCGACTGCGCTTTCGAGTGCGAGAACCACAGTTTCTTCTGGCGTTTGGAATAATGGGCCGGAGACGATCTCGAAACCCATGTCGCCAAAAGCTGATGAGATCACATTCGCGCCGCGATCATGCCCGTCCTGCCCCATTTTGGCGACAAGCAATTTGGGTCTCCGGCCCAATCGGCGCTCGACGGCTCGCACGCCTTCAACGACCTGAGCCCAGCGTTTGTCGAATTCATAGGCGCTGCCGTAGATGCCCGAAACCGGCGTGGGCGTAGTTCCATAGCGGCCAAATACCGCCTCCATTGCGTCCGAAATTTCACCAAGCGAAGCGCGGGCGCGGGCGGCGACCACCGCAAGGGCAAGGAGGTTGCCATTAGCCCTTGCGCCTTCTGTCAGCGAAGCCAAAGCGGCCTGACATCTGGCTTCATCACGCGACGCGCGCATCTTTGCCAACCTCGCAATCTGGCCCTGGCGGACCATGTCATTATCGACTTCAAGCGTATCTAGATGCTCTTCGGTGGCGAGTTTATATTTGTTGACGCCGACGATGACGTCTTCGCCCTTGTCCACCCGCGCCTGACGCGCGGCTGCGGCTTCCTCGATCAAGCGCTTGGGCATTCCGCTGGCCACCGCAACAGTCATGCCGCCGAGTGCATTGACTTCCTCGATGATTTTCCATGCCTGATCGACCAGTTCTGCGGTTAACGCTTCGACATAATAGGAGCCGCCCAGCGGGTCGACGACCTTGATGATGCCGCTTTCTTCTGCCAGCACGATCTGCGTATTCCGCGCGATGCGGGCGGAAAACTCCGTTGGCAATGCAATGGCTTCGTCCAAAGCGTTCGTATGAAGCGACTGTGTCCCCCCCAATGTGGCGGCCATCGCCTCAATCGTGGTGCGAATGACGTTGTTATAGGGGTCTTGCTCCTGCAAACTCACCCCAGATGTCTGGCAATGTGTGCGCAGCATCTTGCTCCGCTCATCCTTCGCTCCCAATTCGTCCATCACGCGGTGCCACAAAGTCCGCGCGGCGCGCAGTTTGGACACCTCCATGAAAAAGTTCATGCCGATGCCAAAAAAGAAAGAAAGCCGTCCGGCAAACGCATCAATATCCAGCCCGCTTTCCATCGCGCGCTGCACATATTCTTTACCGTCGGCGATGGTGAAGGCCAATTCCTGCACCGCCGTCGCTCCGGCTTCATGCATATGATAGCCTGAAATAGAAATACTGTTGAATTTCGGCATGTTAGTGGAAGTATATGCAATAATATCTGACACGATCCGCATCGATGGTTCAGGAGGATAGATGTAGGTGTTGCGGACCATGAACTCCTTTAGAATATCATTCTGGATCGTCCCGTCGAGCGCGGCGAGCGGAACCCCCTGTTCCTCCCCTGCAACGATGAAGAAAGCAAGTATGGGAATGACCGCGCCGTTCATCGTCATGCTGACCGACATTGACCCAAGCGGAATGCCGTCAAACAGGATTTTCATATCCTCAACGCTGTCGATGGCGACACCCGCCTTCCCGACATCGCCGACAACGCGGGGATGGTCGCTGTCATAGCCCCGGTGCGTGGCAAGATCGAAGGCGACCGACAGACCTTTTTGTCCGGCGGCAAGGTTGCGGCGGTAAAAGGCGTTACTTTCCTCGGCCGTCGAAAAGCCCGCATATTGGCGAATTGTCCACGGCCGCCCCGCATACATGCTCGCGCGCACGCCGCGCGTGAAGGGGGCAAAACCGGGCAGGCCGGGGTCGCGGGAATCCTCCGCGGTATAGAGCGGCTTTACAGCAATCCCCTCGGGCGTTTGCCACGTCAGGTCTTTACCCTTGACCTCTTTCGCGGCCGCGGCCTGCCAGTCTTCAATTCTGGCCATTACTTGCCCGTAAACACTGGTTTGCGCTTTTGCAGGAACGACATGCCGCCCTCCATTGCATCTGCACTTGCACCCGCAATCCGTTGCCCTTCGGCCTCACGGGTCAGCGCACTGGCATAATCCATCTCAAGCGCGGTGGCGATGTTTTGCCGCATGATGCCCAGTGCCAATGTCGGGCCGTTCGCCAGCTTGGTCGCCAATGCGCGGGCCTCAGCCTGCAAATCACTGTCTTCAACGCATTTGTAGATCAGCCCCCAATCAGCCGCTTGTTCGCCGCCAATCTTTTCACCCAGAAGCATCATCTGCGTCGCGCGCGCCTTTCCGATCAGGCGCGGTAGCATCCAGCTTGCGCCGCCGTCTGGGACAAGCCCGATATTGACGAAGGCTTGCAAGAAATAGGCAGACTTCCCCGCAATTGCGAAATCGCTGCACAGGCCAAGCGAACAGCCAATACCAGCTGCAGGACCATTAACGGCGGTGATAATCGGCACATTCAGCTTCGACAGTTTGACCATGGTCGGGTTGTAACTGCGGGTCAGCGCACCGTAAGGCCCGTTTGCCCCCACCGATGTCACCCCGCCGCGCGCCTGAAGATCAGCACCTGAACAAAAGGCCCGCCCTGCCCCTGTGATGATCAGCGCGCGCGCACCGTCCAAATTATCGACCGCATCCGAGATTTCGTCGGCCATCTGCGGCCCCATCGCATTAAGGCGCTCTGGGCGGTTGAGGGTGATGGTCGCGATGTTGTCTGCGATGTCGAGGGTAATGGTTTCGTAGGTCATTTCTAAAACTCCGTTCACCCTGAGCTTGTCGAAGGGCTATCCTTCACTTCGTTCGGGTCAAGAAAAAATACAAGGCTTCGACAAGCTCAGCCCAAGCGGTTTGGATGTTAGTGCACGTCCTTCGGCGTTTCCATAATTTCGGTCAGCACCCCGCCCATATCCTTGGGGTGCAGGAAGAAAATAAGCGTCCCGTGCGCGCCGATGCGCGGCTCACCCAG
>JBEBKH010000143.1:0-4111 GCA_040079575.1 Chakrabartia sp. | reverse complement strand
CGCACCGACCCACCCTCACCCGGGAGCCTTCACAGAGATAAAGATTAAGTCGCGCGGGCGACGCCTTGTTCGTCCATCAGCTGGGTCAATTCGCCTGCTTCAAACATTTCCATCATAATATCGGACCCGCCGATGAATTCACCCTTTACATAAAGCTGGGGGATGGTGGGCCAATCGGAAAATTCTTTGATGCCGCCGCGTACTTCGGGGTCTTGCAACACGTCGAGCGTTTCATAAGCGACACCGATATGGTCGAGGATCGCAATGGCCTTGCTCGAAAAACCGCACTGCGGGAACAAGGGCGTGCCCTTCATAAACAGCATCACTTCATTGCTGCCAACAATGCTGGCGATACGGGCTTGGGTGTCGGACATGGGTTGATTTCCTTATTCAGATGCAGCGGTGGTCAGTTGCAGCGCGTGCAAAACACCGCCCATTTTTCCGCCTAATGCGGCATATACCGCCTGATGTTGCTTGATACGGGAGAGTCCCTGAAAGGTGGCACTGGTCACCTTTGCCGCATAATGATCGCCGTCACCCGCAAGATCGGTGATGGTGACCACTGCATCGGGAATGGCTGCGCGGATCATTGTTTCAATTTCATCGGCAGCCATCGCCATGATGTTATTGTGCTTCCATCAATTGACGGCGGGCTTCAATGGCCTTGGCGGCAAGTGCGGTGCGGATTTCATCATCGTCGGTGTGGACACCCGCCGCGATCAAATCACCCATCAGCTTGCGGATGACGTCTTCATCGCCGGCTTCTTCGAAATCGGCCTGAACCACGCTTTTGGCATAGCTGTCGGTTTCCTCAGACGTGAGCCCCATTTTTTCAGCGGCCCATTGTCCAACCAATTTGTTACGGCGCGCGGTGATGCGAAAGGCCATTTCCTCTTCGCGTGCGAAATTGGTTTCGAACGCGCGTTCGCGGTCATCAAAGCTGGTCATGGCAGATCCTATTCACTTAACATTACGCATCGATAGATAGGCGTTATAGTGCGTCTGCGCAACGGCAACCACGTGGATCAATCCGCAATTTTCACCACAAGTTTACCAATCGCGCCGCGTCCGCCCATTTTGGCGATGGCATCGCCGCCGCGTTCAAATGGAAAAACTTCCGTCACGCGCGGCGCAATTTGCCCCGCTTGCCACAGCCGGAACAGGCGGGTGATGTGCGCGCGGTTCGCCTCTGGATCGCGCGCGGCAAATGCACCCCAGAATACGCCGCAGACATCGCAGCTTTTCAGCAGCGTCAGGTTCAATGGTAATTTGGGGATGCCCGCTGGAAATCCAACCACGAGATAGCGGCCTTCCCACGCAATAGACCGCAGTGCGGGTTCGCAATAATCCCCGCCGACCGCATCGTAAATTACGTCTGCGCCCTTGGGGCCAAGGACCGCCTTAAATGCATCGGCGAGTGCTTTTGACTGTTCTTTGTCAAACGGTGCGGTACCATAAATTATGGTATCATGCGCGCCCGCCGCCTTTGCCGCGTCGGCCTTTTCTTGCGTTGAGACAGCGGCAATCACGCGCGCACCAAATGCCACGCCAAGTTCAATTGCGGCCATGCCAACACCGCCGGCAGCACCGAGAATCAGCAGGGTCTCACCCTCTTTCAATTTTCCGCGATCAAGCAGCGCGTGGATCGACGTGCCGTAGGTCAGGAGCAGGGCAGATCCTTCTTCAAAACTGCGTTCTTTGGGCAATGCGAAAGCCGAAGTGGCCGGGATCGCAATTTTTTCGACCATCCCGCCTGATCCTGTGGTCGCGACGACACGGTCTCCGACATTCCATCCCGTCACGCCTTCACCAATGGCTTCAATCACACCCGCAATTTCACTGCCGGGGGAAAAGGGGCGGGTCGGTTTGAATTGATAGCGGTCCTCAATGATCAGAACGTCAGGATAATTAACCGAACAGGCCTTGACCGCGATCAGCAATTCGCCCGGACCGGCGACAGGATCAGCAATCTCTTCCAGAACAAGGGTATCGGGACCGCCAACGGCTTTGGATAATAGGGCCTTCATGCAACTGCTCCTGCTTGCCAGGGCCATGCTGCCCCAGCCTTTGTTTCATATGCGCTTATTTTTTGATCCATTGCCAGCGTTAGACCCACTTCGTCGAGTCCTTCGATCAGGCATTGTTTGCGAAACGGATCAATATCGAACGAAAAACGGTCCTGAAACCGCGTTGTGACGGATTGTGTTTCCAAATCGATGTCAATCGGGTCGGTTTTCGCAACCTCCATCAAACGGTCAATCGCCGGCTGCGGCAGCACAACTGTCAGTATGCCATTTTTGAATGCGTTGGAGGAAAATATGTCTGAAAAAGACGGCGCAATCACAGCAGTAATGCCCATATCGAGCAGCGCCCAAGCGGCGTGTTCGCGGCTCGATCCACAGCCAAAATTATCCCCCGCAATCAGGATCGGCGCGCCGCTATATGCAGGATCATCAAATACATTGCCCGGTTCCGCTCGGATGCTTTCAAAAGCGCCCTTGCCCAATCCTGCACGACTGATGGTTTTCAACCACGCCGCGGCGATGATGACATCGGTATCGATATTCTTCCGGCCAAAAGGGTATGCCTTGCCGTGGATCGCGGTGACGGGGGTCAAATCAATCTCCTAAAACGTCAATGCCGAACACATGAGCGGCCTTTGCAAGCTTTTTGTCGAAGGTTGCAAGGGGTAATCCGCGAGCGGCCCGGAATATCAATTTGACAAATGAACCATATATGGTACATAAAGACTATATGGATGCGACAAGCAAGATCGAACTGGTTTTCTATCGGACTTTGTCGGGCAATGAGCCGGTTCGGGATTGGTTGTTTGGCCTACCAATTGCCAATCGGCGCGAGATTGGGCTCGATCTACAGCGGGTTCAGTATCGCTGGCCGGTTGGGATGCCGCTGGTGCGACCACTGGGCAAAGGCTTGTTTGAAGTGCGAACGCCGCTGCCGAGTGGTACAATCGCGCGGGTTTTGTTCTGCTTTTACGGTGGTGAACTTTACGCGCTGCATGCTTTTATCAAAAAGACACAGGCCACACCTGTGATGGATATGGACATTGCCCGCAAACGGCAGAAAGAGGTGCAAAATGGTTGACAACACATATCGTGGTTCAACGCTCGACAGCTTCCTTGAAGACGAAGGCGTTCTCGCTGAATTTCAGGCCAGGGCAATCAAGGAAGTCGTCGCATGGCAGCTTGCCGAGGCAATGAAGGATCGCAAGATCACCAAAACCGCCCTCGCTGGGCTGATGAAAACAAGCCGCACCCAGATCAACCGTGTGCTTGATCCCAATGACGGCAACGTGACAATCGAAACACTGCAACGCGCGGCAGCGCTAGTGGGGCGACGGGTTCAGTTGGAATTGGTTTGAGAGTGGAGTTTTCAGGACAACGATTGGGTGCTGGTAGCTTTTGAAGGCATCCATTGAAGCACAAACAAAATCTCCAACGACATTGAAATAATTATCTACTTGTTCGAGTGATAGATTGGCAGCATCTGCTGAACGATGACCATCATTTTCTAGTTCGCCAATTTGCACAATTTCGTGCGTAAGCGCATTTCGATGAAAGAAAATTTCGTCTATCTCCCGTGTTTTTTCAAATTTTAGCGGCATGAACGTTTGCATCATCGCCATGACTCGGGCTGCACGACTGCTTGCAAAATTTGGAAACTTATGTTTTTCCCAATGACGCACTGATTTTTTTACACACGCGGGATCAGTGATCGATTTTGGCTCTCTTCCAGTTAAACTTTTTATATTCTTAGGGCTTTGCATCGAATGAACAATGCAAAGCTGCAAAATACTCTCAATGTAACTTTCAAGTAAATCAGAAAGTAAAATCACACTTCGTCGTTTTGCAGACTCGTAGTCTCTTTCAATATCTTTGATGGCTGTATCTTCTGTCAATTCGATAGATTTATACCAAGTTTTTAGCACTATTTGTTGTTCTTCAGTTTGAGATTGCCAGCGTTCCGCCCAAGCAAGCTTCCAAACTTCCTTATATTCGGAAATCATTTTTGGAGCTCGAACACAAAAAGAATGATGCATTCTTTCATTGATTACGAGATCAATCGCACGCGCCATAGCTAGTTGAATCTG
>JBEBKH010000142.1:0-4121 GCA_040079575.1 Chakrabartia sp. | reverse complement strand
CATAAGAAATGCGCCAGAGATGTTCGCCAACACAGTAACGCCATTGTTCACTGTGTGAAAGGCGTTTTCCGTTGATGCGGGTCAACGCAAAGCAAAAATTTGAAGCACTTTCCGACCAATCACGGTGATCCAGATTGATCGGAAAGTGCTCTACCTGCTCGGTTCGAACGCCGACGATGACATGGGCAATCAAGGCTTTCTTCGAACCGGCAAGGCCGGCGGAACGTTTCGCCGGCAGGTGGCTGTTTCTCGACTTCCACTCATCACTTTTTTGCCGCCAGACCCGGCGTCCGTCAATCACCCAGCAATCTCCGAGGCGGAAACTGCCGCCAAGGGACGAAAACTGTAGCGTTGCTATATGCAGCAATAACGCGGTAATTCTACGCCAGAGGTATCCCTAAATACGCCTCCAGCGAAAATACCAGACCTCATGACCAAGCCGCCTAGCTTTGCGTTCATAGCGGGTTTCGGGCCAATCATCGGGGCGTGTTAGAAAATCGGTCGCATCGTTTATTTGCCATGCAAAGTCGCGGCGCTTGTTCATTTGCATCATCGCCCAACGACAATAAATCGGATGATCGGTCCCGAACCGAAATTCGCCGCCGGGTTTAAGCTTGGCCGCAATCCGGTCGAGTGGGCCCACATTCATCATCCGCCGTTTGGCGTGGCGCGCCTTGGGCCACGGATCGGGATGGAGCAGATAGACGCGCTCTAGCGACGCATCGGGGAGGGCCGCGAGCACATCCAACGCATCGCCCATGTGCAGGCGGATATTGGTCAGACCCTGTTCTTCAATATGTTGAAGCGCGCCGACCACGCCGTTCAAAAAGGGTTCGCAACCGATAAAGCCGTGGTCAGGGTTGGCGGCGGCCTGCCCCGCCAAATGTTCGCCGGCGCCAAAACCAATTTCGATATGCAGCGGACGACCATCCCCAAACAGCGTGCGCGCATCAAGCGGACCATCGGGAACACTGATCTGCGGCAGCAATTCCTCGATCAGTGCGGCCTGGCCAATACGCAGCTTATGCCCCGCGCGACGGCCATAAAGGCGGTTGATGGTTGTTGGGTCATTCATGGCGGCGCTCATGCGGACGTAGTTGATATTTTATTGAGCGCTGCATCGAGACAACGAAGATAATCAGGGTGAGTCATTTTGGGCCATGGATCGAGTTGATGTGCTTTGATGAGTTTGTTTATTTCAGCACGAACTTTCTTAAAATCATTCACCAATGCTTGCCCTCCGGGCAGTGTTTGGCCATTGGCATCCGAAGTGGAAGAAAGCCAATTTCGGACAACTTTAATTGCTTCATGCGGGTCACCACCATGCGTTTCATTATCTTGTCCGCTGATATCAGAAGTGGATGCATCGTAGCTGTGTGATTCCTTATCAAGGATCAAAATACATTTTGTTTTTTGGCGGGCGCCACCATAGCGTTTGGCGCCCAAAGATATTCCCAACTCGAGTGGCATATTGAAACGGGGTAAGCCTGAATTTTTATCGAGCGCGACAGCGGACAGATCATGAATGCCCCAATCGCAGTCTTCTATAAGCTTATAGATTTTTTCGATCCGAACCTGCGCTCCATCATTTTCGTCTTTCGCACAACGCGGCCGGAACCCGCAGGCGCGTACCGCAAATATAATAGCGCGGAAAATATCGAGAAACCCAGCGTCAAACGGGCAATTAATGAAGACGTCTTTATTGGACGATTTTTTATCCAGCACGCGATTCATTCACCGAAGCAAGCATAGCTTCGTAGATTTCGCGAGTTCGCGCACTACGCGTCACAGCAGTTGGCCGTATTTCAATCCCACGATACATGAAGGGCTTGTTGAAATCGACTTTCGAGGACAATTTTTTCTTTGTTTCGGACATACCGAAAATTATACAGGATTGAGCTTCAAATTCAATGAAAATGTCAATCCAATGCCCCTTTCAACGCATCAACCAGATCGGTTTTTTCCCACGGGAAGAAATCACCTTCTGCCTTTTGACCGAAATGGCCGTAAGCCGCTGTCTTGCGATAGATGGGCTTATTGAGGCCCAAATGGGTGCGAATGCTGCGCGGGGTCAGGCCGCCGAGTGCTGCAATGCTCATGATCGCTGCTTCGATCTTATCATCGCCGACGGTACCTGTTTCATGCGTATCGACATAAAGTGATAGCGGCTTTGAGACGCCAATGGCATAGGCCAGCTGGATCGTGCAGCGCGTGGCAAGGCCAGCGGCAACGATATTTTTAGCCAGATAGCGGGTGATATAGGCCGCCGAACGGTCAACCTTTGTTGGGTCTTTGCCTGAAAAAGCACCGCCGCCGTGCGGGGCTGCGCCGCCGTAAGTGTCAACAATGATCTTACGACCGGTAAGGCCCGCATCGCCGTCAGGACCGCCAATTTCAAAGCTGCCGGTGGGATTGATGTGATATTCGGTTTCGGTGAGCAGGGCGGCTGGCAAGATGTCTGCGATCACTTGTTTCACATAGGTATGAAGCGTTGCTTCGTTCGCGCCTTCGTCATAGCCCTTGGCATGCTGGGTTGAAACGACGATCGCTGTTGCGGCCACGGGCACACTGCCTTCATAACGCAAAGTCACTTGGCTTTTTGCGTCTGGTTCAAGGAAAGGCGCTGCGCCGCTGTGGCGGTCGGCCGCCATACGCTCAAGAATTTTGTGGCTGTAGTAGAGTGTGGCGGGCATCAGATCTGGGGTTTCATCGGTTGCATAACCGAACATGATCCCCTGATCGCCAGCGCCTTCATCCTTGTTGCTGCTCGCGTCCACACCCTGTGCGATGTGGGCGGATTGGCCGTGGAGGTTGTTCATGAAGGTCAGCGTTTCCCAGTGAAAGCCATCCTGTTCATAACCAATTTCCTTGACCGTGCGGCGGACAGTGGCTTCAATCTCAGCCTGTGCACCGGGTGCCCACGCACCGTTTTCATAAACGCCTTTGCAGCGGATTTCACCGGCAAGCACGACCAATTGCGTTGTTGTCAGCGTTTCACAGGCGATCCGCGCTTCTGGGTCTTTTGACAGAAACAGATCAACAATGGCATCAGAAATCTGGTCTGAAACCTTGTCTGGATGGCCTTCTGAAACCGATTCAGAGGTGAAGAGATAATCGTGACGCATCGATATTCCTAACTGATATAAGGAAAGCTTTATATGATAATGGTGGCTCCTTAGCGCCGCTTTCGACGAAGAGCAATTCCCAACACGCACAAGAAAAAGGCGAACGCCAGAGAGAGAATGTTTCCGTGTCGCGCAAAGAGCGTCGGCGGCATGGCCTTTGGAAGATGTAGTTCGATGAAGCCCGCGCGTTGATAAGGCAGGGCCTTTAAGATACGACCTTCCCCGTCGATCACCGCCGAAATTCCCGTGGGGGTGGACCGGATAACGGGCAACCCTTCCTCAATTGCGCGCAGACGTGCTTGGGCGAGATGTTGGGGCGGTCCCCAGCTGCCAAACCATGCATCATTTGACGGATTGAACAGAAAATCGGGGCGGTTGTTTTTATCAACCACATGCCCTGAAAAGATGATTTCATAACAAATCTGCACGCCCACCTTGCCAAATCCGGTGAGCATAACGCTTTGTGGGCCAGCGCCGGGCCAGAAATCAATGTCGCCCGGCACAACGCGCGACAGGCCGATGGCAGAAAGAAACGGCTTCATCGGTAAATATTCGCCGTAAGGAACCAGATGCGATTTATCGTATCGGGCGGCAATGCGCGCATCTGGGGTGATCGCAAACATGCTGTTGCGCGCGCCGATCAGATCACCCGTCTTGTCATAAATAAGCGCAGTGCCGCCAGTGAGCAGCATGTCTTTTGGGCCAATTAAGCTGGCGACACGCGCGCGCGCCCATTCTTCTTCCTCCAAATAATCGGGGATTGCAGCTTCGGGCCAAAGGATAAGACGCGGCGTCGCGCCGGGAATACCTGTCAGGCTTTCCAGTTTCCTAAAATTGGTGACATCGTAATGCGCGACATGCTTGTCCTGCTGTCCGATATTGGGTTGAACAACGCGGATCAAGGGGCCGGGGGGGCGGTCTTCAGGGCCGGGGACTTCGGCGAAAGCGAAAAGCAGCGCGAATGTCGGAAGGGCAAAAGCCAGCGCAGCGTCCAAA
>JBEBKH010000141.1:0-4129 GCA_040079575.1 Chakrabartia sp. | reverse complement strand
TGGTCCCCCTCCCCTTCAGGGAGGATTTTGGAAATGAAGCGATGAACCAGAAGACCAATACAGCAACCTTCGTCAACATTGGTGAACGCACCAATGTCACTGGCTCTGCCGCGTTCAAGAAACTCATTATGGCGGGGGATTATCCCAAGGCCGTTGAGGTCGCGCGCCAGCAAGTGGAAAATGGCGCGCAGATTATCGACATCAACATGGACGAAGGCCTGCTCGATTCTCTGGTTGCGATGGAAACGTTTGTAAAACTGATCGCAGCCGAACCCGACATTGCCCGGGTGCCGTTCATGATCGACAGTTCAAAATGGAGCGTGATTGAAGCGGGGCTGAAATGCGTATCCGGCAAACCCATCGTCAATTCAATTTCGATGAAGGAAGGCGAAGAACAGTTCCTTGATCAAGCGCGTAAATGTATGAATTACGGCGCGGCTGTGGTCGTGATGGCGTTCGATGAAGTCGGGCAGGCCGACACCAAGGCGCGTAAGGTTGAGATTTGCGAACGCGCCTATAAGCTGCTGATCGGCATTGGTTTTCCGCCTGAAGATATTATTTTTGATCCCAATATTTTTGCGGTGGCGACTGGCATTGAAGACCATAATAATTATGCGGTCGATTTCATTGAAGCCGTCCGTGAAATCCGGATGCGTTGTCCGCATGTCCATTTTTCCGGCGGACTTTCAAACCTAAGCTTTTCGTTCCGGGGCAATGAACCTGTGCGCCGCGCGATGCATTCGATCTTCCTCTATCATGCTATCCCCGCTGGACTTGATATGGCCATCGTCAATGCGGGGCAGCTCGATATTTACGATACGATTGACCCTGTGCTGCGTGAGGCCTGTGAAGATGTGATCCTCAATCGCCCTGCGCGAAGCGACGGTGAAACGCCCACGGAACGGCTGGTCACGTTGGCTGAAAAATTCCGCGGCACGGATGCTGTCGCAGAAAAAGCGATGGCCGAATGGCGCGGATGGGACGTCACCAAGCGGCTTGAACACGCTCTGGTGAAGGGCATTGATCTCTATGTCGTTGAAGATACCGAGGAATGCCGTCTGGCGTTTGCGCGGCCGATTGAGGTGATCGAAGGCCCATTGATGGACGGTATGAACGTTGTCGGTGATCTGTTCGGGTCAGGCAAAATGTTCTTGCCACAGGTCGTCAAATCTGCCCGCGTCATGAAGAAAGCGGTCGCGCATCTGATCCCTTATATCGAAGCGGCGAAGGAGCCTGGTGCCAAGGCCAAAGGCATCATCATTATGGCGACGGTGAAGGGCGATGTGCACGATATTGGCAAGAATATCGTCGGTGTTGTCCTGCAATGCAATGGTTATGAAGTCATTGATTTGGGGGTGATGGTGCCGTGGAGCACGATCCTTGCCGAGGCGAAGGCGCATGATGCCGACATAATCGGCCTGTCTGGCCTGATCACGCCGTCGCTTGATGAAATGGTGACGGTCGCTGAAGAAATGAAGCGTGCTGGCTTTACGATTCCTTTGCTCATCGGCGGGGCGACAACATCGAAAGTCCACACCGCGCTGCGGATCGACAATGCCTATGATGGCCCCGTGATCCATGTGCTTGATGCCAGCCGCGCGGTGGGCGTTGCCTCAACGTTACTTTCAAATACCCAGCGCGATGCCTTTGTTGAAAAAACCGCTACGGACTATCAGCATGTGCGCGATGTCCGCGAAGGAAAGGGGCAATCTGCGCTTCTTCCCATTGAAGACGCCCGGTCCAATGCCTTTCCGGCGGACATGGCGCACAAGCCACCACCGCCTGAACAGCCCGGCATTCATATCTTCCCAGATTGGGACCTGACCGATCTCCGCGCGCTGATCGATTGGACACCTTTTTTCCGGGCTTGGGAATTGGCGGGAAACTACCCTGCGATCCTGACCGATGATGTGGTCGGCGAAAGTGCGACCAGCCTGTTTGCAGATGCGCAAAAAATGCTTGATCAAATTATTGCGGAAAAATGGCTGACAGCAAAGGGCGTTGCCGGTCTGTGGCCTTGTCGACGCGAAGGCGATGACGTGATTGTCCACCTCGTCGAAGAAGAAAAACATGTCACGCTCCCCTTCCTTCGTCAGCAAATCGCCAAACGCGAAGGCCGTGCCAATATGTGTCTTGCCGATTTTGTCAGTCATGATGGCGACTGGATCGGCGGATTCGCGGTGGGTATTCACGGTATTGATGCGCATATCGCACGCTTCAAAGCGGATCATGATGATTATTCAGATATTCTTTTGAAGGCACTGGCTGACCGCTTTGCAGAGGCCTTTGCCGAACGGTTGCACCAACATGTGCGGACCACGTTATGGGGTTATGCGCCGGGCGAACAATTGACCAATGAAGCGCTGATCCGCGAACATTATCGCGGTATTCGCCCAGCGCCGGGCTATCCCGCTTGTCCTGATCACAGCCTGAAACCGATCTTGTTTGATCTGTTAAACGCCAGTGAAACGGCGGATCTGACCCTCACCGAAAGTTTTGCAATGTTGCCAACAGCCGCGGTTTCAGGGTTTTATTTTGGGCATCCACAGGCCGAATATTTCGGCGTTGCGCGTGTGGGTGAGGATCAGCGCGACGATTATGCAGCGCGGCGCGGGGTCGACATCGCCACCGCCAACCGCTGGCTGCGCCCGAACATGGATTAACGAAAAAGGGGTGCCGCAGCACTTGGCCGCGACACCCCTTTTTCATCCGTTAAACCAATCAGGCGAAACGCACGTCATATTTGCTGCGACGACGCAATGTGCCACCAACAATGCCAAATCCGAGGATCAACATCATCCATGTCGCTGCTTCTGGAACAGCCGAATTAATGTCGAACGCAATACGCCCGGAATTGTCACCCGCATTGCTGTCCCAATAAAAGAGTTCCAAATTGCCGGTGTTCCAGGCTGGACCCGCATAATTGGCACCGATCAGCTGATACACGCCGCCAATACGACCAACCAGCGATCCATAAGGAGCAGCATAGCCGCCAAAGTTTGGCAGGCCAAAATTGCCGCCAATTTGCGTGCCGACAGCTTGTCCTGAATCGTCCAAAGCAGTGGCAAGGCGGCTGCCCGTCAAACCATTAGCGTCAGAAAAACGCGGCAATGCGCCTGCGCTCCAAAGATCGTTTGTGCTTGAACTGACCGTGAAATTCTGCCCCGTTGTCAATGCGATACCAGTGTTAAGGGGTGTGCCCGAAACCCCAAGGCTGCTGTGCGTGGCCGCATCAACAATGAACACAGTGGCGTATGCAGGGGCCGCTGTCATGGCAAATGCCATGGCCGTCATGGCGATTTTACGAACGATAGACATGATATACTCCAAATGATTACAAAATCCGCCTATACTACTTTTATGACGAATCGATTTCAGATAACACAATGGTTAATAAAATGCTAATAGGATTGGCGGTTCGGGGGGCTTCTCATTAACCGTCTGTCCACCTCGACACAGGCATGCTCGGGCATCATCACCGCGGAAAGAGGATTCCCTATGTTTCACCGATTTGCCCTTCTGTCCGTCCTTTTACTGCCCGCCGCTTCCGCAGCACAGTCGAGTGCGCCGCCGTTCACATTTGAAGAAACCGGGCAGACATTCTGGCGGTTGCAGGATGCGGTCAAGGCGGTGGGCGGCGGCGATGGCACCATCGCGATTGCGCCGGGCACTTACCGGCAATGCGCCGTGGTTGAACGCGGCCACATCACGTTCCGCGCGGCCACGCCGGGCACAGTGATTTTCGACAGCGTCACGTGCGAAGGCAAGGCGACACTCGTCCTGCGCGGGGCGGGGGCGGATGTTGACGGCATCATTTTTCAAAATATGCGCGTCCCCGATCGCAACGGGTCTGGAATCCGACTGGAAAAGGGCAATTTGAAGGTCGTCAACGCGGTCTTTCGCAATTCAGAACAGGGCATCCTGACCGCGAGCGACCCGGCAGGCGCGATCAGCATTGACCGGTCGACCTTTTCGGGGCTGGGCGGATGCCCCGACGGCATGTGTTCGCACGCCATCTATATCGGGGATTACGGCAAGCTGAGTGTCACGCGATCCCGCTTTGAACGCGGCACGGGCGGCCATTATGTAAAGTCCCGCGCCGCGCGCGCCGAAATTACCGATTCCAGCT
>JBEBKH010000140.1:0-4201 GCA_040079575.1 Chakrabartia sp. | reverse complement strand
TTCGGCTTTTGTGTTTTGATGTTCAGCGCGCCAGCAGAAGTGTTGCGTCCAAACAGCGTACCTTGTGGTCCGCGCAGAAGCTCAACTTGTTGAACATCCAACAAATCGCCAAGCGCAATACCTGGGCGGCTCAAATAAACACCATCCAAGAAAATGCCGACGGCGCTTTCAAGGCCGGTATTGTTCCCAGTCGTCCCGACGCCGCGCACACGAAGGGTGGTACCACCGCTTTCGGTCTGCGTGCTGTTAAGATTAAAACTAGCCGAGACATTATCGAGCGAACGAATATCGCGAACACCCGCTTTTTCGAGCGATTCCGTATTGAATGCCGTCACAGCGATGGGAACATCTTGCAAATTTTCATTGCGCAAAGTTGCCGTAACAATAATTTCTCCGGATTCTGTCGATGAATCATCAGCCTGAGGTGCTTCCTGCGCATAAGCGGGCATCGCAGCAAACAGGGCGAGTGCGGTGGCGCTCAACAAGTCAATTTTCTTCATGGTTTCTCTCTCCCAAAAAAACAGCCAATTGTGGCACGCGGTGCTTTTGCACCTGTCAAGGGAGAGATTGCGACTAGTTCACCACGACGTCAATGATTGAAATTGTATCAAAATGGTAATTTTATAAGGGTTTTTAATTGATACTTATTCAAAAGTTACGTTGACGTAGCGTCATCGTGGGATATTTTGAAAATTGTTGCAAATTTACATCAGAACATCATGATCCGCTCTGGTGCGGAGCCTCTTGCACGCATATACAAAGTAAATGGCTGATATTGATATAACACCGTTGTCCGAAGACGGTAAAATTTACGTTCCTGATGACGTTGCTGAGGCTGTGCGGACCTTAATCCGTTGGGCTGGCGATGATCCTATGCGCGAAGGACTTGTGGACACGCCAAAGCGGGTCGCACGGGCGTGGCGTGAATATTGTCAGGGGTATGAGGATGACCCAGGGCTTTATTTGGCCCGGACCTTTGAAGAGGTTGGCGGTTATCAAAACCTTGTTCTTTTGAAGGACATTCCGTTTCAGTCGCACTGCGAACATCATATGGCCCCCATTCTTGGCAAGGCACATATCGCCTATATGCCCAAAGACCGGGTCGTTGGTATTTCAAAGCTGGCACGGGTTCTCAATGGTTATGCGCGACGTTTACAAGTTCAAGAACGGTTAACTGCACAGGTTGCGGAGTGCGTTTGGGAACATCTTAAACCGCATGGTGTCGCTGTCGTGATTGAAGCCAGTCATGGTTGCATGACGTCACGCGGCGTGCGAACGCCGGGCGTTGGCATGACAACGTCGCATTTGCTCGGTTGTTTCATGGATGATCACCGCAGCCGCAAGGAAGTCCTCAGCCTGATGGGCTATTGATCTTTTTACAGATCAAATGAAACGCCCTGTGCCAGCGGCAAATCGCGCCCATAATTGATCGTGGTGGTTTGCCGACGCATATAGGATTTCCAACTGTCAGAACCTGATTCGCGCCCGCCGCCAGTTTCTTTTTCTCCGCCAAACGCCCCGCCAATTTCTGCGCCCGATGTGCCGATGTTGACGTTAGCGATTCCGCAATCGCTGCCTTGGGCAGATAGGAAGATCTCCGCCTCGCGCAGATCATTGGTGAAAATGCTCGACGACAATCCCTGAGGGACCGCGTTTTGTAGCGCGATAGCATCCGTCAGATCATCATAAGGAAAGACATAAAGGATCGGCGCAAATGTCTCCATTAGGACGGGGCCAGTGTGCTCTGGCAAAGCAACAATGGCGGGGGTTGTATAAACTCCGTCAAGGTCCAGGCGTTCACCACCAACCACTAAAGCGTCAGCGACCTTTGCCGCATCTAACGCCTGTGTCATTGCTAAAAAGGCAGCTTCATCGATCAACGGCCCCATTAAATGTGTTGGGTCACGCGGATCGCCAATTTGGATCGAAGCCGTGACCGACATCAGGCGGCTTGTAAAAATATCGTAAATAGAACGGTGAACGAACAGGCGGCGCAAACTGGTGCAGCGCTGCCCTGCTGTCCCCATAAATCCGAACGCACAGGCGCGCAGGGCCAAATCCATATTGGCACTGGGCGCGACGATCGACGCATTATTTCCGCCCAGTTCGAGCAGCGATCGGCCAAATCGTTTTGCGACGCGTTCGCCAACGATCCGTCCCATCCGTGTGCTACCTGTAGCTGACACGAGACGGACCTGAGGGTGATCAACGAGGATCGCACCAACATCAGGGCCGCCGATGATGCAGCGGGCAAGACCATCAGGCGCGTCATCGCCAAAATCCTGTGCTACGTGGTCAAAAATTGCTTGCACAGCAATGGCGGTCAGAGGTGTTTTTTCTGATGGTTTCCAAATGACGGGATTGCCGCAAACGAGCGCAAGCGTGGCGTTCCACGCCCATACCGCGACAGGAAAATTGAACGCAGTGATGATGGCGACAGGCCCCAAAGGATGCCATGTTTCTATCATGCGGTGATCGGGGCGCTCACTGGCGATGGTCAAGCCGTAAAGCTGGCGGGACAGCCCAACCGTGAAATCACAAATGTCGATCATTTCTTGCACTTCGCCCATGCCCTCGGACAGTGGTTTTCCGCATTCTATTGTGACGAGACGGCCAAGCGCATCTTTGTGCTCACGCAGCGCATTACCAAGAAGCCTGACCAATTCGCCACGGCGCGGGGCAGGGATCATGCGCCATGCCTCAAATGCACGGCCAGACTGTTCTATGGTTTCCATAGTGTCTGCTGATGTGGCGACGTTGCCGATTAAATCACCGTCAATCGGCGAATAGACCGGTATATCGCCGCCGACATATTGCGATGGCATGACGCCGAGCTGTGTTAGGAGGCGCGGGGTTTCGGCACTGGTTCTATTTAAGGTCATTTGATGTCTTTAGGCCAAGCGCACCCAACAAAAAAGGCCGACCCTTAAATCAAGGATCGGCCTATTTTAGATCAGTTTCAACCCAGAGGATTAAGCTTCGTCAGAAGCCTCATCTGCTGCAGCGGCAGGCGCCGCTTCTGCTTCTGGTTCATCACCCGCAATGATTCCGGGTTCTGCGTTGGGATCAAAATCTTCAGTGAAGCCAGCGGTGTCTTTTTCAAACATCGAAGCCATGACGTCGACGCCCTGCGATTGCAGATCGGCTTCTTCTGGCGAACGGGCAACATTGATTTTGACAGCGATCACGACTTCAGCGTGGAGGGCAACCTTAACGGTATATACGCCAATAGCCTTGATCGGTTTGTCGAGAACGACTTGCTGTTTTGTGACTTTCTTACCGTCAGCTTCCAAAGCTTCAACGATGTCACGCGCGGCCACTGAACCATAAAGCTGGCCAGTGTTGGATGCCTGACGGATCAGGGTCACCGATGTACCGTCAATCGTTTTTGAAGCCAGTTCAGCTTCGCCACGACGGGCGTCATTATCAGCAACAATCTGGGCTTTGCTGGCTTCAAAAACCTTGCGGTTGGCAGCATTGCTCCGCAGCGCTTTTTTGCGCGGCAGCAGGAAATTGCGAGCAAAGCCGTTTTTAACAGTGACAACGTCACCGATGGAACCAAGCTTTTCAACGCGTTCGAGCAGGATAACTTCCATGTCTTAGCGCTCCTTATTTAACGATGTAGGGAAGCAGCCCGATGTGGCGGGCACGCTTAATGGCTTGCGCAAGTTCACGCTGTTTCTTGGCAGAAACGGCGGTAATGCGCGACGGAACAATCTTGCCGCGTTCTGAGACAAATCCCTGAAGCAACCGGACGTCCTTGAAATCAATCTTCGGCGCATCCTTTGCAGCGAAGGGGCAGCTTTTGCGGCGACGGAAAAATGGGCGTGCCATGGTTATTCTCCCATTCCATAATCATCGTCGCGACGCGGACGATCTTCGCGGTCACGACGTGGACGGTCTCCGCGATCACCACGGTCGCTGCGCTCACTCCGGTCGCTTTTACGCATCATAGCCGAAGGACCTTCTTCATGCGCATCAACCTTAATGGTCATATAGCGGATGATGTCTTCGTTAATCTGTGTCTGGCGCTCAAGTTCAGCAACCACATTATTGGGGGCCGTAAATTCGAGCATGACATAATGGGCCTTGCGGTTTTTAGCGATCTTGTAGGCGAGCGTGCGCAGGCCCCAAGATTCGGTTTTTACAACCTTACCACCATTGGATTGGACAATATCTGTGGCTGTCGCTGCCAGCACGT
>JBEBKH010000139.1:0-4226 GCA_040079575.1 Chakrabartia sp. | reverse complement strand
GCGTGACAACCGCCATTTCCTTTGCAAAACCGTCGACATGCTCCGCTTCCGTCTCAAAATAGGAGAGCGGGATGAAAAGCGGAAAATAGCAATTTTCAACGCCGGCAAGTTTGATTTGGGCATCCATCAACTTTTGAATACGTTCCCAAATACCGTATCCCCACGGCTTGATAACCATGCAGCCCCGTACACCCGATTCCTCAGCAAGATCGGCTTGCGCGATGACCTCCTGATACCAAGCAGAAAAATCCTGTGCGCGGGTGATTGTCAGTGCATGTTTCATGGCTCTTCAATGGCCGCGATAATGGCCATTTGTCCAGTCCGCAGATTGCAGCTAGGGCGATAAAACGCATGAAAACGTTCCACTCCAACCCTGACAACCGGATGCGCGCGCTTGGGCTGCGGTTGTTCGGCATCTCATGCCTGTCGATTATGACCGTGCTGATCAAGCTTGCCAGTGACGGCGGTGTCGCCTTGCCTGAAATCATGTTCTGGCGGCAAACGGTTGCTGTTCCCGTTGTCGTTGCTTGGGTGCTGGCGGGAAGCGGCCTCCAATCCTTACAAACAAAACGGTTTGGCGCACACGTCACCCGCTCTGCACTTGGGTTGAGCAGCATGGCGCTCAATTTTGGAGCGATCATTCTTTTGCCGCTCGCCGAACAAACGACTTTGGGCTTTGCCGTCCCCATTTTTGCGACAATTTTGTCCGCAATCATCCTTAAAGAAAGTGTTGGAAAACACCGTTGGGCCGCTGTAATTATTGGGTTTATTGGCGTATTGATTGTTGTTCAACCGGGGGGAAGCCACATTCCAGCTGTCGGCGCTGCAGTCGGCCTCACGTCGGCGATTATGA
The DNA here is from genome assembly GCA_040079575.1 of Chakrabartia sp. GTDB lineage: Bacteria > Pseudomonadota > Alphaproteobacteria > Sphingomonadales > Sphingomonadaceae > Aquisediminimonas. The sequence continues at coordinate 3,373 of JBEBKH010000139.1, read as the reverse complement.
TTTCGATCACCAGCCTCCAAATCCGCGACATGGGCCGGACAGAAGCCGCCGCCACAACCGTTTTCTGGTTTTCATCCCTTTCGATCATACCACTTGCGCTTTTGCTGCCCTTCTTCATGACCCCGCACACGCCGCAGCAATGGGTTTTGCTCTTTAGTATTGGCACGCTTGGCGGCATTGGCCAGATTGGCCTGACAGGCGCGCTGCGGCTCGCCCCGGTTTCAACGGTGGTTGGTATGGATTACATCGCGCTTATCTGGTCGACTTTGTTTGGATGGCTTATTTGGAGCCATCTGCCAGGACCAGCGACATGGATCGGGGCCGGTGTTATTGTCAGCAGCGGTCTGTATATCGCTTGGCGCGAACATCGGCTTTCTATTGACCGGCCAAAGGATATTATTCCGTGAAACCAACGCTTTATCATTGCAGTGATGCCCGTTCTCTCCGCTGTCTTTGGGCTGTTGAAGAAATTGGCTTGGATGTTGATCTGGTCTGCCTGCCTTTTCCACCACGCGCGCATGCCCCTGCGTATAAATTGATCAATCCGCTCGGCACCGTGCCGTGTTGGGTCGACGGCGATGTAACACTGACTGAGTCAGCCGCTATTTGTCAGATAATCGCGCGTGGTTCATCCCTTGAAGTGACCGCAAATGATCCGGCCTACCCTGTTTATCTCAACTGGCTCCATCGCAGCGATGCGACACTGACCTTTCCCCTCGCGATCATGCTGCGCTACAGCGTGTTTCCTCCAAAGGAAGCGCGCAAACTGGATGTTGCAGAGGATTATAAGGCATTTTTCCTTGGCCGTGCCCGCGCCATTGAAACCGCTTTATCGGATGGTCGCGCGTGGATTGTGGCAGACCGCTTTACAATCGCCGACATCTGCATCGGATACGCACTGTTCCTGTCAAAAACACTACGCATTGACACTGAACTTGGCGAAGCGACGCGTGCTTATTTGGACCGCCTGATTGACCGTGATGCTTTCAAAGCGGCCCGCGCGCGGCAATCCATCACCCCACTCTTTACAAACCCAGAACCAGTTTAGCCATGATACCGCGCTGAATTTCATTTGACCCGCCGTAAATGGACGCGGCACGTCCGTTAAAATAGCGCGCGGAGGCGACCAAAGCACCATCAGGCCCAATAACGGTTTGATTACTGCCCGGTTGACGCGCGGCGGGTTGGTGCACCGCTGCATAGGGGCCGGACACCTCCACTATTAATTCTTGTATCCGTTGCTGACATTCGGTGCCCTGAACCTTGAGCATGGACGAGGCTGGCCCGGGATTGCTGCCACGCGCCATCGCAAGCATGACACTTTGTTCGACAGCATCAATTGCAGCAATTTCGCTTTCAAGGACCGAGAGTTTCCGCCTGATCATCAGATCCTCTGCCAGCCCACATGCTGCCACAAACTGTCGGGCGTCCTCAAGCGAGGCGCTGAGTGCGCCCGCATATGCAACCGCCCGTTCAAATTCGAGAAGATATTTGGCGACGCCCCACCCCTGATCTTCTTCGCCCAAGCGATTAACAATGGGCACACGCGCATCATCGAAGAACACTTGATTAAAATCATGATCCCCGGACAATGTCAGAATGGGTTTTACGCTGATACCCGGCGTCGCCATATCAAGCAGCAAGAATGTGATCCCCGCCTGCGGACGTCCGTCCCGATTGGTGCGGACAAGGCAGAACATTTTATTGGCGTGGTGCGCGTGGGTGGTCCAGATTTTGGAGCCGTTCAAAACATAATCATCGCCGTCGCGGTCAGCACGCAGGGCCAGTGACGCAAGATCAGACCCAGCCTGAGGCTCTGAATAACCCTGACACCAATAATCTTCTCCCGCGAGCAAACGTGGCAGATAATGGGCCTGTTGTGCCGGTGTCCCAAACCGCATGATACAAGGCGCGACCATGCGCAGCCCCATTGGGGAAAGATTGGGCGCCCCTGCCCGCGCGCATTCGCTTGCAAAAATGTGCCGCTGCACATCGTCCCAGCCCGTCCCGCCAAATTCAGCGGGCCAATGCGGCGCAACCCAGCCTTTTTCATTCAGCTTTCGTTGCCATGCGAGGTTATACTTTTTGTCGATGAAAACGCTGACCGCCTTGCGAGAAACATCGCGGAATTCATCCGTCAGATTCTCTGTGAGCCAAGTGCGCACATCATCGCGGAATGCCGCGTGCATCGTCAATTGACCATCCTTTCACGGCCCTCCCAATGGGGAGCACGCAAATCCTTACGGAGAATTTTTCCACTCGCGTTGCGGGGCAATGCGGCGATGACATCAACAGATTTCGGAACTTTGAATCCGGCAATGCGCTCCTTTGCCCACGCAATCACATCTGCCTCATCAATCATCATGCCCGGTTTTGGAACGCAAATCGCCTTTACCGCTTCGCCCCATTTGTCATCAGGAATACCGATAACCGCGACTTCATGGACTGCTGGATGGCCGTAAATCGCGCTTTCAACTTCAGCAGGATAGACATTTTCTCCCCCTGAAATGATCATATCCTTCATCCGGTCATGGATGAAGAGATAGCCGTCCTCGTCAAGATAACAGGCATCACCGGTGCGAATCCAGCCATCCGCTGACAGCGTTTTTTGCGTCGCTTCGGGCATTTTCCAATAACCCAGCATGTTGTTGGAGGAGCGCGTCATCAGCTCCCCTACATGCCCCGTCGGTACTTCAACACCGTCCTCATCCACCACTTTCAGTTCCACACCCGGCAGCGCGCGCCCGGCGGCACGCATTCGTGTGTTTCCATTGGGATCGTGATCCTCTGGCCATAGTGACACGATGGTACCGGTTGTTTCAGTCATCCCGTACACCTGAATAAATTCAGCCCCGAACACTTTGATACATTCACGCAAAAGGTCGAGTGGTATCGGTGCCGCACCGTAAAAAATATATTTTAAGCGGCCAAAATCCGTGATCGTAGCCCGCGGGTGTGTGATCACCATTTGCAGCGCCGCTGGAACCATGAAGAACCGGGTGACGCCCCCTTTTTCAACGGCATCCAGCACGCCTTCGGGCGAGAATTCAGCAAGGATATGCCCCGGTATTCCCGCCCCAAGCGCCATCACCCCAAGGCCGGTTCCGCCAATATGCGCGCAGGGCATCGCGACAAGTGCAACCTCATCATCATCCCAAATGGACCACGGAAGGGCGGCCTCTTCCCCCGCAACACGCAACCCAAAAAGATTGAGGTTAGACAGGATCGCCCCTTTGGGATTGCCGGTCGTGCCCGATGTGTAAAGTTGCAGCACCGCCTCATCAGGGGCCGTTGGCGCAAAGGATGTTCGTTCGGCTTTGCCAATCCAATCACGCGCTTCATCTGCCGAAAAAATGCGTTCGACATGCGGTAA
>JBEBKH010000138.1:0-4309 GCA_040079575.1 Chakrabartia sp. | reverse complement strand
GCTGCGTGAGGGCGAAGTACCGGTCGATCGTTCCTTTCGGTTTCGCACGCTTGGCTGTTACCCTTTGACAGGAGCCGTCGAAAGCGAAGCCAAAACGCTGCCGGAGGTCATTCAGGAAATGCTGCTGACCACCACATCTGAGCGCCAGGGCCGCGCGATTGACCATGATCAAACCGCCAGCATGGAGAAGAAAAAGCAGGAGGGGTATTTCTAAATGACGGACCCCATTTACAAAACTGATGATCTGATTGCGTCTGACATCGACGCTTATCTTGAACAGCATCAGCATAAATCTTTGTTGCGCTTTATCACCTGTGGCTCAGTTGATGACGGAAAATCGACGCTAATCGGGCGCTTGCTTTACGATTCCAAAATGATTTTCGAGGATCAGCTGGCAACGCTGGAAGCAGATTCCAAACGTGTCGGCACGCAGGGGCAAGAGATTGATTTTGCACTGCTCGTCGACGGTCTCGCGGCAGAACGCGAACAGGGCATCACGATCGATGTCGCCTACCGCTTCTTTGCAACTGAAAAACGTAAATTCATCGTCGCGGACACGCCCGGACATGAACAATATACACGAAACATGGTCACAGGTGCGTCAACCGCAGACCTCGCGGTCATCCTCGTCGATGCACGTAAGGGGATTTTGACCCAAACGCGCCGACATTCCTACCTCGCCCAGCTTATTGGCATTCGCAATGTCGTGCTCGCGGTCAATAAAATGGATTTGGTGGGCTATGATCGCGCCGTTTATGACCGGATCACGCTGTCCTACCGTGCGTTTGCCAATGAAATCGGGATCACCCATTTTCAACCAATCCCGATTTCCGGGTTTAAGGGTGACAATATCACCGCCGCTTCGCCAAACACACCTTGGTATAATGGTCCGACCCTGATCGAACATCTGGAAAGTGTTGAGGTTGATGCCACTGCCGATCAATCAAAACCATTCCGGATGCCTGTACAGTGGGTTAACCGTCCCAATTTGGATTTCAGGGGCTTTTCTGGACTGATTGCAACGGGCACCGTCCGCGCTGGGGATCCTATTCGCGTCCTCCCCAGCGGAAAAACCAGCAGCATCAGCAGAATTGTAACGCAAGACGGCGATCTTTTTGAAGCCTATGCAGGCCAATCGGTTACTTTATGCTTGGCTGATGAGGTTGATTGTTCGCGCGGTGATGTCATCAGCACGGCGGATCAACCGCCTCAGGTTGCAGACCGGTTTGAAGCGACCATCGTTTGGATGGCCGACGAGGCGATGATCCCAGGCCGCGCCTATTGGTTCAAACTCGGGACACAAAATGCGTCAGCGACGATCCAGCCGCCAAAGTATCAGACCAACGTCAACACGCTTGAACAGCTGGCGACCAAAACGCTTGAGCTTAATGCGATTGGGGTGGCCGAACTAGCAACCGATAAACCGATCATCTTTGAACCTTATGCTGAAAGCCACACGCTTGGTGGCTTCATTCTCATTGATAAGATTACCAACGCGACTGTTGCCGCTGGCATGCTCAATTTCAGCCTCAGGCGCGCGCAAAACGTCCATTGGCAAGCAAGCGACGTTACCAGAGAAGCACGCGCAAACCTTAAAAACCAGAAATCAGCACTGTTGTGGTTCACAGGGCTCAGCGGTTCGGGCAAATCGACCATCGCCAATTTGGTTGAGAAAAAACTGCACCGCATGAACCGTCACACATTTTTACTCGACGGGGACAATGTCCGCCACGGGCTCAACAAAGATTTGGGCTTTACCGAGGCGGATCGCATCGAAAACATTCGCCGCGTTGGCGAAGTTGCCAAGCTGATGACTGATGCCGGATTGATTGTCATTACCGCATTTATTTCCCCCTTCCGCGTCGAACGCGATATGGTGCGGGCAATGATCCCAGAAGGGCAATTCATCGAAGTCCATATCGACACGCCCTTGGCCGAGGCTGAAGCGCGCGATGTGAAGGGCCTTTATAAAAAGGCGCGCAGTGGTGCGCTTAAGAATTTCACCGGCATCGATAGTCCTTATGAAGCCCCGACAGCCCCCGAAATCAGGATCGACACGACTGTAATGACCGCCGAACAAGCAGCAGACTTGATTGTTGAAAGGTTGATCGGTTGAATATCCGGGAAACAGATGACGCATTGTCAACGCGGCTCGCCCACGAAGCGGGGGAAATCTTAAGGACACTCCAACAGGAGGGCGCGTTTTCGGATAAGGCGCTTGGCCGGGAAGGTGATAGTCGCGCCAATGAATTCTTGATAACGGCCTTACGCGAACAGCGGCCTGAAGATGCCATCCTATCCGAAGAAGAAGCTGACACACATCAGCGCCTTTCCGCCAAACGGGTTTGGATAATCGACCCCCTTGATGGCACGCGCGAATATAGTGAAGGTCGCGACGATTGGGCGGTACATGTCGCATTGGCGATTGATGGCGTGGCGGCGATAGGCGCGGTTGCCCTTCCCGGGCTTGGCATAACACTCAGTTCTGGGGCACCGCTGACTTTGCTGCCAATGGGAATGCCGCTACGGATGTTGGTGAGCCGCACACGCCCTGCCGCAGAAGCACTCAGCGTTGCTAAGGCATTGGGTGCAGACTTGATCCCAATGGGTTCCGCAGGCGCAAAAGCGATGGCGGTTGTGCGCGGAGAAGCCGATATTTATCTGCACACTGGCGGGCAATATGAATGGGACAATTGCGCACCAGCCGCTGTGGCAATGGCGGCGGGGCTTCACGCATCTCGCGTGGACGGGTCACCGCTGCGTTACAATCAAGCGAATACCAGCCTGCCCGACCTTCTGATCTGTCGGGCAGAGTTGGCAAAAACAGTGCTCGATTTGATCAATTAGGCAAGCGTTTTGATAATTGCCGAAAAATCGAGATTGCCAGAACCGCCATCGGCAAATGCCGCATAAAGTTCAGCGGCGCGTGCGCCCATCGGCACCGTCGCGCCAACCGAACCTGCCGCTTCCATCGCCAATTTCAAATCTTTGAGCATAAGCGCGGTCGCGAAACCGCCTTGATAATCATTATCTGCTGGGGTTTGCGGACCGACGCCAGGAACCGGGCAATAACTGGTCATCGACCAATTCTGCCCCGATGCCTTTGATGAAATGTCATAAAAAGTCTGGAGATCAAGGCCCAGTTTTTCGGCCATTGCAAAAGTTTCACATGTTGCGATCATCGATGCGCCGAGCAGCATATTGTTGCAGATTTTGGCCGCCTGCCCCGCCCCTGCATCACCGGCATGGATCACCGCCTTGCCCATGGCAGAAAGGATCGGTTCGGCGCGCGCAAATGCCCCAGCCGTTCCGCCGACCATGAACGTCAAAGTGCCACCATTTGCTGCCGCAATGCCGCCTGATACAGGCGCGTCTACCATATCATAGCCTTTTTCGGCTGCGCTGGCCGCAACGGATTTGGCGGTCGCGACATCAATCGTTGAACAATCAAGGAGCAAAGCCGTCGAAGGTGCAGCCGCGATCACATCGCTGTTATAAACGCTTTCCACAATCTTCCCATTGGGCAGCATGGAAACAACTGCATCGACACCCGCTACAGCCTGCTTGACATCAGTATGGACAGTGCAGCCATTGGATCGCGCCTGTTCAAGTGCGGCCTCGGACAGATCAAAGGCGTGAACATCATGCCCCGCCTTCACCAAATTCGCGGCCATACCGCCGCCCATATTGCCCAGACCAATGAACGCTATTTTCATGAGCCACTCCACTTGCCGGGACGTTTTTCAACAAACGCTGCCATGCCTTCCTTTTGATCAGCAGAACCAAACAGGCCGTGGAACAGGCGGCGTTCAAAATTTACACCCTGTGCCAATGTCGTTTCAAATGCAGCATTCACCATTTCTTTGCACGCCAATGCTGCGAGAGGAGCCATGGCGGCAATCGCTTCCGCTGACTTGAGCGCCTCTGTGACGACATCTGCCGCAGGCACAACGCGCGCGACGAGGCCTGATGCTTCAGCCTCTACCGCGCCCATCATGCGGCCTGTCAGGCACATTTCCATGGCCTTGGCTTTCCCGATGGCGCGGGTGAGGCGCTGCGATCCCCCCATACCCGGCGTGACTGCCAACTTGATTTCAGGTTGACCGAATTTGGCATTGTCACCCGCAATGATGAAATCAGCCATCATCGCCAGTTCGCACCCACCGCCAAGTGCAAAGCCAGACACGGCCGCGATCCAGGGTTTGCGCGTTGCTGTAACCTGTTCATAGCCTGCGAAAAAATTACTGGCATACATCTGGGCAAACGATTGCCCCTGCATCTCTTTAATATCGGCGCCAGCCGCAAATGC
>JBEBKH010000137.1:0-4346 GCA_040079575.1 Chakrabartia sp. | reverse complement strand
GCCTCCTCAATCAACGCGCGCAAAGTGGCCAGGTCACCCCCGCGCGTTTCGGCCTGCGCCATCAACTGCGCGAGCATATGGGTGTCTGTCATGGTCTGGTTCCAAAAAAAAGCCGCAAAGGCGGCCTGTGTGTTTGTGAAATGAGCTGTTTCAACGCGCTTGACGTTCAAGGGGCGTATCGCTCAGCGCAAGGTTTCAGGACTTAATATTTGGATCAGTTCCCAAACCAGAGAATTTCATGGTCTTGCAGGTACCATTGAGCACATGGGAATTATACGGTGACATTTTATCCCGTAAATAATATCTTTCCCAGTTTGCTGTAATCATCTCCACCATTCTATAGTTTTTTCTTAAATATATCGATGATTTAGATTTTATACTGATCGACGATACTTTCGGATCAGGCCAGGATTTATTTACGAATTTCATGTGCTCTAGGTCGATAGAAAATCTCAGAACCTCATCCACATCAGCAAGTGGTCCACTAAACCGCCCTTCAAAGCCAACATTATGCGCTGCAACAATACCGCCTTTTACATGGCAGATCAGGTCAAATTGATCTGGCAGCGATTTTGACCACGCAAACGTACTGGCAAAAAAAGCGAAAAATCCGAAGATTATTTTGCTGAAATGAATGGGTCGCTTCACTATCATTTTCGCCTTTTCCATTTGCCGGAAAAATTTGACATCATTCCGCTTCCGAATAATCGATCGACTTGTTCCAATTGCGTGCTGCCAATGCCTCTTTACTGCGCTCATAGCTGCTTATGGTCATGTCAAAGTCATCAAGAAGCTGGCCAATGTTCGGATCAGCCATTCGATTTACCGTCACCCCAAGGATCAGTATAGTCAACTGGCTTATCTCCGTAACGTTCAGAAAGCGCACGCTCCCTGCGTTCAAAGCTGTTATCTTCCGGATCAATGTCATCGGGGAATTTGAACTGAGCATCAAATGTTCCGTCAGAAATTGTGTAAGAAAGAACAGCCCATTTCTTGTCCGGTTCTGCTGCCACCCAAAGACGTTCAATTGCGTCACATAACTCTTCGCTTGGATCACGATAGATTACGCGATCACCCAAATCCTTGAAGATTGAAGCTCCTTGCCACATGTCACCGGCCTCTGCGTACATGAACGCACCCTCGGGTTCCACATCACCCAAGACATCCGCAATCAATTGTCCGACCTCTTCTAGGATGGGGCCAATCGTCGGTTCGGTCATATTATTTACCTTTCCTGGAATTTGGGAATCTTATGAAATTGCGCTTTCCATCCACATAATAGGTTACATCAATATACGATGGTCGTTGTGATGTTTCTATATACTTTGGTACAATATCTACTTTAACTTTATTGCCTTTTTTTATAAAACCGCTCCACAGCACTTCCAAACTACGATATTCACTCTTGTTAAAGCCCGCATCCTGCGCGAAATGATTGAACTTGCCTTTGGGACCGTTGAACGCGCGTGCAATGTAATGGCCCCCATGGTCGCTGGGCAGTCTATCTGATCCGCCAGCTGCACGCTGTGTGCGTTTCGAACGGCCTTGGCTCGGATTCAGCCGCAAGGTCCCAGTTGCTCTTCGCGTCCGGTCACTCTGATCGATATCAAAATCATAACCTCCGCTGCTAATCCTGCGCATTGCAGTCGCGGCAGGGGGGCGTGTCAGTTGAAGAGCAGGTTTTTTAAGCGGCGCGCGCGCGGTAAGGGGTGGTTTTATGACCTGATCGGGAAAAATGAATGGCTTTCTGTCCGGTTTGATTGCTCGATCTGTCAAAGGTGGCGTTCTTGTCGGAAGTGACCAGCTTCCCATTGCACCGCCGCCGCCAAAACTCCCGCCGCCTCCTCTCAAAACTACTGTCTTTTTGGTCGGCTTGGTTGGTCGATCGGTCTGAGAGGCTTTCTTTGGTGGGGTAGGCCCGTCAAAATCTTCCATTGCGCCGCCGCCGCCAAAACTTCCACCTGTGGCAAAAGTAAACTGTCCGTTCTTCGGATCGTGATTTTTGTTGAACTTCACTTCGAGCGCACCAGCGATGTTTGGGGAAGGCGGCGCAGCGTTCGTCCGCTTTACCGCCGCAAACCCCACCAGCGCCCGTTTCTCATCAAGCGTCAGAAATTCTGCCGCATTGACCTGTGCCCACAGCCGTTCACGGTCTTCGGACAGCGCGCCAACCTGATCCAAATCGACCAACAGTTGCGCGTCCGCGAACCAGGGCCGCAGCCCCTGCGTAAGCGCATCCAGCAGCTTGCCCGTCAGCGGCAAAATCGCGGAGCGCCACAGCGCCTTGTTCGCCTCACGGTAGTTCGCATAGGTCGCGTCGCCGGGCAGCCCGAGCAGCATCGGCGGCACCCCGAACGCCAGCGCTATATCGCGTGCGGCGCTTGATTTCAGCGCAATGAAATCCATGTCAGCGGGCGACAAGCTCATCGCCTGCCATTTGAGACCGCCTTCCAGCAGCATCGGTCGCCCGGCATTGCCAGCGCCCGAAAAATTCGCCTCCATTTCCGCCTTCAGCCGGTCAAACTGATCGCGGGACAGCGTCGCGCCGGGGTCTCCAGGATCATAGACCAACGCACCTGATGGCCGCGCGGCATTATCGAGCAACGCCTTGTTCCACTTGGTCGCCGCATTGTGGATCGCCACCGGCCCCGACGCCGCCCCCAGACAGCCCAACCCGTAATGATCATCAAGCGGATGGACCGTGCGGATGTGGATGATGTTATCGGCGGGCAAGCGCGTCACCGCCTCCCCCGCGCGGTAAAGGAACGCCATCGGCCATCCGCGCACGTCGGGTTCAACCGTGATCCGTTCGGGGCGCAACGCAAAAAGTTCGCACGGGGAACCGTCTGGACTCTGCAAAATCTGCACATAAGCATTGCCGTGGAGGAGCAGATGGACGCTCAGCGTTTCCATCAAAGCCTGCCCACCAGATGTCGCCTTCACAAGCGAGAGCAGCACCGGATCAGAGGCCGAGAGCGGCGCAGACGCCACCCCTTCGGCCACCAACCGCACCGCCCGCTGCGCCACCGGATTACCAACAAAGGCATCGCGCGCCTGACCTTCATAAGACCGCGGCCATTCGCCGTGCATCGTCGCGCCAAAGCCACGCGAAAGCACCGGACGCGCGGATGCACGCCCGGCAGATTTTCTACCGAAGAGTTTCATTTTATGTCCTTTGAAATGCGATGATGTCGAAAAATATGACTGAGACAGCGATTCATAAAACGCCGCTCAAACCCCCCGCACCCGCGGCACTTTAACCCGCGCCAGCATCAGTTCCCACAGCGCCCATACGGCGGCATCCGCCCGGTCTGGTGATCGCCCCGGTCCTTCATAGCCGCCGCCCGCGATCAGCCCGCAGAGTTCATCTTCAAGCGCCGGAAATGCCCCGACATGGGCCACGCGCCCGCCTTCATAGAGGGCGGCCACCGGTTCGGCCCGTGCGGACTTTCCCCTGCTCGCGTGGACGAGCTTGACCGGCAGCGCGATGTTGGCGGCGCGCAGGACGCTTCCCACCATGGCCCCGCCTTGGTTGGCCTCTGCAATCACGCGGTCGGCATTCCATTTGGCAGCGGCCAGCGCCACCGCCTGCGCCCAGCCTTCGGGCGAACAGCCCGATACCGACGCATCGGAAAGCACATAGCCGCGCCCATCCTCCCCCAATCCCACAACGATAATCCCGCACGCATCGCCGCCCACTGAAATCGGCGGATCAACCCCGATGACCACACGTTTGAGCGGCGGGGCGGATGCCGCCCGGCACCCCTCCAGCATCGCCCGCGTCCACAGCGCGCCTGCGACATCATCAATCAGTTCGCCGTCCAATTCCTGCCGCCCCAGCCGTGTTCCGGCGTAAAGCGCGGTCATTGCGGCGACAAAATCCTGTGGCAGAAAGACATTGTCCGCCGTCCGGCCCTTGGTCACCACCACATCCGCGCGCGCCACCAACGTGCGCAGCAAGGCGCACTGCCGCGGCGTCGTGGTGATCAGCGTCTTGGCATCCCGCGCCAAACGCAGGCCAAGTTGCAGATTGTCCCACGTCGCCATTGCATTGGACCATTTCGCCGTTTCATCGCACCAGGCAACATGATGCTGCGGCCCGCGCAAACGTTCTGGCGCTTCGGCGGAATAGACGAAGGCTTGCGCGCCGTTGGGCCATGTCAAACGCCCCAAACTGGGTTCCCAGAGGGGGTAGAAACTCCCCTTCGATACCGCCAAAATGCCGCTGTCCCCCTCCACCATCACGGCGCGCACGTCGGCGGTCGTCGCGCCAACCAGAGCGATCCGCATGCCGCGTGTCTGTTCGGCCAGACCGCGCACCCATTCGGCCCCCGCGCGGGTTTTAC
>JBEBKH010000136.1:0-4348 GCA_040079575.1 Chakrabartia sp. | reverse complement strand
CAATATAAGATGGAGTTTGCAGGTTACCAGCGGCGCGTGTTGAATGATCAAGCGATCCCGCTTTAATCAAAATTGAAAAGATTTGACACAGAGGGTTTTTGGGTCTGATTTGATGCATCTCAGAACATCTAACAGGTGCTTCTGCAATCATTTGGTAATGTTGTGTGTCGTTTTGATTGGTCTGTCACTTTTGATTGGAACTGCGCGCATGGATATTCGGATCAACGCAGCACCCCTTCTCCCCGCTGCGCTATTCACAGTCTGCTTTGCTAGTCCACTTTTCGCGCAAACGTATGAGCAAACAGCGATCGAACAGAGTACCACCATTTCAAAACCGGTATCGAAAGAAGTCGTAATCAAGCCACTTCCTTACGATATGGAGAATATCACGGAGCTACCCGACAGCGATGATCCACCAGGGCTGCCCGCACTTGTTTCGCCACTAAAGCCAAAAAGAAAATGCTTCACGAGAATCGGAGAAAACGGAGAGAAGATAGTGAGATGCCATACACGCCTTTTAAAAGAGGCGCGTTATGCGCCTTGGCAGGCACAGATATTCTCCTTCAAGCCCTATTAGGCCTATTCCCCAGGCGCGCAGTCACGATGGGCCAGCTGGGAACTGCAACACCGGTGCGGCGGCACGCTCATCAAGGACCAATGGATATTAACGGCGGCACATTGTTTCGACGACAGAGAAGAACTTGCAGCATCGGGCTACGGCGTGCGGGTTGGGAGTTTTGATATTTCGAGTGACAGGGGTCGGAAATTTCGTATCGATCACATCATTATCCACAGTGATTACGGGAAAACCGGCTTTTACAAGGATGACATCGCCCTTGTTCATATCACCCCAATCGGACCCAAAACGGCTGCGGATATTACAGCACCCATTCCTACGATCAGCGCGCGTCAGCCGCAAAATGGAGACACAGTGCGCGTTACGGGCTGGGGTCGTTACGACGAAGGCGATGAACGCGGCCCCCGCGCGCGCCTGATGACAGATACGCTCACAGTGCTTGGCGAAACCACGTGTCGGTCAAAAGAGCAATATCGCAGCACAATGAAGGTCCACGAAAAGATTTTCTGTGCGACATCACGCAAAGCATCTACCTGCAAAGGCGATAGCGGCGGCCCTGTGACGAGCGCAGAAGCGCCCTATGTCCTGCTCGGCATCGTCAGCTGGGGCAAAAAAGAATGCGATCCTGAATTTGACCGGCCCGGCGTTTATACTGATGTGTCTGATTACAAACGTTGGATCGAAAATGCACGACAATCAAACCCGCAAAAATTGATTTCATTTTTCAAATAGAGCGGTGATTTTTTGAGAGTTTAGCAGAAATTGGCGGAGAGATAGGGATTCGAACCCTAGGTACCCTCGCGGGCACGCCGCATTTCGAGTGCGGTGCTTTCGACCACTCAGCCATCTCTCCGCAGAGCGGGGCGCGACACCAAAGGCCACATCCCATCGAGTGAAGCGCGCGCATAGACCAAGCGGTTGGGATTGCCAAGCCAATCCTGCCCGTGTCGCACACCGTGCTTGCGATTATTGCGACAGGCCCTACAAAGCTAGAATGATCTCAAGACACGAAACCCAGAATAAAGCCGTCAAAAAACCTGTTGGGCCACCCATTTCCCATGCGCGTTTCGGGATTGGTGAGGTTGTACGTCACCGTATTTTCGCCTTTCGCGGGGTCATTTATGATATCGACCCCGTTTTTGCGAACAGCGATGAATGGTATGCGTCAATTCCCGAAGATATTCGCCCTGCAAAAGACCAACCATTCTACCATTTGCTCGCTGAAAATTCTGAAAGCAGCTATGTTGCCTATGTCAGCCAGCAAAATTTGGTTGCTGATGGTGAAGAAGGCCCAGTCGATCACCCAGAAATTCGGGCTATGTTCGGCGAATATCAGGATGGACGCTACCCCCTTAAGCGTGAATTGCGTCACTAAAACTTCCAGCAATTGACATGTGCCCGCGCACAGTGCAGCCTTCCTTATATTAAAATATGGGGGATTGGATGGCGAAAAAAGGTATTGATTTGGGCAATGAGGGCGATGCCAGTATTGCCCTTAATCCTATTGTCGGATTGGCGCGGGAAGATTTGATGGGCGCGGTCAGCGTTATGCTCCGCGAAACGGCAACAAAACCTCAGACTACGCTAAAGCATATGCGCCTGTTTTCCGATGATGTGGTCAAAATTCTGACCAACAAATCCGATGTCGCGCCAAGCCCAAAGGACAAACGGTTTTTGGACCCCGCGTGGACCGCCAACCCGCTCTATCGCATGGGGATGCAATATTATCTTACCGCCCAAAACAGCGTAAACCGTTGGATAGCTGATCTTGAACTTGATGAATTGGAACGTGCGCGTGCCAACTTTGTCAGCGGCATGATCATTGACTCACTCAGCCCGACCAACAGCTTTGCTGGCAATCCTTCCGCCATCAAAAAAGCGGTTGAAACGGGTGGTGGATCGCTGATCAAGGGCTTGCAGAACGCCTATAATGACATGGTCCACAACAACGGTAATGTGAGCCAAGTGGACACCCGCCCCTTTAAGATTGGCGAAAATATCGCGATTTCGGAGGGCGCTGTCATTCACCGGACAGAAATAATGGAGTTGATCCAATATCAGGCGACAACCGATAGCGTTCATGAAACCCCGCTTCTCATCATCCCGCCGCAGATCAACAAGGCATATCTCAACGATCTGACGCCGCAAAAAAGCATCGTCAAATATCTGTCCGATCACAAAATCCCGCCCTTTTTGATCAGTTGGCGCAACCCGCAGGTTGAGAACCGCGAATGGGGACTCGACGAATATATTGCCTCCATCATTGAAGCGATTGACATTGTCTGCGCGGTCACGGGGGCAAAAAAGGTGAACGTTTCGGGTGCCTGCTCAGGCGGAATAACAATGGCCAGCCTGTTGTCCAAATTGGCCGCAGAAAAGGATAAGCGCATTAACAGCGCGACGATGATGGTCTGCGTGCTCCATCCACAGCGCAATGACAGTGAGGTCGGCGCGCTGGTGTCTGATCACGGGATCAAGCTTGCGCGTGAACGCTCTGCCAAAAAAGGCATATTAGAAGGATCATCGCTCGCGCGCACATTCGCGTGGCTGCGACCCAATGATCTGATCTGGAATTATGTCATCAACAATTATCTGCACGGTGAAGACCCGCCCGCTTTTGATATCTTATTCTGGAATAATGACGCCACCAATCTGACGGCTTCGCTTCATTCGGACTATCTTCGCGTCTATGAAGAACAGCCTTTTGCAAACCCTGGGACGTCGGACATTGCGGGGCATAAGGTTGATCTGACCAAAGTGGATTGCGACCTGTTCATCCTCGCTGGTGTGACCGATCATATCACGCCGTGGAAGGCGTGTTACCGCTCAACCCAGTTGTTCGGATCAAAAAATATCAATTTCATTCTCTCCCATTCGGGACATATTCAGGCGATCTTGAACCCACCAGGCAATCCCAAGGCCAAATATTATCGGGCATCGGGCAAACCACCCACCACGCCCGAAAAATGGCTGGCAGGGGCGGAGGAAACCGCTGGCAGCTGGTGGCCGCATTGGATGGAATGGCTTCAAGAGCGCTCCGGCAAAAAAATCCCTGCGCCAAAAGTAATGGGAAATAAAAATCATACACCTGTGGGCGCGGCTCCGGGTGAATATGCCTTCGGTTAAGACAGGAAATAATGTGACTAAAACGTTCAAACCAGAAATTACGATGGAAACAATCGATGGTCGTACTGTGCGTGTTGCGCGGTGGGTTAGTGGCAAAGAAGATCATTTGCCGATCCTGTTTTTTAACGGCATCGGAGCCAATCTGGAATTGATCGCACCGCTTGCTGAAAAAATGGGGGAGCGCGATTTTATCACGTTCGACATGCCCGGCATTGGCGGATCACCTGAACCTGCTTTGCCCTACCGCCCTTGGATGATGGCCCGGATTGCCGACCTTCTGCTCGATCAATTTGGATATGATAAGGTCGATGTGATGGGGATCAGCTGGGGCGGCGCGATGGCGCAGCAATATGCGCTACAATGCGGGTCGCGGGTTAACAAACTGATCCTCGTGGCAACAACTGCGGGCATGATGATGGTGCCGGGTAAGCTTTCGGCGCTGACCAAGATGGTTGACCCGCGCCGCTATGTCGATCCTGATTACATGCTGAAAAACTTCAAAACGCTCTACGGCGGCGTCGATTCGGGGGCCACTGGGCATACGGACCGCATCACGCCGCCATCGCGCATGGGATATTTCTATCAAATGGTTGCGATGATGGGCTGGACCAGCGCGCCTTGGCTTCCGTTTTTACGCCCTGAAAC
>JBEBKH010000135.1:0-4394 GCA_040079575.1 Chakrabartia sp. | reverse complement strand
ATGGTCGTTCGTTTTGCGGGCGATTCGGGTGACGGAATGCAATTAACGGGCGGGCAATTCACTTTGTCCTCCGCACTTGCGGGCAATGATTTTGCAACCTTCCCTGATTTTCCGGCTGAAATTCGCGCGCCGCAAGGCACGACATTTGGTGTGTCGGCGTTCCAGATCAATTTTGGATCATCAGCAATTGAAACGGCGGGTGATGCGCCTGATGTGCTCGTTGCGATGAACCCAGCGGCATTGATGACCAACGTTGGGGATTTGAAACCCAGTGGCCTCATCATCGCTGACGCGGGGGAGTTTAACGCCCGCAACCTTGCCAAGGCGGGATATGCGGTCAACCCGCTTGAAGACGGGTCACTGGGCAAGTGGCAGCTGATCAGCTTTAATATTTCACAATTAACGCTGGACGCGGTCAAACCGTTTGGATTGGGCAATAAGGAAGCATTGCGCTGCAAAAACATGTGGACCCTTGGTCTTGCATTGTGGATGTTTGACCGTGACCGCGCGCCGATCATCGATTGGTTGAAAGCAAAATTTGCCAAAAACCCCGTTCTGATCGACGCCAATGTCGCCGCACTCAATGCTGGTCATGCTTACGGAGAAACCGCTGAAATTGGGTCGCCTGGCCAAACACCGATCCCGCAAAACCGTGTGGCCGCTGCGCCTGCCGAACCCGGACTGTACCGGACAATCACGGGCGCGGAATCGATCTCCTACGGGCTTGTTGCAGGCGCACAGCTTGCTGGCGTGAAGATGTTCTTTGGTGGCTATCCGATCACGCCTGCGTCGGCGATCCTCCACCACTTGTCGCGCTTGAAGGAATTTGGCGTCACGACATTTCAGGCTGAGGATGAAATTGCGGCGATCGCATCGACCATCGGCGCGTCTTATGCCGGTGCTTTGGGCGTAACGTCTTCGTCTGGACCCGGCATTGCCCTGAAGGGTGAGGCGATGGGCCTTGCCGTCATGACAGAATTGCCGCTGGTGATTGTCAATTCGCAGCGCGGCGGACCATCCACGGGCCTCCCCACCAAAACCGAGCAATCGGATCTCTATCAAGCGGTTTATGGTCGCAACGGCGATACGCCCATGCCGGTGATTTCGGCCAGTTCGCCTGCTGATGCGTTTGAATGCGCGATTGAGGCGGTGCGGATCGCCACCACCTATATGACGCCCGTGATGCTGCTGACCGATGGCTATATCGCCAATGCCGCAGAGCCGTGGAAAGTGCCTGATATGGCGAGCTTCAAGCCGTTTCCTGTCACCTATCTCGACACGGTGCCAGAAGGCGGATTCAAGCCCTATAGCCGTGATGCGAAATTGGCGCGGCCGTGGGTGAAACCCGGCACGCCCGGTTTGCTCCACCGGATTGGCGGTATCGAAAAGGAACTCGACACGGGCCATATCAATTACGGCGCGGCCAACCATCAGGCGATGACAGACATTCGCAAGAATAAGATCGACGGTATTGCCAATGACATTCCAGAACAGGATGTGTGTCTTGGTGCGGCTGGCGGGAAACTGGTGATTGTCGGCTGGGGTTCAACCTTTGGCCCCATCCACCAGGCCGTGCGAAAGGCGCGCGCAAAGGGGTTGGACGTCAGCCATGTCCATGTCCGTCACATCTGGCCATTGCCCAAAAATCTGGGCGACCTGCTCCACAGTTTTGATCATGTAATCGTGCCTGAAATGAACACGGGCCAATTCAAAACCGTCCTGCGTGATCAATATCTGGTCGATGCCAAACCGCTCAACAAAGTATCTGGCCAGCCGTTCCGTATTGCGGAAATTGAAGCTGCTATTGAGAGTGCTCTTTCATGAACGACATGACTCCCATCACAAAATCCTCCCCCAAAGATTGGGAAACCGATCAAGAAGTGCGCTGGTGCCCGGGGTGCGGCGATTATGCTGTGCTCAAGGCGGTTCAACGGACCATGCCCGAACTCGGTGTGAAGCCGGAAAATACGGTGTTCATCTCAGGCATCGGCTGCTCATCGCGGTTTCCTTATTATATGGAGACCTATGGTTTCCACACCATCCACGGTCGCGCGCCAGCGGTTGCGACGGGGGTGAAGCTCGCCAATCCAGACCTCGACGTGTGGATCATCACCGGTGACGGCGATTCGCTCTCGATTGGCGGCAACCACACGATGCATTTGCTGCGCCGCAATCTGGATTGCCAGATTTTGCTGTTCAACAATGAAATTTACGGCCTGACCAAGGGGCAATATTCGCCAACATCGCGTGTCGGCACCAAAAGCCCTTCGACACCGTTTGGATCGGTAGATCGCCCCGCCAACCCTTGCGCCTTTGCGCTAGGGTCTGGCGCGCGGTTTGTCGCCCGCGGGATCGATGTGAACAAGAATTTGCCGAGTGTTTTGAAGGCGGCGCACGCGCATAAGGGCGCGTCGTTTATCGAAATCTTCCAGAATTGCATTGTTTATAATGATGATGTGTTCGCGCCATTTACGGACAAGGCGAATGCCAAGTTCAATCAGCTTTGGCTCGAAAATGGTCAACCGATGCTGTTTGACGGGGGGACAAAGGGGATCGCGCTCGATGTCGAAAACCTAACCCTGAAGGTTGTTGACGTGGTTGACGGCGATACGGCGGGCGTGATTGTCCATGATGTCACCAACCGTGCGCTGGCGCATATGCTGGTTGAAATGCCGCTGGGTGCGTTTCCGATGGCGCTGGGCGTACTCTATGATGATCCGCGCCCGACTTTTGACTCCGCCGTTATTGCGCAAAATGCCGAACTGTCGAAAGGCAAAACGCCAAACCTTCAGGCGCTCATTTCAAAGGGGCAAAACTGGACGGTTGAGGGCTGACATTGCCCAGCATTTTCTGGTTCCGCCAAGACCTGCGTCTTCACGATAATCCCGCTCTGACCGCTGCTTGCGCCGAAGGGGCGGTTGTGCCTGTTTACATATTGGATGACGACAGTGCGGGTGAACGCCGTATGGGCGGTGCATCGCGATGGTGGTTGCACCATTCGCTTTCGGCATTGCAGAAAAAGCTCCCCAACATGATCCTGCGGCGCGGCAATGCCGTGGTGGAATTGATGCAGATCGCGGCGCAAACCGGGGCGACCCGCGTTCATGCCAACGCTCAGTATGAACCGTGGTGGCGTGAGGCAGAGTCTGAACTTACCGCGGAGATGGATTTGGTTCTGCATCACGGCAATCAACTGATTGATCCTACATTGCTGCTGACGGGCGGCGGCGGGCGCTATAAAGTCTTTACGCCGTGGTGGCGCAATTTGGTCAGCCATATGCCGCCTGCAAAGCCTTTGATTGAAATCAACTCTTTTCAGTTGGTTACGGACATTATTTCAGATAATATTGATGATTGGAATCTCCTTCCCAATCACCCCAATTGGGCACAGCGCTTTGACGTCTGGACGCCGGGGGAAGAAGGCGCGCGCGCTGCTTTTCGCGCGTTCCTTCCCAAAATCGCTGACTATAATGAAAGTCGTAATCTGCCTTCCGTAGAGGGTATTTCGCGCCTTTCGCCGCACCTTCATTTCGGTGAAGTTTCTCCGGCAACGCTGTGGCATCATGCCTCTAAAGCTGCAGGTGCGCAGGCAGAGTCTTTCCTACGTGAAGTTGGGTGGCGAGATTATGCAACCAATCTGATCGATCAATTCCCAGACTATGGCTGGGTGAATGGCAGGCGCGCCTATGACAATATGCCGTGGCGAACGGGCGCAAAGGCCGATGCAGATTTTGATGCATGGACCAAAGGGAAAACAGGATACCCCATTGTTGACGCTGGTATGCGGGAGTTGTGGGCGACGGGATTTATGCACAACCGCGTCCGTATGATTGCGGCATCATTCTTGATCAAGCACCTCCTTATCGATTGGCGACGCGGGGAAAAATGGTTTTGGGATACGCTGGTCGATGCCGATTACGCCGCCAATGCATCAAATTGGCAATGGGTGGCGGGTACTGGGGTGGATGCCCCCATGATGTCACGGATTATGGCACCGCTATCGCAATCTGAAAAATTCGGCGCGCGTGATTATGTGCGCCAATGGGTGCCGGAACTTGCCGCGCTTGATGATCCTTATATCCATGATCCAGACGAATTTGGGCAGCGACCGCGCAATTACCCTGCAAAAATAATTGGTCACCGGGAAGCGCGCGAACGTGCGCTTTCTGCCATACGCAGTGTGCGAGACGGATTGCACTCAGACGACGACTAAGCCAAACCAATATTCTGATATGAATATGCACAATTCCTTGAGAGGCCGCCATTTGGTAATGGCTGGTCAGTACGGCCTATGGTCGCGCTTGGTCGCGCGTCTGTTCAACAGGTGGCTTGATCGCTTTGACACGCGGATACAGCACGGGGCGATTGATGTCATTCTGCCCGATGGGACAACG
>JBEBKH010000134.1:0-4407 GCA_040079575.1 Chakrabartia sp. | reverse complement strand
GTGGTGGGGTGGTTTGAGGCGGGGTTTAATGATCGTTAGTGGCGCTCTGTGCCAAACCACCCCTCCGTCAGCCTGCGGCTGCCACCTCCCCTTCAGGGAGGAATTATTCACGGCATCAAAACTTTAGGAAAGAAGCTTATCTAACTCTACTTCACGCGCTTCAATCATTTTTTTCATAGATTCGTACATTGCGGCGACACCAGCGGTCATGTTGCCATCTCCAGCATCCGGTCCAAGCTCTTCTTCGCCGCCAGCCGCAGCCCCTCTTCAATCTCAATCCGCGGTTCCAAATCCCTCAGCGCGACGTACAGCTTCTCCATCGTGTTGAGCGCCATGTACGGGCAGATGTTGCAGTTGCAATTGCCATCCGCGCCAGGCGCGCCGATGAATTGTTTGTGTGGCACCGCCTTTTCCATCTGGTGGATGATGTGGGGTTCGGTCGCGACGATCAACGTGTTTCCGGGCATGTCTTTGGCATATTGCAGGATGCCGCTGGTGGACCCGACATAGTCCGCATGATCGATGATGTGCGGCGGGCATTCGGGGTGCGCGGCGACGGGCGCGCCGGGGTGCTTGGCCTTGAGCTTGACCAGTTCGGTTTCGCTAAACGCTTCATGGACGATGCACACGCCGGGCCACAGCAGCATATCGCGCCCGGTTTTGCGCGCGATATAGCCGCCGAGATGTTTGTCGGGGCCAAAGATGATTTTCTGGTCCAGTGGGATTTGCGACAGAATTTTTTCCGCTGAGCTGCTCGTCACAATGATGTCCGACAGCGCCTTCACTTCTGTCGAACAGTTAATGTATGTGATCGCAATGTGATCGGGGTGCGCATCGCGGAACGCCTTAAACTTGTCGGGCGGGCATGAGTCTTCAAGACTGCATCCCGCATCCAGATCAGGCAGCACGACAATTTTCTGCGGCGACAGGATTTTCGCCGTATCCGCCATAAACTTCACCCCGCAAAATGCGATCACATCGGCGTCCGTCGCGGCGGCTTTCTTCGACAATTCAAGCGAGTCTCCGACATAATCGGCAATGTCCTGCAATTCAGGCCGCTGATAATAATGCGCGAGGATAACGGCGTTGCGTTCCTTTTTCAGGCGCTTGATTTCGGTGACGATGTCGATGCCGTGGAGGGACGTGTTTGGTGCGTTCATAATGAAATACTCTCAGAAACCGTTTGTGCTGAGCTTGTCGAAGCCTGTTTTCTTCTTTGGCACTCTCAAAAGAAGAATGAAATGCCCTTCGACAGGCTCAGGGTAAACGGTGTTTTGTGATCCGCCATAGCGCACCGTCCGCAACCACGCGTTCCCGCGTTTCAAGGTCGATGAGATGCGCAAGCACAGACCGCCCTGCCGCACCGTACAGCCTTGGGTCGATGCCCTTGTACATCTCAACCACCATGTCGGGAATATGGCCCACGCCGCGCTCGATCAGGCGCAAAATCTGCCCTTCACGCTGTTTGCGGTGGCCCATCATCCCGCGGGCGAGGCGTTGCGGCGTGTCCACCGGCTTTCCGTGCGCGGGGTAATAGACCACGTCATCGCGGTCGATCAACAATTGCAGGCTGCGCATATAATCCGCCATGTCGCCGTCGGGCGGCGAAACGACCGTGGTTGACCAGCCCATGATATGATCACCGCTGAACAAGGCCTTTTCTTCCGCCAATGCAAAGCAGAGATGGTTGGACGTATGCCCGGGTGTATGCACAGCGGTCAGCGTCCAACCCGGCCCTCTCACCGTGTCGCCGTCCGCCAACACGCGGTCTGGGGCGTAGGTCGGATCGAAGCCAGCATCGGCACGCGGACCATCATCATGAAGCACCAAAGGCGCGCACCCAATGACCAGTGCACCTGTGGCGGCGGAGAGCGGCGCTGCGGCAGGGGAGTGATCGCGGTGGGTGTGGGTGCACATGATTGCGGTGATGGTTTCTTCGCCAATCAACCGCACCAATTCATCAACATGGGCCGGATCATCACCGAGCGGCCCGGGGTCAATCACGGCCACGTCACCGTGCCCGACAATATAGGTCTGGGTGCCGGTATAACTGAACGGAGACGCATTGCGCGCAAGCACACGGCGGACCAGCGGGCTGATCTGTTCAGCAATGGCATAGGGTTCGTTGGAAAGGTCCGGTACGTTCATGAAACCTATGTGGCGCGCTGCGTGATAGGGTTCAACCACTCGTTTTACTTTTTGACAGTTTGGGGCGGATCCGAAAATCCGCCCCGCCCGCTTGTATAACCTTGTTGGGGATGATCAACAGGTGTGCGGGATGCGAGAAACTAGCTTTTCTCTTCAGCGGCCTCTTTCTCCAGCCGTTTGATTTGCGCCTTTAGTTTTTCGATCACATCCTTGCGGACGGACTCTGGCAAGTCTTTCTGATCTTTTATTGATGCTAATGCACTTTCCAGGCCTTCGACCGCCGCCAACCGCGCAATTTTTGCATTTCCTTTGCCACACATCACGATTGTGACTTTTGCTTTTCCGTCGTCACTTTGTGACTCTGTATTGGTCGTCATGCTTTCACCATCCTTACAATTGACGGTGACTTCTTTGATGTCGATTTCGGGTATGGTGGGTGTCAGTGGATATGCGCTCGTTGTTTCAGGGCTTTTGTCATCGCTATGCATCGTATGAATAATTACCTTGCGATGGATTTTGGGATCACTTCCAACGCTTGCTGGTGGCATATGGATTGATTTTGCCTCATCGGTAATTTTAGCGAGTTCATCATCGGATAATTTATGATCTGCTTTGATAAGGATAGTGGAGCCATTGCTCTCAATCCGGTGCTCAACATTTTGCTTCCCATCCACTTTTTCGTCTGCGCCATGTGATCGCAATATAATGGTGCGGACCGCGTTTTGTGCAGTTTTGGGCTCTGGTTCAGGCGCAGCGGGGGCCGCGATAACGGTTGCGGTGAGAGGGAGGGAGATGGCGATTGCAGCGCTGATACAGGCAATGCCAATCAATCGACGGCTTTTGGGCATTTCTTTCATGGTCAATATCCTTAGTCTTTGGATGAGCGTGTTCTTTGGGGTTAAAGCTGTGGCAAAGGTCAGGCGGCCCTGTGTCGCGGATTTGGTCAGTGCGCGCCCATAAATTTCGCGCTCATGGGGGCTGCGTTTGGCGAGGACGCGGACATCGCAGGCCGCTTCCTGATCAAACCGAAACGCACGCCAAGACGCCCACGCCACTGGATTGAACCAATGAAGACAGAGCATTAAGAAAGCGGCAAAATTGACCATTAGATCGCCTGCACGGTGATGGGCCATTTCATGCGCAATCACCAATTCGCGCTCTGTCACAGTATAGTCTTGGGCAAATGTTGCTGGAACAGCGATATATTTTCGGACAATGCCAAATGCGACAGGCCCCGTAATGGCTGAACTTTCCACGATGTGGATTGTATTTTGTGTTTCAATGATTTCCCTGCCACGCAAGATTTTGGTGCGTAATCCACGGTAGCGGTTTAGTTCAAAGAGCAGCAGCGTCGCCGCACCGCCAAGCCACACCGCAATGATGATCATCACCCAATCAAGGGGCGTTGCTGTTGACGCCGTCACGACTGGCGCTGAAAAAAGGGCGTCCCGAACGGCTTCGGCCACGTTGGCGGCTTGATCTGATGTGATCGGTGGCATCACCGTTGTTTCCCGAACCGGCATGAATGCGCGCGCCGCAGGGATCAGCCACAGGCAATAGGTTGCTTGACGCCCAAAATGCCGCGCTACTTGTTCGCGGATGATCAAGACCAGCAGCATTAGGATTGTCATCCAGACCAGTGTATCGATCAGCCACACCGTCATGGCTTTAGCGCCTTTAGCAGCGCTTCAATCTCAGCAATATCTTCTGCGCTTAACGTTTCTTGTTCAGCCATATGCGTGAAGAGCGGGGTCAGTTTTCCGCCAAACAGACGGTCAACCAGCCGTTTGGATTCGTCCGTAACATAATCGGATCGTTGCAGCGCTGGATGGTAGAGGAATTTGCGCCCCTCTGTCTGCGTGGTCAGCGCTTTCTTGGCGACTAGGCGCGACAAAAGTGTCTTGACGGTAGCAAGCGACCAACTCTGCGTGGATGTCAGTCGGCTAGCAATAACATTTGCGGTCAGTGGTGCATCATTCCATAACACCTCCATGACAGAATGTTCCGCATCACTAATCCGTTCAGCCATTGATGAGTCTCCATTTGCCTTTAGACTACAAATGTAGTCGAATGGCTGAATGCAAGATGAACAGCAAAACGATGAGTGTGTCGAAAAATTTTACACACACCCCAACAGGTTAATTTCTGCTAACCACTGTCACCCGCAGTAAACTGCATCTGGCACAAACTGGCACGGGCACTGCATAGTATAAGATGTTCCCCCGAGCGTTTCACGCTTCAGAGAGGTGGGTCGGTTGC
>JBEBKH010000133.1:0-4464 GCA_040079575.1 Chakrabartia sp. | reverse complement strand
CCTTCACGCAGCAGATCAAGCGCGCGGCCCAGCACGGCGGCGCTGGTTTTGGCTTCCTTGTCGCCCTGCATCCCTTTTTTGAGGAGGTTCGGCACACGCTTTTCAAGCGATTCAAGGTCCGACAGCATCAATTCGGTTTCAACCGTTTCCGCGTCCGACACGGGGTCAATTTTATTTTCGACGTGCTGAATATCATCATCTTCAAAACAGCGCAGGACATGGACGATGGCGTCCACTTCTCGAATATTGCCGAGGAATTGGTTGCCCAGCCCTTCGCCTTTGGAAGCGCCGCGCACAAGCCCGGCAATATCGACAAAACCCAGCTGAGTTTCGATGATTTTGGCCGATCCGCCGATCTTTGCGATCATATCAAGGCGCGGGTCGGGGACCGCGACATTGCCGATATTGGGTTCAATCGTGCAGAACGGATAATTGGCCGCCTGCGCCGCCGCCGTTTCGGTCAGCGCGTTGAACAGTGTGGATTTGCCGACATTGGGCAGTCCGACGATACCGCATTTGAAACCCATTTCAGATCCTATCTTGCAGCCGCAAAGCGACATCATTCATAAACCGCACATCATCACCTTTGGCGAGCCATTCTGCCTCTGCCGCAACCGCGCCGAGCATGTCCGCCAGCGGGTCCATTTCCGCTTTGGCATAGTTTCCCAGGACATATCCCGTCACGCGGTCTTTATGTCCAGGATGACCAATGCCAAGGCGCACCCGCCGAAATGGGTTGCCGATATGTGCTTCGGTAGAGCGCAATCCGTTATGCCCCGCGGTGCCGCCGCCAATTTTGACCTTCACACGAAACGGATCAATATCAAGTTCGTCATGAAAGGTTGTGACAGCGCCAACATCGAGTTTGAAAAAGCGCATGGCCTCACCAACTGACCGCCCGCTTTCATTCATAAAGGTTGCAGGCTTAAGGAGCAGGATTTTTTCAGCGCCGATCCGGCCTTCTTGGGTCCAGCCCTGAAACCGCACTTTGGGAGGGCCAAAGTTGAAAATATCCGCAATCGCATCAACCGCCATAAAGCCGACATTGTGCCGGTGCAGCGCATATTGCGCACCCGGATTTCCAAGGCCGACCCATAATTGCATGATGCGTCTATCAACTCCGTTCGACTGAGCCCGTCAAAGTGCCCTTCTTCTGTACAAAAGAAAAGGGGAGGGCTTTGACAGGCTCAGCCCGAACGCGGTGTTAGGTGTTACGCTGCTTCGGCTTCAGTTGCCGTTGCCGTGTCGCCTTCGCTTGATTTCAGCGCCGACGGTGCAACGATGGTTGCGATGGTGAAATCGCGGTCCGTAATTGCACTTGCCGATCCTTCTGGCAGCTTCACATGCGAAATGTGGATCGAAGCGCCAACGTCCAAACCATGGAGTGAAACCGCGATTTCATCAGGGATGGCCGCAGCGTCGCACACCAGTTCCAATTCGTGACGGACGATGTTGAGAACGCCGCCGCGCTTGATGCCGGGCGATGTTTCTTCATCAACAAAATGCACAGGAACCTCAACAGTGACCTTGGCATGTTCAGAAATGCGCAGAAAATCGGCGTGCAATGGGCGATCTGAAACCGGATGAAAGGCCACATCCTTTGGCAGCGTCCGCACTGATTTTCCGCCGATTTCGATCATCACAACCGAATTCATAAAATGGCCAGTGTGGAGCGCCTTCATCAATGCCTTTTCTTCGACATGGATGGTGGCAGGCTCTTCATTGTTGCCGTAAATTACAGCAGGTACACGGTTTTCGCGACGCAGTGCACGAGAGGCTCCCTTGCCTGCCCGATCACGCGTCTCGGCCGACAGGGTCAGCTGATCGCTCATAATGTTTCTCCAAATTTAAGTTACTTGCCGCCCACGCCTCCAGGGATGACCACGGAACGCCAAGCGCGCGCCATTAGGCCAAACGGTGCGAAAGGGCAAGTGTTACGACTTAATACGTTTCGACTTGATACGGCGCGCCTTCAGCAAAGCTTGGACGCTTTCCGGACCAGCAAGATGGCCGGCACCAACAGCGATGAACGTTGTGCCGGGTTTTTCCATGCGCTTTTCAATCCACTGCGCCCATTTAAGGTTGCGGTCCGTCAGCAATAATTTCTTGAGATCAGGCGTGGACGCCATTTCTGCGTTCATGAGCCGGCCCAGCGCATCGGATTTGCCTGTCGCCCAATTGTCGACCATGGTTTTGATCACTTTGTCGCCTTCGGGAAGCTCTTTGATCGTTTCGCCCAGCAAGGCGATTTGTTGTGCCTCTGGCATCGTATCAAACAGATCAAGCTGAAACAGCACGGATTCGAGCTCTCCGAGCGTCTTGCCGTCACGCTTCGCCGCTGTCATCAGATGCTTATCGACGCCATTTTCGGGGTTATACCCCAGTTTTTGGATCGACAGGACGGTCAATGTGTTTGTCACAAACCATGGCTCAATCGTTTCAAAGGCCGCAAGGGGAAGTCCAAGGCTTTCCAAAGCTTTGGCATAGCCCGCTGCCATTTCCGGCGGCAATTTTTTGGACAGCGGCGGCCCGTCCTTATCAATTGCGCGGTCGAGCACCAATTTTTGAACAGCAGCCGCATCGGGTTCAAGGATTTCAAAGATCACTTCGGAAGAGGCATCATAAGCCTTTTTCACGCCGCCATCGAACCAGATGATGTTGGGTTTAAGGACGTGGATCGTCCCGAACAGATAGATGGTCGTGTCTTTATCCTTTATCACCCACAGTGCGGGGTCGGCATAAACCACGGAAGGAGGTGCGGGCGGGGCAGGCGGCGCATCGCTTGCTTGCGCAACAGTGGAGAGCAACGCCACGGCGATCAGACCTTTGAAAAATTTATGCACCTTTTACCCCACTCAATCAGCTTTCGTTGACGGCAGTGCTGACTGAATCGTGCGGCTTCGTCAAATCATCATTGTTGATCGCTTGACCCACCGCGCCCCATCGGCCAAAGCGCGCGGATTATTGCAGTTGCGAAGGGACTCGTTTTGGGCGCAGAAAATCCGCTCAGTTTCCAGAAACTCATCCTCACGCTCCATGATTATTGGGGCGATCAAGGCTGTGTGATTTTGCAACCTTATGACATGCGGGTCGGGGCAGGGACATTTCACCCCGCGACAACCTTGCGCGCGCTTGGCCCCGATCACTGGAATGCGGCCTATGTTCAGCCATCGCGGCGGCCAACCGATGGGCGCTACGGTGAAAATCCCAACCGCTTGCAGCATTATTACCAATATCAGGTGATTATGAAGCCATCCCCTGCGAACCTGCAGGAGCTTTATCTGGGTTCACTCGATGCGATTGGTATCGACCCGCTCAAACACGATATCCGCTTTGTTGAGGATGACTGGGAAAGCCCGACGCTCGGCGCATGGGGCCATGGCTGGGAAGTTTGGTGCGACGGGATGGAAGTGACTCAGTTCACCTATTTTCAGCAGATGGGCGGGTTCGATTGCAAGCCGGTTGCAGGCGAACTCACCTACGGCCTGGAACGTTTGGCCATGTATATTCAGGGCGTTGATAGCGTGTACGATCTCGCGTTCAATGATCGGGGCGTGACTTATGGCGACGTGTTCCACAAGAATGAGGTGGAGTTTAGCACCTATAATTTCGAGGTCGCCGATACCGCAGCACTGTTCGATGGTTTTTCCAAAGCAGAGGCCGA
This sequence comes from Chakrabartia sp., assembly GCA_040079575.1. Classification (GTDB taxonomy): domain Bacteria; phylum Pseudomonadota; class Alphaproteobacteria; order Sphingomonadales; family Sphingomonadaceae; genus Aquisediminimonas. The sequence goes on along the minus strand of JBEBKH010000133.1, from coordinate 800 downwards.
ATGCAAGCGTTGTATCGACGCAAACATCCCGCTTGCTGCTTATGACCAAGCAATCGAGGCGAGCCACCTCTTCAACCTGCTCCAAGCGCGCGGCGTGATTTCGGTGCAGGAACGCGCCAGCTATATGGGCCGCGTGCGCGATCTGGCGAAGGGATCGTGTCAGGCGTGGATGGAAAAGAACGGGTGGGCAGGGTGACCGATTTTCTCCTCGAACTCCGCAGCGAAGAAATCCCTGCGCGGATGCAGGCCAAGGCATGTGATGACCTTACGCGGCTGTTTGAGGCTGAACTCGCCAAGGCGGGGCTGAAAGCGTCCGCGTTGGAAACCTATGCCACGCCGCGCCGCTTGGCGCTGATTGCACGCGGGCTGCCGCTCGAAACGGCGGCTGTCAGTGAAGAGATCAAAGGCCCCAAAACGGCTGCGCCGCCGCAAGCATTGGAGGGGTTCCTCCGCAAGACGGGCCTGACGCAGGACCAGTTGGTTGACCGCGACGGCATCTATTTTGCAGTGATTGAAAAGCCGGGCAGGGCGACGGCAGATGTGCTTGCAGAAGCGATCCCTGCGATCATCCGCGCTTTTCCGTGGCCCAAATCCATGCGGTGGGGGGATGCGTCTGGGTCCACCGAGAGCTTGCGTTGGGTGCGACCCCTGCAAGGGATTATTGCGTTGCTCGGTGACAAGGTGGTGCCGTTTGAAATTGATGGCATCCACAGTGGGTCGGCAACGATGGGCCACCGCTTCCATCATGCGGGTGAAGTAACCATCGGTAATGCGGACGATTATGCGGTGAAGCTGCGCGC
>JBEBKH010000132.1:0-4490 GCA_040079575.1 Chakrabartia sp. | reverse complement strand
ATCCGCGTGAGATGCTTTTGAGGCGATCGTAGAAATCGAACACGACTTCGTTGAGCGGCAATTCATAAGTCACCTGCGCGCGGCCACCAACATAGGTAAGGTTAAGCTGGATGCCGCGCCGGTCCTGACAGAGTTTGAGGATCGATCCGAGATATGCATCGGGACAATAAATGACCGCCTTGATCCACGGTTCATCAATCTGCGCGATGGCGTTGGTATCAGGCATGTCGGCAGGATTGTGGAGCTGAAGCGTGCCGCGGTCATGTGCAAGTTGGATGTTATAGACCACCGACGGCGCGGTGGTGATCAGATCCAGATCATATTCGCGGGTCAGCCTTTCCTGCATGATCTCCAAATGGAGCACCCCCAGGAACCCGCAGCGAAAGCCAAAGCCGAGCGCGGCGCTGGTTTCCATTTCAAAACTGAATGACGCATCATTCAACCGCAGTTTGGAGATGCTTTCGCGCAATTTTTCAAAATCATTCGCATCAACGGGGAATAGGCCGCAGAACACCACCGGCTGAACCTCTTTGAAGCCCGGCAGAGCCTCTGTCGCAGGGCGTTTGGCATCGGTGATTGTGTCACCAACACGAGTCTGGGCGACTTCCTTGATTTGGGCGGTAATGAACCCAATTTCACCTGCCGCAAGCTCGGTCAAATTCTCAATCTTGGGCCGCATACAACCAACGCGGTCGACCAGATGGACGGTGCCCGCCTGCATGAATTTAATCTGCTGGCCTTTTTTAAGGACGCCCGCAACGACACGGATCAGGATGACAACGCCCAAATAGGGGTCATACCAACTGTCGACCAACATCGCCTTGAGTGGGGCATCACGGTCCCCCTTGGGCGGAGGAATGCGGGTCACAACCGCTTCCAGAACATCAGCAATGCCTATGCCAGATTTGGCGCTGGTCAGAACGGCGTTGGACGCGTCTAGGCCGATAATGTCTTCAATCTCCGCCTTTACCTTGTCCACTTCAGCAGCGGGCAGATCAATCTTGTTAATGACCGGCACGATTTCATGATCATGCTCAATCGACTGATAGACGTTGGCAAGCGTCTGTGCTTCTACGCCTTGGGCCGCGTCGACGACCAAAAGCGCACCTTCGCATGCAGCGAGACTGCGGCTGACTTCATAAGCAAAATCGACGTGGCCCGGCGTGTCCATCAGGTTTAGCGTGTAATCCAGACCGTCCTTGGCCTTATAGTCCAACCGCACGGTCTGCGCCTTAATGGTGATCCCGCGTTCTTTTTCAATGTCCATATTGTCGAGCACTTGACTCGTCATTTCGCGCGCGGACAGGCCGCCCGTTTCCTGGATCAAGCGGTCAGCCAGCGTGGACTTACCGTGATCAATATGGGCGATGATGGAAAAATTGCGGATGCGATCAAGTGGTGTGGACATAATGCTCCGCGCCCTAGCAGGGCTGGAACAAAAGGGCAAAGGCCGCGATTATAGAAACAATTACTGAGCGTTGGTGACGTTATATTTCACATTTTCAACATTGGTCATACAGCGGCGGGTCGATTGATCCTTACCCGCTCCGGCAACAGAACGTTGCTGATACATCACATCCGTCAACAGTTTACGCGATATCCCCATGCGGATCAGAAAATCATTATCTTCAGATGCCAGCATGGCTGAATCCTGTTCAATTTCACCGATCATATTGACTGCATCATCTGCATCGGCGCGCATGTCTTCTTTAATGGCTTCACGGTCGGCAATGTGGGTAAACATGTGCACAACAAAATGCCCGCCGGGTTCAACCACACGGTATTTTCCGCCCATGAACATGAAATTGCACGCACTGGCGCAGGCCCAATCCTTTGGTATCCGTGTCAATATGTCAGGGGAGTATTTGCGGATCATCCGCCCCGCTTCATTGCCCACCACCGCGACCCCGCCCGGGGAACGAAGCCAGATTTCAGTGATGCCCTTATCCTTTTTCAGAATTTGGCTCAAACGCGGCAGCAATCCATTATCGACAACGCCTTCGGCCAACAGCACATGTTCGCCGCCGACATCCGTCACTGTGAAACGCATTGCCGGATAAGGCGACCAGTTCAATTTTGAAGGGCAGGTTGGGTTTTTGGGGTCTCGCTCCCCTTTTCCTGTTGCCCCGCAGAGCGCCAGCACAATCACAGGAATAAGAAAGATAGACCGCGCCATAGATTAGGCCGTCAAAACATAACGCTTTTCGCCAGGACCGCGGCACATTTTCTTGTCAGCGCGCGTTTCTTCGCCGTCAACGATAATGACATCCGTCACGATCATGCATTTTCCGCCACTTGCGCTCGCGGTCTGGGATGACACGGTTGACTTACCTGTCACATTCGTGCGCGTATCGCTCGACCATTCGGCTGATTTTCCAACCTTTTCTGTACGCAAAGCTGTATCTGTGGCGGCGGCTGCTTTTCCTTGTTCAGTCGGATCAAGTCGGCACGCAATCGCTTCAGAAAGGGTGCTGCTAAACTGAGAAACTGGCAGGAAGCGCCCCGCCCCTGTGCGGCCGACGGTATTTCCAGCGACTTTCCCGACAACATTGCCAAAAATGGCTGCGCCCCGTTTTTTCTTTGGGCTCTTACAGCCTGTGTCTGCTGATGTACTCGCCTTAGATGCAGAACCTGTTGGAATTGAAAAAGGGCCGAATTGAGCCATTGCCGATTGCGGCAACAAAATCAGCAGCAGTCCCAATAGGGCAAATTTCCTATGCTTGAGCAAAACCTTTGTCTCCATGCCGTTTGAATAAGGCCAACCCCAATGCAGGTCAACGCGCATATCCCATAACATCGCACACGCAACGTCGTGTGATCATAGACACACGGGTAAAACAATTTGATTGAAACTCTATGCCTTTAGCCAATCAACCAAAATCGCATTCACCTTTTCAGGCGCTTCTTGCTGCACCCAGTGGGACACGCCAGGAAGTCGGTGGAGCGTAAAATTGTGCACCCATTCCTCAGTCCCTTCGGTGCAGTGAATGTTCAGCGCCGTATCTTCCTCACCCCAAATCATCAGTGTGGGAACATCAATGCGACCATCCCCCATATCAACGCTGTCCCTGTGACGGAGCAGCGCACGGTAAAAATTGATCATGGCCGTAAGCGCGCCGGGGCGCAGCGCTGCCTTTGCATATACATCTAGGACATCCTTTGGAAAACGACCTTTATCAACGGCCATATTATGGAATGCCCCTTTGATCCCGCGCGCGCCTTTTCTGCGTAACAGTGCCTCTGGCAATTTGGGTATTTGGAAGAAAAAGATATACCAACTGCGCCACAATTGCCGCCATTTCCGAATTTCGCGTGCGCCAACATATGGATGGGGCACATTCATAATGACCAAATGTGTCAACGGGCGGAGTTTACGGATTGCAAAGGCCCAAGCAATAATCGCACCCCAATCATGCGCGATGAGCATCACTTCTTTGGCCCCCGAAGCATCAATCAGTGCAGCGACATCATCGGTCAAATGGTCAAGTGCATAGGCGCGGACACCCTCAGGCTTTGATGTTGCACCGTATCCGCGAAGATTGGGTGCCCAGACCCGCCAGCCCTGCGCCGCGAGGACCGGCATCAAAAAACGCCAGCTATAATTAAGTTCTGGAAAACCGTGAAGGCACAGGGCGAGACGATCACCGACCCCGCATTCAGCACGTTCAAATTGCAGCCCAGTGGCCTCTTGCATGCGCAGGGTGATTCCGCTTTTGGGATCGGGGGTCCAGGCAAAATCTGTCATAGCATACGCTCCTGATAGCTTACGGTTTTGCCATTTTCGAGCACTGCCTGACCGACCTCGACAAAACCAAGCGCGGTGTGAAAGGCAACCGACCCTGGATTGGGTGGATCAAGATTAACCTCACAGACGATCCTGATGTGCCCTGCGGCGCGCGCGCGGTCAAACAGTGCCGCATAGAATTCTCGCGCCAGCCCCCGCCCCCGCGCATGCTCTGCAACAACAACGCGGTCGACATAAACAAACCGGTCATAACGGGATTTGAACCATCGGAAATTGGCACTTTCATAATCTGCATTTTCATCAAATGCGATCAGGAAACCATCCTTTCCAGCATCGGCCGTTGCGTTATGAAACGCGCAATCAAGCAAACGAATAAGCGCGTCACGATCTAACGGTGACGTTTCAACTTCATGCACTTTGTTAAGCGCCAGTATCGCATCTATGCCATTCATAATGTTTCCGATATCGCTTTTATTGCCGCATCAAAACGCGGTTCTCCGTCGCCACTGATTAGTGCCCAATTGACACCGCGCCGTTCCAATTCAGCCTTCGACAAATCAAAAAACCGCTGACGATCGGCTTTCTCACCGTATATCCGCAGCCCATCGTCCACCCACGGCAGATCAATGTCGAGCAGCAGGTAAATGTCGGCAACATCTGTAAAGCGATCAAACCACGGATCATGACGCCCCAGCATCATATCGGCCCAGACAGCTGTCATCACGGGGTCAGTATCAAGGATCAG
>JBEBKH010000131.1:0-4539 GCA_040079575.1 Chakrabartia sp. | reverse complement strand
GTGCTGGCCTGCCCCTCCCTTCCTATGCCACTGACGGAGCGGCAGGGATGGATGTGGTGGCGGCGGAAGATTTCATCCTTGAACCCGCCAAACGCCATGCGGTTGCCACGGGCTTTGCGATGGCCATTCCGCCGGGTTTTGAGGTGCAGGTGCGCCCGCGCTCTGGCCTTGCGCTCAAACACGGTATCACCTGCCTCAACACGCCCGGGACGATCGACAGCGATTACCGGGGCGAGGTGAAGGTGATCCTCGCCAATTTGGGAGACGCGCCGTTCCCCATCGTGCGCGGAGACCGGATCGCGCAACTCGTGCCGGCCCCCGTCCAGCGGGCAGTATTCAACGAAGTGACGGACCTTGACGAAACAGCGCGCGGCGCGGGCGGGTTTGGTTCGACTGGTGTATGACCCTTTCTGACGATCAGCTAGACCGTTACGCGCGCCACATTGTCCTGAAGGAAATTGGCGGCATGGGGCAACAACAATTGCTTGCCGCCCATGTCTTTCTGATTGGAGCGGGCGGTATCGGCTGTCCCGCGCTCCAATATTTGGCAGGCGCTGGCGTGGGCCGCATCACCGTGATCGATGATGACAAAGTGTCGCTGTCCAATCTGCAACGGCAGGTGCTTTACGGATTGGATGATCTGGGCAAAGCCAAAGTCGTGGTCGCGGGGAAGGCCGTGCAACGGATCAACCCTGACGTCCACTTCACCGGCCTGCAACGCCGCCTGACCGCCGTTGACGATGCCGCGCTTTTGAACGGCGTTGATGTCGTGCTGGACGGGTCAGACAATTTTGCCACGCGGCTGTTGGTCAATGACCTGTGCGTTGCCGCGCGCGTGCCGCTTGTTTCGGCGGCCATCGGGCAGTTCCACGGGCAGATTGGAACGTTCCGTGGGTGGGAGGACGGCAAGCCCTGTTACCGCTGCTTCGTGGGGGACGCGCATGATCCGGAGGAATGCGACAGTTGTTCAGAGGTCGGTGTGCTTGGCGCGATGGTCGGCATGATGGGCAGTTTTGCCGCGATGGAGGCGATCCGCGTGATCACCGGATTTGGCGATGATCCATCGGGAAAACTTCAGATTATTGACGGATTAACGCCGTCCATGCGCGCGATCCGCCTGCCCAAAGACCCTGCATGCAGCACGTGCGGAACATCCTCCATTTCGGATACTTAACGCTTTGGTAACCATAATTCCTTATCGATTTGAGGATGTTACTGGGGGAATATGGATGTCCGGAATGGCGCAAATTACGGTGAGTCTTGCGACATGGAAAGCGATTGAGGCACAGCGCTTGTCCTTTGTCGAAGACCACGACGCGATCATCCGCCGCGCACTCACCATGCGCACCGACCGCCGCAATCAAATGACACGCGCGTTGATCCGCACTGATATTCCCGTTGAACGACGACGCGGGAATATGTCGGTCGAGGTTGCTGGCCGTTTTTCCCCGGTTGCAAACCTCAAATCAGCTTATATCACAATCCTCAGCCAATTGGTGAAGCGCCGCCCCAGCCTGTTCCAAATGCTGTTATCCGAAGGCACCCAGCGCCGCCGCTGGATCGCCATCCGTGCTGAGGCGCTGTTCCCCAACTCCCCTCACCTCGCACGCGACCACGCCCACGAAATCGCGCCCAATTGGTTTATCGACACCAACGTCTCCAAAGCCCAGATCATAGCGCGCCTGACAAAGGCCTGTGCGCTGTCTGACCTGTCGTTCGGTGACACTGTGCGCATTGTTGAAGGTTAAACCTTTTTCTTCGCCGCCGCCTTCTTCACGGGTGCTTTTTTGGCAGCAGCCTTCTTCGCAGGCGCTTTGCGTTTGGGTTTCGCCTTGCCCGGCCCCTTGGCTGCGCGAATCGCGAGGAGTTCAACCGCCTCTTCTAGCGTCAGCGTCTGCGGATCGGCTGATTTGGGCAACGTCGCATTGGTCGTGCCGTCGGTGACATAAGCGCCAAAGCGCCCTTCCATCAGCTTGACCTCTGCTCCGCTTTCAGGGTGCGCGCCAAAGGCTTTTAATGGCTCACGCGCCGCGCCGCGTCCGCGATTGCCCCCCGCAGCGGCCTCTGCCAATTTAACGACAGCAGCATTCATGCCGGTTTCAAACACATCGTTCGTGGTCTGCAACCGCGCATATTTGCCGTTGTGGATCAAATAGGGGCCATACCGCCCAATGCTGGCGCTGATGGTTTCGCCGGTTTCAGGATGCACGCCAATTTCGCGGGGAAGCGAAAGCAACTTCACCGCCCAATCCAATCCAAAATCTTCAGACGGCACATCTTTGGGGATCGACGCGCGCTTGGCTTCCTTGCCTTCACCCATTTCCACATAGGGACCAAAACGCCCCGATTTGCGGTTGATGTCTTCGCCCGTTTCGGGGTGCTGGCCCAACAATTCCGGCCCTGTGTCGGCCCCGGCGTCCGCGCCGCCAGGTTGCGCAAATTTGCGGGTATATTTGCATTCCGGATAGTTGGAACAGGCAATGAATGCGCCAAATTTTCCGCCGCGCAGCGCCAGTTTCCCGACCGCACATGCGGGGCAGACACGCGGGTCGCTGCCGTCTTCTTTTGCTGGAAAAAGATAGTCACCAAGGAAAATGTCAAGCGCTGCTGTCACTTCGGACGGCTGCTGTTCCATCACTTCAGCGGTTTTGGGTTTGAAATCCTTCCAAAATGCCTCAAGCACCGCCTGCCACTGCGCCCGCCCGCCCGATACATCGTCGAGACTTTCCTCCAACTGGGCGGTAAAATCATAGCTGACATATTTTTCAAAAAAGCGTTCAAGGAATGCTGTCACCAACCGTCCGCTTTCATTTGCGGTAAACCGGTTTTTCTCAACACTCACATAATCGCGGTCTTTGAGAACCTGCAGAACAGACGCATAAGTCGATGGGCGGCCAATGCCGATTTCTTCCATTTTCTTGACCAAAGATGCTTCGGAATATCGCGGTGGTGGTTGCGTAAAATGCTGTTCAGCCTCAACCGATTTCTTGGCCGGCGCGTCGCCTTCATGCAGCATCGGCAGGCGGCGTGCATCTTCGTCCCCTGCATCATCCTGACCTTCTTCATAGAGCGCGAGGTAACCGGGGAAGAGCACAACCTGCCCGGTCGCACGCAGTCCGGTTTGCCCAGTGCCATCGGCCATTTCGATGGTGGTCCGCTCCAACCGCGCAGACGCCATCTGGCTGGCCATCGCACGCTTCCAAATCAAATCATAAAGGCGACCGTGATCGGCACTGCCCGCTTTATCTTTGCCAAAATCGGTGGGGCGTATTGCTTCATGGGCTTCCTGCGCATTCTTTGCCTTTGCCGTATAATGGCGCGGCTTATCGGGCACGTAGCTCGCGTCATAACGGTTGGCGATGGCACCGCGCGCGGCGGAAATGGCACTGCCATCCATCTGCACACCGTCGGTCCGCATATAGGTGATCGCACCGTCTTCATACAGACCCTGCGCCACGCGCATGGTATGAGAGGCCGAAAAACCAAGCTTACGCGCCGCCTCCTGCTGCAATGTTGACGTGGTGAAGGGCGGCGGCGGATTGCGTGACATCGGCTTGGTTTCAACCGATATAACACTGAAGCGTCCCGCCTCTACCGCAGCCTTTGCGGCCATCGCTGTGCCCTCTGCCCCGATGGTCAGACGGTCAATTTTCTCACCCTTGTGGCGAACCAGTCGCGCGATAAATCCAACGCCATCATGTTCCATATTGGCGATAACGGACCAATATTCCTGCGGCCTAAACGCCTCAATTTCGCGTTCGCGCTCAACCACCAGCCGCAACGCGACCGATTGCACACGCCCCGCAGATTTCGCGCCCGGCAATTTCCGCCACAACACAGGTGACAGCGTAAAACCAACGAGATAATCAAGCGCACGGCGTGCACGGTAAGCATCGATTAGATCATGATCGAGTTCACGCGGGGCGGCCATTGCCGCCAGCACAGCAGTCTTTGTAATCGCGTTGAACGTGACCCGCTGAACATTTTTGGGAAGCACCTTTTTCTTGGCCAGCACTTCCTGCACATGCCACGAAATTGCTTCGCCCTCACGGTCCGGATCGGTCGCGAGGATCAATGTGTCCGCGCCCTTGGCCTCATCGCTTATTGCTTTGAGCTGCTTGGCCTTGTCCGCATATGTATCCCACAGCATCGCAAAGCCGTTGTCCGGATCAACGGAGCCATCCTTGGGTGGCAAATCCCGCACATGGCCAAAGGACGCCAAAACACGGTGACCGGGGCCCAGATATTTCTCAATGGTTTTTGCCTTGGCGGGCGATTCAACAACAACTAATTTCATGGGGTAAAACAATCCTCTCACGTACACGCGCGAGGGTGACGGTGCTTGACCCCACAAGTCAAGCACCGTGTATCGACATTTTTCTATCGCAAAGCGACAATCTGCCGTAGCAGCAAATCGCTGGTTTTGGTCGCGGCTGAAAGCGCCTTTTCCGAATAGGCTTTGCTATCTGTGACTTGATAATCAAACCGCGCACTCATCCCGCCCGAACTGCCGCCAAATTTCATCGCGCCCAATACGCT
>JBEBKH010000130.1:0-4663 GCA_040079575.1 Chakrabartia sp. | reverse complement strand
ACTATGGAAGCGTGGCATCGCCACGGTGAATAGTCTTGACGACGCAGCTCGCGCTTATGGAGGCCATCACGAACGCGTATTTAACAGGTCCTGACCCTAAATCACCACGTCCCGAAATCACCGGGCGGCTGTGATGTTTGTCCCGTCGCGCGGACAGGACGTTTCCATCCTGAACGTGTACGCTTGCGCAAATGGAGGCAAGGCCATTCGCCGCCGCCCATATGATTGGCGATCCGCATCCCCTGCGCGCGGTAGGCTCGGTCTATCGCGGCCACTTGTTTGTCGAGCAAACCGGCAAGGATTAAAGACCCCCCGTCACGCAGCAAAACGCACAGGCTCGGCGCAAGTTCGATCAACGGTCCAGCGAGTATATTGGCAATAATCAAGTCATAGGGCGCGCGGCGCTGGATCATTTCATGGTCCGTGCCAGGTGCGGCGCAGAGTGCAATCTCCCCCTGCCGTTGCCCCAAAATTAAGCCATTTCTATCAGCATTTTCAAGTGTTACATCAATGCTGATCGGGTCAATGTCTGACGCTGTGACATAGGCGCGTGGCCAGAGATATTGGGCGGCGAAGGCGAGCAACCCCGTCCCTGTGCCAATATCGGCGATATGATCAAACCGGCTGCCCTGACGTTTCAGCTGATCCAGCATGGTCAGACAGCCCGATGTGGTTTCATGGCCCCCGGTGCCGAAAGCCTGACTCGCCTCGATTTGAAATGTTTTTGTGTCCTCTGGCACGGTCCCGCTGTTGGTCGCGGTGTGAACATAGAAGCGGCCTGCATGAACAGGTTCCAGCCCAGCTTGGCTCAGCGTCACCCAATCTTCGTCGGGCAACTGTTCGAGGATTGGTTTCGCTTTTACAGCACTTGGGATCAGCGACTGAAGCAGCGCGATACAGGCTTTGTCAGGCTTTTCTTCGAAATAGGCGTTCATTTCCCAGACTTCAGGGCGTTTTTCATCGGGTTCGCGCGTGATCAGAACGGGCACGGGGTCCATCATCGCCAATGGAGCAATATCGTCTTGCAACGCTTCGGCCTCTGCGCGCGTACAGGGGAGAGTCAGTTTCCAGCTATCGGACATAGCTTGCACCGTTCACATCAAGCACCGCGCCGGTCATCGAAGGCGGTGCTTTGAGCGCGCAAAAAGCGACCATTTCGGCAACTTCATCAGGCTCTGCAACACGACCCAAAGGAATGTCGGTGAGCAATTTGTCGCCGCCCCGGCTCGATAGATAATCCTCCGCCATGCCTGTCATTGTGAATCCGGGGCAAATTGCAAAAGCCAGAATGCCTTGCGCGGCATAAGCGCGGGCAATGGTTTTGGTCATGGCGACCATGCCGCCCTTTGATGCAGCATAATGCCAATGCGCTGGGCTATCCCCCCGGTGCGCGGCACGGCTGGCGATGTTGATGATGCGACCGGGCGCGTTCGTATTTTTCCAATGCAGCACTGCGAGGCGACACAGTTCCGCGCTGGCGGTGAGGTTGATTTGCATCGTGCGGTTCCAATTGGCGGTCCATGTATCGCTGGTCAGTGGGTTTTCTTCAAAAACACCCGCATTGTTGATCACCACATCAATGCGTCCGCCCAGTTTTTGAAGCGCATAGTTCCAGAGCAGGCTGGGCGTGTCTGGATCGTTCAGATCGCCGTCTTTGCTGCTGGTAACCGCGATTGCACAATCTTCACAGCGCAGGCGTGCGGCGATGGTCGCGCCGATGCCGCGAGAGGCACCTGTCACAAATATATTGATAGTCATATCTTGCTTTAGGCGCGATCAATCGATTGGGCAAAGGCAGTTGCACGGGACAGCCATTACGCTAAGGGACTTAGCATCAACGACCATATTTTGGGGAATGACCATGGCGCAAAATAGCGCGCGGCCTTTATCGCCGCATCTCGGTATCTGGAAATGGGGCGCCGCAATGGCAGTGTCGATTCTGCACCGTGCCACAGGAACTGCGCTTGCAACGGCGGGTATGCTAGGGTTGGTCTGGTGGCTGCTCGCAGTTGCGGCCGGAAAACCAAGCTATGTGGTTTTTCAAGATTGGGCAGGGTGGTGGCCGGGTAAGGTCGTGATGATCGGCCTGACTTGGGCTTTTTTCCAACATCTCTGCTCAGGTATTCGGCACTTTATTATGGATGTCGGTGCTGGGTTTGAACTGAAAACCAATCGCACCAGCGCGTTCATTGTCTTTTCAGCAGCCGTCACACTGACGACTTTGCTTTGGACATATCTTCTTGTGATGAAAGGCTGATCCGATGGGAGCAGGAACAAATTTGGGGCGCGTCCGCGGGCTCGGGTCGGCAAAGCACGGCGCTGAACATTGGTTGAAACAGCGCACCACCGCTATTGGTAATTTCGCCTTGTTTTTATGGCTGATCATGTCGCTCGTGCGCTTGCCAGATTATAGCTTTGAAACGATGCACACTTGGCTCAGCAGCCCTTGGGCGGCCATTCCAATGATCCTGTTGGTCATTTCTGTATTTCAACATTTTCGCATGGGATTGCAGGTCTTTATTGAAGATTATGTCCATGATGAGGGCTTGAAATTCGCAGCGATTGTCGCCCTTAATTTTTACACCATCGGACTGGGCGCAACCGCAGTGTTCGCCATTGCCAAAATTGCCTTTGCCGCCACTGGAGCCGCACCCAATGTCTGACACCTATAAAATTATCGACCACACATATGATACTGTTGTTGTTGGTGCAGGCGGCTCTGGCCTCCGCGCGACAATGGGGAGTGCTGAAGCGGGGCTCAAGACCGCATGCATCACCAAAGTTTTCCCGACGCGCAGCCATACGGTCGCGGCCCAAGGCGGAATTGCGGCAAGCCTCGGCAATATGGGAGCCGATCACTGGACGTGGCATATGTATGACACGGTTAAGGGCAGTGACTGGTTGGGCGATCAAGACGCCATCGAATATCTGTGCCGTGAAGCGCCGCAGGCTGTGTATGAACTTGAACATGCCGGTGTACCATTTTCACGCACGGCCGAAGGCAAAATCTATCAGCGCCCCTTTGGTGGCATGATGCAAAATATGGGGGAAGGTCCACCCGCACAGCGGACCTGTGCCGCCGCCGACCGCACCGGCCACGCCATGCTTCACGCGCTGTATCAACAAAGCCTGAAATATGATGCGGATTTCTTCATCGAATATTTCGCGCTTGACCTCATCATGGAAGACGGAGTCTGCCGCGGCGTCATCGCGCTGTGTATGGAGGATGGGTCGATCCACCGTTTCCGCAGCCACGCGGTTGTGCTGGCAACGGGTGGCTATGGCCGCACCTATTTCTCTGCAACGTCTGCACATACGTGCACTGGCGACGGCGGGGGTATGGTGCTGCGCGCTGGTCTGCCTTTGCAGGATATGGAATTTGTGCAGTTCCACCCGACCGGCATTTACGGTGCGGGCGTTCTCATCACTGAGGGCGCACGCGGTGAGGGCGGATATCTGACCAATTCTGAAGGTGAGCGGTTCATGGAACGCTATGCGCCTTCGGCCAAGGATTTGGCCTCACGCGATGTGGTGTCACGCTCAATGGCGATGGAAATTCGCGAAGGGCGCGGCGTTGGTAAGGAGAAGGATCATATCTACCTTCATCTCGACCATATTGATCCCAAGGTGCTGGCCGAACGTCTTCCTGGAATCACCGAAACGGGTAAGGTTTTTGCCGGTGTTGATCTGACGCGGCAACCGCTGCCGGTGACGCCGACGGTTCATTATAATATGGGCGGTATCCCTTGCAATTTCCACGGTGAAGTCGTGACATTGAAGGGCAAGGAGCCTGATGCGGTTGTTCCCGGCCTGTTTGCGGTGGGTGAGGCAGCCTGTGTATCCGTCCACGGTGCGAACCGTTTGGGGTCAAATTCACTGATCGATTTGGTCGTGTTTGGCCGTGCCACGGGTCACCGCTTGGCAGAGATTATCAAACCCGGCACCGCACACAAACCTCTGCCAAAGGGGAGTGAGGCACTCGCACTTGGGCGGCTTGATCATTTCCGCAATGCCAAGGGCAAATCACCCACTGCCAGTATCCGCCTTGAAATGCAAAAGACGATGCAGGCGCACTGCGCCGTGTTCCGCAATGATGAACTGTTGCAAGAAGGCGTGGCGAAGATGGATAAAATCTACGCGCGCATGGCCGATGTCGGCGTGACTGACCGCAGTTTGATCTGGAACACCGATTTGGTTGAAACGCTAGAGCTTGATAATTTGCTCTGCCAAGCGGTCGTGACCATCCGCTGTGCCGCCGAACGCAAGGAATCACGCGGCGCACACATGCATGAGGATTTCCCAAACCGCGATGACAAAAACTGGATGAAGCACAGCATCGCTTGGTTCGAAGGCTGGGGCGGAAAAGGCGGCACAGTCAAAACCAACAGCCGACCAGTGCACGAATATACGCTAACCGATGAAATCGAATATATTAAGCCAAAAGCGCGGGTGTATTGAGGCGGTTCACTGCCGCTTCAATAATCTCTCAACGGTTTTATGACGGTTGCTGCTGCCTAGTAAGCTCTCCAATACTGCGCGGATTCATTCGTCAAGCTTGGATGGATTGCGCTGGGATCATAATTTTGGTGAAAAACCTGTCCATAGGCATTATCCTTTTATCGCCAGCGCAAATTCTCGCGAGAGAGGTCTGCAACCGACGCGG
>JBEBKH010000129.1:0-4667 GCA_040079575.1 Chakrabartia sp. | reverse complement strand
CCTCACCTCAGGAGTCTGAAAATGCGCCCCACCCTTCCCTTGCTCGCCCTCATGTTTGCCACGCCGCTGATTGCGACAGCCTTGGTCGCACAGGGAACGCCGCCTGAAGTGCCTGGTAAGGTTGACCCTGCGCGTGTGACGGGCGGCACATATCAGGTCGAATCCACCCATGCGATCGTCGCGTGGAAGGTCAGCCATTTTGGTTTTAATGATTATTACGGCATGTTCGGTAGCCCAACCGGCACATTGACGCTGGATAAAGCCGACATGACCAAATCATCGGTGACCATCGATATACCGCTTGGCGAACTTTATACGGTCAATGCGAAATTGACTGAGCATATGAAGGGCAAGGATTTCTTCGATTCAACCGTCAATAAAAGCGCAAAATTTGTGTCGAGCAGTATCACTGTTGATGGCATGAAAGCGAAGATTGTCGGTAATCTGACCCTGCTGGGTCAGACCAAGCCCGTGACGCTGGATGCGACATTCACTGGCGCTGGGACCAATCCTTATAACAAGAAAGAAACCGTTGGTTTCAAAGCAAATACATCAATCAATCGCAGTGATTTTGGCATGAAATACGGTATCCCCATGGTCACGGATAAGGTTGACCTTGCCATCACTGTCGCCTTTGAAAAATGACACTTGACGTAAGCGTCAAGTAAGTTCAGTTGACATGCCTGTCAGTGACAAGGCGAAAAAATTATGGCTGTTGAACATGTTGACGTTTTGATCGTTGGGGCTGGTATTTCCGGCATCGGCGCGGCGGTGCATTTACAAAAAGAATGTCCGAGCAAAAGCTTTGCCATTTTTGAACGCCGCGCCGACTTTGGGGGCACATGGAGCCTGTTCAAATATCCCGGCATCCGTTCGGATTCGGACATGTACACGCTTGGTTTCCGTTTCAAACCGTGGACCGCCGAAAAAGCGATTGCCGATGCGCCGACGATTTTGAACTATCTCAGTGAAACCGTCGATGAGTATGGACTGAAAGACAAAATTCGGTTCGATCAACACGTCAAACGCGCGTCATGGTCAACCCAAACCGGGCTGTGGACAGTTGAAGGCACATCTGCGGGTAAGCCCATGACGGTCACCTGCAACATGCTGTTTATGTGTTCGGGCTATTATAATTATGACGGCGGATTCACGCCCGACTTTCCGGGTCGCGATGCCTATAAGGGGCAGTTCATTCATCCCCAGCTGTGGCCTGAAAACCTTGATTATAAGGGCAAAAGCGTTGTCGTGATTGGCAGCGGAGCGACTGCCGTTACACTGGTGCCAGCAATGGCTGACCGCGGTGCGGGCCATGTGACGATGCTCCAGCGCTCCCCCACCTATATGGTTTCGCGCTCCTCAATTGATGCCTTTGCGCGCGCGCTTCAACGCTGGCTTCCGGCCAAACCTGCTTATGCCATCACCCGTTGGCGCAATGTGTTGATGCAGCTATTCTTCTTCAACCTTGCGCGGAGCCGGCCACAGCAAGTTAAAAAGAAACTGTTGGAAGCGGTCACCGCTGAACTCGGCCCCGATTATGACATCGCCACCCATTTCACCCCGCGCTATAATCCGTGGGATGAACGTCTGTGCCTTGTCCCTGACAGCGATATTTTCAACGCGATCAAGGATGGTCGCGCGTCTGTGGTGACCGACCATATCGAAAGCCTGACCGAAACCGGCATCACGCTGAAATCGGGCAAGACATTGCAAGCCGACATCATCGTCAGTGCAACGGGCCTGAACCTGCAAATGCTGGCTGGCATGGAAACCTTTGTCGATGGCCAGCGGATCAATTTTGGTGACCGCATCTTGTATAAGGGCATTATGTTTAATGATGTCCCCAACCTTGCGATGTGGTTTGGATATACCAATGCCTCATGGACGCTGAAAGCCGATCTGACTTCGGAATATATGTGCCGTGTTATCAATCACCTCGACAAAACGGGCCAAAAGATTGTGACGCCGGTCAATGATGAACCTGATATGGAAACGGGGAAATTCGTTGATTTTTCATCGGGTTATTTTGCCCGCGCGCTGGACTCCTTGCCCCGGCAAGGCACGAAGCTGCCGTGGAAATTGCATCAGAATTACGCAAAGGACATCCGCTTGCTCCGCCACGGCACGATCACCGACGCGGTAGTATTTTCCAATCCGCATGCCGTTTCAGAAGCGGTCAGCGCACCGGCATTGCTCGAAGCGGCAGAGTAGCTAACGCACCAAGCGAAAACAGTCGCGGACCTCTTTCACATACAAAGCGGGCTGTTCCCACGCGGCGAAATGCCCGCCTTTGTCCATCTCATTCCAGTGGATGATGTTGCTCATATGCCGTTCCGCCCAACGGCGTGAGGCGCGGAATATTTCACGCGGATAAATGCTGACACCCACCGCAATATCCAGCTTTTGCGATGCAAAACTGCCAAAACTCTCCCAATAAAGCCGTGCAGAGGATGCGGCCGTACCGGGCAACCAATAGAGCATGATGTTGTCGAGCATTTCATCCACCGTCAGCGCATCTTCGGGTGCGCCTTGATTGTCGGTCCAGGCCCACATTTTTTCGTATATCCATGCGGCTTGCCCCACGGGAGAATCGACCAGGCCGTAGCCTAGCGACTGAGGCCGCGTGCCCTGTTGCTTTGAATAGCCAGAATCCCAGTCCTGATACTGTTTGAGCGATGCCAGCGCCCCTGCTTCACGCGCGGTCACATCGGCCATATCCTCTGGCCCTGGAAAAATCAGCGGCATGTTAACATGGATGGCGGCACATGCGGGCGGGTTGATGACACCGATCGCCGTCGTCACCGCAGCCCCCCAATCACCGCCCTGCGCCACCCAGCGGTCATAGCCCAGCCGTTCCATCAGGGTGATCCACGTCATCGCAATTTTGGGAACACCCCAGCCTGTCTCTGCTGGTTTTCCCGAAAACCCAAAACCGGGCAGAGACGGCATCACCACATGAAATGCATCCTCGGCCTTGCCGCCGTGCGCGACGGGGTCCGTCAGCGGGCCAATCACTTTCATGAATTCCATCACCGACCCCGGCCAACCGTGGGTGATGATCAGTGGCATCGCGTGGGAATGGGGGGAGCGGACATGAAGAAAATGAATGTCCAGCCCGTCAATTTCAGTCTTATATTGGCCAAGCGCATTAAGCCGCGCCTCACACGCGCGCCAATCATACCCATCCCGCCAATAGGCGATAAGCGCCTGCATCTGCGCCAAAGGGCTACCCTGCGTCCAATCCCCCACCGTTTCACGTTCGGGCCAGCGCGTCGCATCCAGCCGCCGTTTCAGATCATCCAGATCTGCCTGAGGGATCGCCAATGTGAACGGAACGACCGCTGCTGACATCGTTCAAAGCCCCTTGTGCGGTGTGACCAGAACTTTCTCTCCCGTCGCGCGCTTATTATACACCGCAATGGCATCCGCATGCAGCATAGCAGCCAAGGACACTTCGCTGGTATAGCTGCTGGCGAAGGTGGTTTTCAGTTCGTCCATCACCCGCGCGCGCAACCGTGCCGCATCTTCCGCGCCGATTTTCTGCAAGAAGGGGAACAACAGCCAACCACCCAGTCCCCACGCCATGCCAAAACTGCGATTGAGCACCGTCGGTGACATATCAAGCCCGCCGTATATATAGACCTGCTTGTGCGTGGACGACCCGTAACGACTGTAAACCTTGGCCGTTTTATTCACGGCAACCTCCATACAAGTCAAAATTTGCCCCGCAAGCTTGCCGCCACCAATCGCATCAAATGCAATCGTCGCGCCGGTTGCTACCAAGGCTGCAGTCAAATCCTCCATAAAGCTTGGCACGCTGGAATCGCAGATATGCACCGCGCCAATCCCGCGCAGCAGCGCGGCTTGTTCGGCGCTGCGGACAATATTGACCAGCGCCACCCCGTCCTTGATGCAGATTTTGTTGAGCATCTGGCCAAGGTTGGACGCAGCAGCCGTATGCACCAGCGCGCTATGTCCTTCCCGCCGCATTGTTTCGACCATCCCCAGCGCGGTTAGCGGATTGACGAAACATGACGCGCCGTCCGCCGCACTTGCGCCACCGGGAAGCACCGCGCATTCGTTCACGCGCAATGTGCGGTACTGCGCATACATCGCCCCGCCGATCATCGTCACCGTCTTACCAAGCATCGCTTGCGCCGCGTCGGAAGACCCCGCCGCGACGACGGTCCCTGCCCCTTCATTGCCCACTGGCATCGCTTCATCCAAACGCCCCGCCATCGCGCGCATCGCCGCCTCTGAGATTGGGGCCGTGACAACCGGGCGATCCGCTGTGCCGGAAAAAACAGCCGCGCTCATATCCGCTGCACCAAAAAGCAAACCAAGGTCAGAAGGATTGATCGGCGACGCTTCAACCCGCACAACCACCTGATCAGCGCTGGGTTCAGCCAGCGTGACATCGGCCAATGACACGACAAGTTCGCCGCTGTTCTTCACCAAAGACTGAAGTTGTAATCCTGTTGCGGGAAGTGTTTCCAAAAGCGCAGATGTCATGTTCACTGTCCTCAATGGTGGTCAATGGTGCATGCTACGCGATAGCGTTGGCTCCGACCATATTGGTGAATAAATATATTTCTGGGCGGGGTGCTGGGGTTCGGGGTGATGTTTGTTGGCAGTTCACGCGATAAAAAATATGTCAATTATAGGAC
>JBEBKH010000128.1:0-5116 GCA_040079575.1 Chakrabartia sp. | reverse complement strand
CAATAAGTGCGCTTGCAACCCCAGCCTTTGCAACGCCGGGAACTGTCGTTGCCTCAGGTGATGAATGGCTTCTCACCAATACCGCTTACACCGGCGTTTATACCGGCGGAACCACTGCATTCGTCAACAGTATTACCAGCACATTTGGTGGAACAAACTACCTTCTTTTGACCGGTGACGCACCGACTGGCGGTCAATCTGGATTGACGAGCTTTGCTGGACAGCTGGCTTCGTTAGGCGTGTCTGTAACCTACTCAGCCGCTCTCCCTAGCGATCTTTCATCCTATGATGCCGTTTTCCATATTGGCCAAGCGTTGGGAAGCACGGCCCCGCTTTCGTCCTATGTCGCAAACGGTGGCAATCTATATCTATCACTTGGCGGCGGTTATTTCGGTGGCGCGGCTGCAGAGGCCAATTTCTGGAATCCGTTTCTCGCCACATATGGGCTTGTTGCCGGCTCAACTTGGTTCACAGACCCCGGCTTCGTCAACGCAACGGTCACAACCGGCCCCGCTGGCGTAACCAACCT
This sequence comes from Chakrabartia sp., assembly GCA_040079575.1. Lineage (GTDB taxonomy): Bacteria > Pseudomonadota > Alphaproteobacteria > Sphingomonadales > Sphingomonadaceae > Aquisediminimonas. The sequence continues at coordinate 4,587 of JBEBKH010000128.1, read as the reverse complement.
CCTTTGGGGTTATGGCCAATCGGTTGATGCCATCGCGAACACTACCGGCGTATCTTATGTTCGCGGAAATTTTGTGAATGGCTTGACTGATGTTGGCCTGATCGGCACCAGCCGCCAGCTTCTCATCCCGGGCAGCGTTCCTGAACCTTCCGGTTGGGTAATGATGATCGCTGGCTTTGGACTGGTTGGTGGCATGATGCGTCGCCGTGTGACAAAGCTATCTTTCGCCTGAATACAACGATGGTGAGAGCCACCATCCCCCGCCCGGTGTCTAGTCACAATGCGGTTTGAGGGGCTGGTGTTGAATGTATCTGCTGACCCGACTTGATTTGTAACACGGGGTGCAGAACCTAAATTAGCAGCCACCGCAAAACAAAACCCCGCCAGCGGCGACGCTGACGGGGTTTTATATTACAAATGCGCGCGCTTATTCGGCGACGTCATCCGCTGTGAAGTTTTCACCCACAACCGCACCCAGTGGATCATCACCGGTATCCGATTCCACCGGCTGGCGGAGTTCGGCGGCATGTTCTTCAGCCGCAGTTACAGGCGCGATCAGGCTTTCTTGCCATGCACGTTGCTGCACCCGCAGTGCTGCGTCACGGCTGTTCGCAGTGACGCGCATCCGGTTGAGGCCAGCGCCTGTCCCCGCTGGGATCAAGCGACCAACAATGACGTTTTCTTTCAATCCGACCAGCTGATCCTTTTTACCGATCACTGCCGCTTCGGTCAGGACGCGTGTTGTTTCCTGGAACGAAGCTGCCGAAATGAAGCTGCGGGTTTGCAAGGACGCCTTGGTGATGCCGAGCAAGATCGGTTTGCCTTCTGCTGGCAATTGCCCCTTGGTCAGTTTGGAGTTGATTTCGGTCATTTCTTCCCAATCAACCTGTTCCCCGACCAACAAAGTCGTGTCACCTGAAGCGGTGATTTCAACCTTTTGCAGCATCTGACGAACGATCGTTTCGATGTGCTTATCGTTGATTTTCACGCCCTGCAGACGGTAAACTTCCTGAATTTCCGCAACGAGATATTCAGCCAATGGCTCAATCCCCATCACTTCCAAGATGTCATGCGGATCAGGCGAACCGCCGACAAGGTTGTCGCCGCGCTTCACATAATCGCCCTCTTGAACGTCGATCACCTTGGATTTGGAGATCAGATATTCAACGAGTTCGCCGCCATCCTCAGGCTGAATGCCAATCTTGCGTTTCGCTTTATAATCCTTGCCGAAGACAACGCGGCCTGAGACGCGCGCGATGATGGCATTGTCCTTTGGCTTGCGGGCTTCGACGAGTTCGGCAACACGCGGCAGACCACCGGTGATGTCGCGGGTCTTGGCGGCTTCACGGCTAACACGCGCGAGAACATCACCCGCCTGCACCTTGGCACCGTCTTCAACCGACAACATCGCGCCAACTGCGAGCATGTAACGGCCAGCTTCACCTGAATCGCTGTCAAGCAATGTCAGACGTGGACGCAGATCGACCTTCGACCGTCCGGGACGGAATTCGGTGACGACCTTTTGCGCGATACCCGTGGCTTCATCGGTTTGTTCAACCAATGTCTGGCCTTCGACCAGATCCTGATACGACACAGTCCCTGGGTTTTCCGTGATCACTGGCATAGTGAACGGATCCCATTCCGCAATCCGGTCCCCCTTCTTGAGATCAGCACCGTCAGCAAACAGCACATAAGCACCGTAGGGCAGACGATCCGATGAACGTTCGCGGCCATCCTTGTCGATGATCGCAACTTCACCGTTGCGGGACAGGGAGACCATGCGGCCCATCTTGTCCTTAATCGTGCGGAGATCGCGATATTCAAGTTTACCGTCGCTCACCGCTTCATGGCTCGATTGTTCGTTGATCTGCGCCGCACCACCAATGTGGAACGTCCGCATCGTCAACTGCGTACCAGGTTCACCGATGGACTGTGCCGCAATAACGCCAACAGCTTCACCAATGTTGACCGGCGTCCCGCGTGCAAGATCACGACCATAGCAGGTACCGCAAACACCCATGCGGGTTTCGCAAACCAGAGGCGAGCGGATCTTGACCGACTGGGTACCGATTTTTTCGATCACCAAAATGTCGGCTTCATCAAGCAAGCGGCCCTTGGCAATTACAACTTCACCGTTTTGGGTGTCGATGATGTCTTCGGCCGTGGTGCGACCAAGAATGCGTTCGCCAAGCGATGCGATGGTCGCACCCCCTTGTACAATCGCTTTCATCAGCAGAGCGCGCTGGGTGCCGCAGTCATTTTCAATGACGACACAGTCCTGCGCAACGTCAACCAAACGCCGTGTCAGATAGCCCGAGTTGGCCGTCTTCAACGCCGTATCGGCCAGACCCTTACGCGCACCGTGGGTTGAGTTGAAATATTCAAGAACCGTCAGCCCCTCCTTAAAGTTGGAGATGATCGGTGTTTCAATGATTTCACCCGACGGTTTCGCCATCAGACCGCGCATACCAGCGAGCTGACGGATCTGTGCCTGCGAACCACGGGCCCCGGAATGCGCCATCATATAAATAGCGTTGATCGGTGCTTCGCGACCATTTGGCAGCTTTTTAACAGCCTGGATTTCCTTCATCATTTCGCCGGCAACCTGATCACCACAGCGTGACCACGCGTCGATGACCTTGTTGTACTTTTCCTGCTGGGTGATGAGGCCGTCCTGATATTGCTGTTCGAAATCACGCACAATCGCGCGTGTTTCTTCGATCAACCGATCCTTCGATTCCGGAATGATCATGTCATCCTTACCGAATGAAATGCCGGCCTTAAACGCGTGCTTAAAGCCCAGTGACATAATCGCATCGGCGAACAGCACAGTCTCTTTCTGGCCCGCATGGCGGTAAACAATATCGATAACGTCGCCGATTTCCTTCTTGGTCAGAAGACGGTTGACGACATCGAACGGTACACGGTGGTTTTGTGGCAGGCATTCGCCAAGCAGCATCCGGCCCGGCGTTGTTTCAAAGCGCTTCAGATAGGATTTACCTTCTTCATCGGTTTGGGGAACACGGCTGATAACCTTGGTGTGAAGCGTCACAGCACCGCTATCCACGGCCTGATGCACTTCAGCCATGTCAGACAGCAGTGCGCCTTCGCCGGGTTCGCCTTCTTTGAGCATCGACAGATAATAAAGCCCAAGGACCATATCCTGCGACGGCACAATGATTGGCTTACCATTTGCGGGCGACAAGATGTTGTTGGTGGACATCATCAAGACGCGCGCTTCCAATTGCGCTTCCAGCGAAAGCGGCACGTGGACCGCCATCTGATCGCCGTCGAAATCGGCGTTGAAAGCCGAACAAACCAGCGGGTGAAGCTGGATTGCCTTGCCTTCGATCAATACGGGTTCAAACGCCTGAATGCCAAGACGGTGAAGCGTTGGAGCGCGGTTGAGCATCACGGGATGTTCGCGGATGACTTCATCCAAAATGTCCCAAACTTCCTTGCGTTCCTTTTCAACCCATTTCTTGGCTTGCTTCAGGGTCATCGACAGACCCTTGGCATCAAGACGCGAATAGATGAACGGCTTGAACAGTTCGAGCGCCATTTTCTTTGGCAGACCGCACTGATGCAGTTTCAGTTCCGGACCCGTCACGATGACCGAGCGGCCCGAATAATCGACGCGCTTGCCGAGCAAATTCTGACGGAAGCGACCCTGCTTACCCTTGAGCATGTCGCTCAAAGATTTCAGAGGACGCTTGTTCGCGCCCGTGATCGTGCGACCACGGCGACCATTGTCGAACAAGGCGTCAACGGCCTCTTGCAACATACGCTTTTCATTGCGGACGATGATGTCAGGCGCGCGCAGTTCCATCAAGCGCTTCAAACGGTTGTTGCGGTTGATCACGCGGCGATAAAGATCGTTCAGATCCGATGTCGCGAAACGGCCACCATCCAAAGGCACAAGCGGGCGCAATTCAGGTGGGATGACCGGAATGACTTCAAGGATCATCCATTCAGGACGGTTGCCTGAATCGATGAAGCTTTCAACAACCTTCAAACGCTTGATGATTTTCTTCGGCTTCAATTCCGATTTCGTCACCGCAAGTTCTTCAAGCAACGCTTTGCGTTCGCCTTCAAGATCAAGCTCTTCAAGCATCCGGCGCACAGCTTCTGCACCGATACCAGCAGAGAAAGCATCTTCGCCGTATTCATCCTGCGCGTCCAACAGATCATCTTCTGTCATCAGCTGGAATTTTTCGAGTGGGGTCAGACCGGGTTCGATGACGATATAAGCTTCGAAATACAGAACCCGCTCAAGTTGCTTCAGCTGCATATCGAGCAGCAAACCAATGCGGCTTGGCAGTGATTTCAGGAACCAGATGTGCGCAACAGGGGCAGCGAGTTCGATATGACCCATGCGTTCGCGCCGGACCTTCGAAATCGTGACTTCAACGCCACACTTTTCGCAGACGATGCCCTTATATTTCATGCGCTTATATTTACCGCACAGGCATTCATAATCCTTGATCGGACCAAAAATACGCGCGCAGAACAGACCGTCCCGCTCTGGCTTGAACGTGCGATAGTTGATGGTTTCAGGCTTTTTAATTTCCCCGAAAGACCATGAAC
>JBEBKH010000127.1:0-5128 GCA_040079575.1 Chakrabartia sp. | reverse complement strand
TTAAAATTCAATTCTTTTTTCGACGGCGGGGTGAAGCTAAAACCAACCTTTACATCGCGCGTGTTCGCAGCCCTCAGCGCAGCATTGCCGCCTGAAATGAGCGTTACGATTGCTGTTTGACCGCGCACAAAATCAAATACGGTGACGTTTGGTGTGACTATGGTAGGGTCACCCAATTGCTGCGGCGTTGGTGCATTGTCTTCACCCGCAGCGCTGGCAAGCACCGTCAAACCCTTTAACGGTGACCAAGTAAGTCCATATCCAAAGGCGATCAGGCTGCCAAAATCGGTCAAATTCCTGTAACCAAAATTAGCATTGACCGAAAGATCACCCAAGGCAGACGCAACTGACCGGCCGCGGTCTGCGAGTGGAATATCGATGCTGATGCGGCCATTGGCCTCGCCGCGTTGCAGCGACGATATGCTGTTCACAAGCGCGCGCACACTTTCGCTGCTGAACGATTTTTCATCAAATCCCGCCCTGACCGAAAGCATCAGGGCACCCGCTGGCAATTGTACCAAAGGTCCAGATACCGAATAGATCCCGTTGGTCGTGACAATCTGTGACCTTGCGCTGTCGGGGGCCAAGAGACCCAGGAGCAAGGGGTTGGTGACATTGCGATCAGTCAAAGATCGCGACGTTGTGTCATCATAGTTGGCCGTCAGGGTCCATTGCCAACGGTCGATATTGCCATCCACAGTCACGCCGGCATGGAACGTCCGCGCGCGCGACACACGGGACAGGGGTGAAAAATTGGTGATACTTGGGTTAGCGATTACGGCATCTGGCACACCGAATAGCGCGTCATTTACGCTGTTATCGAAACGCAGATTCAGCGTCGCAGAGACCGTTTTTGAGAGCGCACGGCTTAGCGTTGCATTCAACTGCTGCGCATCATTGGTGGGTAACAGCGTACGAAAACGGCCAATGTCTCCGCCCGTCTGAATAATATTGCGTTCGCTTTCCAAGATCGACGCATCACGGTCATATTGTGCGCTGAGGTTCAAACGACCCGCTTTGGTGAGTTTGAGGTAGGTTGCCTGCGCTTCGATCTCGCTGCGGCCACCAGCAGTGGGTTGACCATATTCAAGCTCTGCGGTCGTTGCGGAAAAATCATCCTTCAGAATGAAATTGACCACACGTTGATCCGCCGAATAACCATATTGTAGCGCAACATCTTCGGCAAAAACTTCGACTTTTTTGATCGCTTCGGGTGGCAAATCGCGAATTTCCGTAAATCCTGAAACCCGTCGACCATTGAGCAGAACCTCTGGCGCACCGCCGCCGCGCCCCCGGCCTGTGCCCGTTTGCGTGGCAATCGCCGCCATCAAATCGGCTATGCTCGACGCACCGTAACTTGCAATTCCCGCCACATCGAGTTCGAATTCTGGGGGAATATCAGTCGTCACAGCCCCGGCGATGCGCGGTGCTGTGACAACAATCAGTTCATCATCCGCACGCGTCACATCGTCTGCGGTTTGCGCAAACACGGCCTGCCCGCCACAGGACATGAGGGAGAGGCCCAAGGCATTGAAAGCTATGAAATTTTTTCGGCAAGACACGCGTCACCCTATGCGACATTTTTTTGAACCTTTGATGAATTAACGCCGCGCGGCGAAAAATCTTTCGCGCTCGTCTAGCGATCAAAAGCTTTTGGCAAAGGGCCCTCTTTTGGTGTGGTATAGCGCGCGCGCAGGCGGGTTTGTCGGGTTTCGAGCGGCTGGTTGATCCCATCGATCCACACTGCCTCTACCCCCGTTGTCCCTTCCAGAGGATCCCCGTCCCATATCACAACGTCGGCACGCTTTCCGGTTGCGAGTGAACCAATGTCAGCGCCCATACCCATAACCTGCGCTGGTTTTGATGTGATCGCCGCAAAAGCATCATTCCAGTTAAGCCCCGTCGCGCCGGGCACACGCATGAGGGCAACCAAATTACCCGCATATTGGGCCGCATGCATCGCCTGGCGTGTGTCATCATCATCAATCATGCCAATCGCGACCATGACACCTGCCGCTTTCATCCGGCCCACGTTGGACTGTGTTGCGGCAATTTGTTCAAATGAACTTGGCATATCGTTGACCGCCGATGCGATCACCGGCACTTTGGCCGCCGCGATCTGAGACGCGACACGCCATCCTTCGGTCACACCCACAAGAACCAGATCAAGCGCTGGATATTCGCGCTTTAACCCAAGGACAGCCAAAATATCCGTCGCACTTTCAACATGAACTAGCAACTTTGTTTGTCCCGTCACCACCGCAACCAACGCCATCGCATCGGCGCGTTTGAGGAGCGAATCTTCGCGTAGTCGTCCCGCTTGAACATCGCGGGCTTCTGTCAAAGCGTTACGAAAAGCGGCAAAGAGCGCAGGTCGGCTACCCCCGGCGCGGCGTGCACCCGCTTCTCCAAATTCGACAAATTGGAATGCTTTCGCGCGCGTGATGGGATCGGGGTCAGCGCCCGTATCAATCACGGCTCCTTGACCGGCGAAAATGGCATTGCCTGCGTCAGGGGAAACCACCGCGCGCGTGACGCCCGCTGCACGGTTGACAGCGATCGCCGCAACATCAGGATTAACCGCTGACGCTATATCAAGCGAAGCATTGAATGGGGACGTGTTGGCAACGCTATCATTGCTCGCGTCAACGGCATCCACACCGGCCAACCCGACCCGGCTAAAACCAGCAACAATTCCCGGCGTCACCCATTTGCCCGTGGCATCAATGATTGTCGCCCCTGAGGGCACAATTGTGTTTCGACCGACACCGACGACACGACCGCCGGAAAAAACCACCGTTCCCCGTTCAATCGGCGCACTGCCATCGCCAATCACCACCGTGCCGCCGGTTATGGCAATGGTTTGGGCGAGGGCCGATGTTGACATAAAGGCAGTCAATGCAAGAAGAAGGTGCCTCATTTCACATCCCCTTCGCCCGCTTGACCCAGTTCAAAATCGCTCACGGGGCGGCGTTTGGGGTCGTTTGCATCATACATCAGCGCGCCGTCGATCCATACTTTTTCAGGTCGCGTATAGGTTGAAAACGGATTGCCATTCCACAGCACAAGGTCGGCCATTTTTCCGGGTTTCAAACTGCCGGTTTTGTCCGCAATGCCCAGCGCCTTGGCTGGGTTAAAACTGAGCCAAGTCCATGCAACTTCGTCGGTAATCGTGATGCCCATCCGCCGGCCGTCTCCCAGCGCCTTGGCCGCTTCTTGATACAGGCGCTGGATACCGTTGGCATCATCGCTGTGAACAATCGCGCAGCCGCCAGCACTGTGCACAAGCGGGATGTTTTCATTGATCGCGTCATAGGATTCCATTTTGAAACCCCACCAATCCGCCCACATCGCTGCACAAATATTATTTTCTTTCAACAGGTCAGCGATCTTGTAGGCCTCAACGGCGTGGTGAAATGTCGATACTTTATAGCCGAACTCCTTCGACATATCGATCACCTGCGCCATTTCATCCGCACGGTAACAATGATTGTGAACAAGGATATCACCTGAGAGAACACCGCTGAGCGTTTCCATCGCAAGGTCGCGGGGCACGGTTTCGCCCTTATCCAGTTTTCGCTTATATTCGGTCGCCTTAATCCATGTCTGGCGGTTAACGGCCATATTACCCATCCGTGTCGCTGGCATTTGATTGCGGCCGCCGTAAACACGCTTGGGATTTTCGCCGCACGCCATTTTCAGGCCGTAGGGTGCCTGCGGGAATTTCATGCCCTGCACCGTGCGCGCATAGACATTCTTGAGCACAACCGAACGGCCACCAAATAAATTGGCCGAACCCGGCAGGATTTGCAGCGATGTTACGCCGCCATTGGCAAGCGCGCGGCTGAACCCCGGGTCTTGCGGCCATACACTATGTTCGGCCCACACCTCTGGCCGCACAGGTCCTGTCGCTTCATTGCCATCGGAATGCGCATCGACACCGGGCGACGGATAATCACCCAAATGCGAATGGACATCAATAATCCCGGGCGTCACCCATTTGCCGGTGCCGTCAACCGTGAGAACCAAAGGTGGCAACGCCATATCGGCCACAGCCCCACCAAGCGTGGTGATTTTACCATCCTGAAAAAGGACATTGCCATTTTCAATTCGCCCGCCCTCACCGTCATAAATGGTGACGTTACGGATGACCGTGGGGACGCCGGGATAGGCTTTATAGGTTGACGGATAGGGGTCGGGCTTTGGCTTTGCAGCTGGGGCCTTATCCGCAACCGTTGCCGGTTTTGCGCCCGACCCAGACGCGCAACCGGCGAGCAAAGTCGCTGTCAGTATCAATCCCAAACGCATATTATTTGACACCGTGCATCAGCCATTTGAGGGGGACTGCGATGATCAGCAACAACACGCCAATGCCAATTGAAACCCAACCAATCGTCGTGAACACACCGACATAAGTATCAAGGCTGACCTTCAAATTGGTCACCTGACCGCCAACGGTTTCGACACTGGCCACTTGCGCGACCATGCCGGCAAAATATTGTGCGACCGAAATCGACAGAAACCAAACCCCCATCATCATGCCGACAATGCGGGCGATGGAGAGTTTGGTAATCATGCTGAGGCCGACAGGCGAAATGCAGAGTTCCGCCACAGAGTGGACCAAATAAAGCCCCGCGAGCCAGACCATCCCCACTTTGAAATCAGTCCCTGCAAAAGCAGCACCCCACACGAGCAGTAAAAACCCAGCGCCAACCCCCATGAGAGCAAGTGAAAATTTGACGGGAATTGAGGGCTCAAGACCGCGTTTTGACAAGGCCGTCCACAAGATGCTGAACACTGGGGCGAGCGCCACAATGAACAGTGCGTTGAAAATCTGCGTTTGCCCAGCAGGCATGAGATAGACAGGCTGGTCAATCAAACCAGACCGCGCAAAGTGCAAACCAATGGTCGACAGCAAGCCGCCTACGCCGAACCAAAGCCCCATCTTGCGCTTTGTCACTGCATCTTCTCCACTGGAGAAAAATGACCATGCAGCGCGGGCAAGTCCGAAGCAGAGTGCGACGGCAACCCCGTAATAAGTCCACAAATTGGCGCGGAACATGGCGAATAAGGGACGTGTCCATTCAAGCGCCAATTCAGTGTTGCGATCCGCAAACAAGGTCAATGA
>JBEBKH010000126.1:0-5141 GCA_040079575.1 Chakrabartia sp. | reverse complement strand
GGTTTTGTCTGCGAATCTCATGCTTCTCTCTCCTATGATTTTTTCAAACCATAGGCGTATCGAAACATGCGTCAACGCGACCATAGATGCCGTTACGGAATCCGGTCCCGTGCAATTGACGCTTGCGTAAACCTTATCCGCAGCCTTAGAAACGCCCATAAATTTGGAGAGATTTTATGGCTGATTTGGAACAGTTTCGTGCCGAGACGCGCAGTTGGTTGGAGGCGAACTGCCCTGCTGAAATGCGTGAACCCATGCGCGATGATGATGATGCCTGCTGGGGCGGCCGGAATTTCAAATTTAAGAATGCTGCGCAAAAGCAGTGGTTGGACACGATGGCCGCAAAAGGTTGGACCGTGCCAGATTGGCCAAAGGCCTATGGCGGTGGCGGATTGTCCGCTTCAGAAACCAAAATTCTGCGGTCTGAAATGGCCAAACTGGGCTGTCGCTCACCATTGATGTCCTTTGGCATCTGGATGCTCGGCCCAGCACTTTTGAAATTTGGTACCGAAGATCAAAAGGTTCATTATCTGAACCAGATTGCGCGCGGCGAAATTCGCTGGTGTCAGGGCTATTCTGAACCGGGCTCCGGGTCTGATTTGGTGAGCCTCCAAACATACGGTGAAGACAAAGGCGACCATTGGAACGTCAATGGTCAGAAAATCTGGACCAGCTATGCTGACAAAGCCGACTGGATTTTTTGTCTTGTCCGAACAGATAAGACCAACAAATATCAAGGCATCAGTTTCCTGTTGTTTGATATGACAACACCGGGCGTGACCACAAAGCCAATCCTACTGATAAGCGGAAACAGCCCATTCTGCGAAACCTTCTTCGATAATGTCGTTGTTCCTAAGGCGCAGATTGTGGGTGAACTCAACCGCGGTTGGGACGTCGCCAAATATCTTTTGGGGCATGAACGGGAAATGATCTCCGGTGGTGGCCTTGGCGAAGGCATGATGTCGATTGGCGCAGCCCATAAACAGGTTGCATCCGAAGAAGCTGTCCTCCGCGCTGATATGGCGATGTTTGACATAGATACGATTGCGTTTCGTGCGCACAGCGAGCGTTTCATGGACGAAATGAAAAATGGCAAAGGTCATCCTGCGGCACCCAACGCCATGAAATATATTGGCACGGAACTTAACAAACGGCGTCATGAACTGGTAATGGCCGCAGGCGGTTCGGATGCTTTGGAATGGGAAAGTTCGCGTTCAAAGGGCGGCGCAAAACCGCGGTCCTGGTTGCGCACCAAAGCAAATAGTATCGAAGGCGGGACGAGCGAAGTCATGCTCAATGTCGTCGCAAAACGTATCCTTAACCTTCCGGGAGCCTGACCCCATGCCATTATACCATAGTGAAGACCAGGCGATGTTGGCTGACACCGTTCGACCCTTTCTTGCTGAACAAGCCCCTGTCAAACATCTTCGCACCTTGCGCGACACTAATGACGCGACCGGTTTTTCGCGCGACCTATGGAAGCAGTTCGCAGAAATGGGTTTTACCGGCGTCCTTGTCCCCGAAGAAAATGGCGGACTGGGACTAGGGCATGTTGAGGCGGGTATTATCCTTGAAGAAATCGGCCGCAATTTGACGCCGTCGCCGTTTTTGACGACGGCAGTTGCGGCGGTTGAGGCGTTAAAAGCGGGCAGTGCTGAATTGCGCGACCATTGGCTGCCCAAAATCGCCAGTGGGGACGCAATCATCGGTCTTGCGATTGATGAAGGGGCAAAACACCGTCCCGCCGCGACCGCGCTTGTGGCCGAACGGTCAGGAAATGGTTTCAAGCTGACGGGCAAAAAGCAGTTCGTTCTGTACGGCCATGTCGCTGATATGTTGATCGTCAGCGCGCGCACTTCTGGCGCAGTTGGCGATGAGAACGGCATTACCCTTTTCGCGGTGCCAAAGGATGCAGCAGGCGTGACAACCGATGTTGACCGTTTGGCAGATTCGTCATTGTCGGCGCGCGTCACCCTCGACGGTGTACAGGTCGATAGCGATGCCGTTTTGGGAGAGGTTGATGCAGGATGGGGACCACTCACCAAGCTTCTTGACGCCGGGCGGATTGGGGCGGCGGCCGAAATGACCGGGGTTGGCGGCGCGGCGATGGACATGACCCTTGATTATATCAAGCAACGTAAACAATTCGGCACGATTATCGGTGAATTTCAAGCGCTTCAGCACCGGGCGGCGCATCTATATGGTGAAATGGAAACGGCGCGTTCGGTCGTTTTTAAGGCGCAGCAATTGCTTGATGATGATGATCCGCGCGCGGAAATGTTTGTGGCTGTGGCAAAGGCTAAGACCGGCAATGCCTGTAACCTCTCCGTGCGCGAAGGCGTTCAGATGCACGGCGGCATTGGTATGACCGACGAATATGATATTGGCCTCTATATGAAGCGCGACCGCGGGTTGAGTGAATTTTTTGGGGACGCGCGTTTCCATGCTGACCGCGTGGCGCGGATGAACGGATACTAAAGTGGCGCTGGACCCCGAAACGCTGACAGCGCTGATCGACACGATCAACCGGTTCGTCACTGAACGCCTTCGTCCGTTGGAGGCGCAGGTCGCCGACACGGATGAAATACCAGATGATCTGATCGCTGAAATGAAGGCGTTGGGGTTGTTTGGGCTGTCGATACCCGAAGAATATGGCGGCCTTGGCTTGTCTATGTCAGAAGAAATGCGCGTCGTGTTTGAACTGGGCCGCACCAGCCCTGCCTTTCGGTCGAGTTTTGGCACGAATGTCGGGATTGGTTCGCAGGGCCTCGTCATGGCAGGAACGCCAGAGCAAAAGGCCAAATATCTGCCCGGCATTGCGAGCGGGGAGATTGTCACATCCTTCGCGCTGACGGAGCCAGAGGCCGGGTCTGACGGTGCGTCGGTTCAAACGCGCGCGGTTCGTGACGGCGCTGTCTGGCGACTTACCGGCACAAAGCGCTATATTACCAATGCCGATAAGGCTTCGCTCTTCACCGTCATGGCGCGCACTGGTGGTGAAGGATCGCGCGGTGTTTCGGCGTTCCTTGTGCCTGCAGACCTTCCGGGCATTCGCGTAGGTGTGCCTGAAAAGAAAATGGGACAGCAGGGCGCACATATCTGCGATGTTCATTTCGATGATGTCGCCGTCCCTGTCGATAATATGCTTGGTGCCGAGGGCGAAGGATTCAAAGTTGCGATGCGCGTTTTGGATCGGGGACGTTTGCATATTGCGGCGATGTGTATCGGCGTCGCAGAGCGTCTGATCAAAGACTGTGTGGCATATGCGACCGAGCGCAAGCAATTCGGCCAAGCCATTTCAGAATTCCAATTGATCCAAGCGATGATTGCCGATTCTAAAACTGAGGCGCTGGCCGCCCGTGCGCTGACACTGGAAACAGCGGCGCGGCGCGATGCTGGCGAAAATGTTGTGCTTGAATGTTCAGCTTCCAAATTATTTGCATCTGAAATGGTGGGCCGTGTTGCGGACAGGGCGGTGCAAATTTTCGGCGGCGCTGGCTATGTCGCTGACTACGGAATTGAACGTCTTTACCGTGACGTGCGGATTTTTCGCATTTACGAAGGTACCAGTCAGATACAACAACTCATCATTGCACGCGAAACCATTAAAAGAGGCGGATAAACATCATGGACACATCAAAACTATTTTCACTGGAAGGCCGTGTCGCCCTTATCACTGGTGGATCACGCGGTATTGGTAAAATGATTGCGGCAGGCTTCATCGCCCAAGGTGCCAAAGTCTATATCTCTTCCCGCAAGGCCCCGGCATGTGAAGAAGCCGCGGCTGAACTCGGCCCGAATTGTATATCGTTGCCGATGGATGTTTCAACTGTTGCTGGCTGTAAAGCGCTAGCCGCAGAATTTGCCAAACATGAGAGCAAACTCGACATTCTGGTCAATAATGCGGGCGCAGCGTGGGGCGCAGAATTTGAAGATTTCCCTGAGGCTGGATGGGATAAGGTCATGGATTTGAACGTCAAATCGCCCTTCTTCCTAACGCAATCATTCTACGGTCCGCTCAAAGCTGCCGCCACTGTCGGAAAGCCCGCCAAGGTTATCAACATCACCTCGATTGATGGTATCCGTCTCAATCCTTGGGAAACATATAGTTATCAAGCATCGAAATCGTCGCTCATCTACCTGACACGGCGGATGGCAGCGCGGCTGGTGCGTGACCAGATCAACGTTACGTCGATTGCGCCTGGTGCCTTCCCATCGGAAATGAACCGCACCGCGCGTGACCATGGTGATGCAGTGGCAAAGAATATCCCTAACAAACGGATCGGTATAGCCGAAGACATGGCAGGTGCTGCGATTTTCCTAGCCAGCAACGCCGGCAATTATGTTGTTGGTGATACGATCACGGTCGATGGCGGCGTCGCGCATGCCAATATCGGCAGCCCTAGCATTGATGTCGATTAAAATGTCAGACGGTTTTACACAGGATCGCTTTGCGTCCGTTCGCACTGCCTTTGACGCTAATTTTGAAAGCGGAGCGGATATCGGCGCGTCTTTCTGTGCGACACTGGAAGGGGAGACCGTGGTCGACCTGTGGGGTGGATTCGCCGATGCTGAAAAGACCCGTGTTTGGGAGAAGGACACAGTCGCCAACGTCTATTCAACAACCAAGACGATGACCGCACTCACCGCACTTTTGATTGCGGATCGCGGCGAACTTGATTTTGATGCGCCCGTTGCCAAATACTGGCCCGAATTTGCAGCGGGAGGAAAGGCGGACGTCAAAGTCAGCCATTTAATGAGCCATTCTGCTGGGCTGTCGGGCTGGAAAGAACCGATGGTCAAAGAAGATCTCTATGATTGGGAGAAATGTACAACGCTCCTCGCGGCGCAAACGCCGTTCTGGGAACCGGGTACGGCGCCTGGTTATCATGCGATGACGCAGGGCTATCTGGTGGGCGAAGTGATTAGGCGTATTACCGGACGTACTGTTGGAACGGTGTTTCGAGAAGAAATTGCAGAGCCGCTGAGCGCTGATTTTCATATTGGTCTGCCAGCATCCGAAGATGGACGCGTCGCAGATTTGATCCCGCCGACTTCGAACGCGACGATCAGCATGAATGCCGATGATCCGCTGCCGCAAAATATGGCGACAAACCCGGGGATTGATGTGTTGTCCACGC
>JBEBKH010000125.1:0-5147 GCA_040079575.1 Chakrabartia sp. | reverse complement strand
GACACCAAGGGCCGCGAAACCAATTATATGATTGATCTGCCCGCTGGCTCCGTCGGGGTGATCGCGCGCAATGAATTTGTCCAAGGGGTGAGCAAGGAAAACTACTCCGCCTTCATCGCAGTCGGGGCAGAGGGCATCAACCACCCCTCACAAGGGCTCAGCATCACCAACAACCGCGCGTCGATTGCGCCTGGCGTCAACCGCCAAACCATCTTCGTGGCGGATTGGACGCACGAACCACTGCGGATCAGCGCGAACCAATTGGGCCCAGGGTTGAAGGCGTTTGAGGAACGGTGACGCCCAGCGTTGATCTCGGAAAACAGGGGCAAATGCGAAAGGTGCACAAGGCGAATCCTAGGACAGCAAAGCGTCAATGATAGCCTTATGTCGCGGTTGGCCAGTTTTTTCATCGGAAAAACCCTGAAAGTTACCGTCAATCCGCAACAGGACATAGCCGTGTATGATCGAGCAGGTGGCGACCACTCTGCTCATCACGCTGACCCCGGCAGGCTCTCCGAGCTTTGCGATCGTTTTTGCTACGAGGTCAAACAGGCTGTCAGTCATGCCGGTCAATACCGGATTAGTTTCGTCAAGCATGTCACGCCGCCACATAAACCGATATCGATTTGGCTTTGCCAAGCCATATGCGTGGAAAGCATCGACAAATGCGATGATTTGGTTGCGGGGGTCGGGCTCGTTTTCGAAACCGGTGGCAGCAACTTTTTGTTTCAGTTCTTCAAAGCAGTGAATGGCGACAGCGGTCAACAGGGCACGTCGATCTGGAAAATGGTTGACTGGCGCGGCGTGCGACACCCCCGCGCCTCGGGCTGTTGCCCTTATTGTAACCGCCTCAACGCCTTCAGAGTCCAGCAGTTCTAGCGCCGACAGGACCAAGGCTTCCTTCAACGTACCATGATGATGAGCGCGTTTCATTTTCCTAGATTGACACTGTCAATTAACTATTGCAAATTGACAGTGTCAATATACAGGAGTTGATGCTTCCTTCAGTTGGGCAAGCACCATCATCCAACAACGAGAAAGGATGAAAAATGTTGCATAAAATTTTGATTACCCTGTGCTTGGCAACATTTGGTCTCATGGTGCCCATACTCGAAATCGGGCCGACACATGTGCTGAACCCTGACTGGCCAGAACATGCCAGGTTGCATGAGGTTTGGCAGCTCATCACCAACTGCGGGATTGCAGCTCTTGCATTTTGGTTGGCTTGGTTTCGTGATCAAGTCCGCATGGCAAGTGGCCTTAGCCTGATCGTCGTCGGTGGGTTTCTTATGTCCTTCCTCATTCGCAGTTCCTATGGTGGTTCCATGCGCCACAGTGATGGTACGGAGCTGACTGTCGCTGGAATGAACAGTGCGGTGCTTGTCATGGTGGTTGCAGCAACTGTCTTGAGCTATATTTTTCTAATATCGAGTAAAGTAGAAGTTCAAAGATAAGAGCCTAATTTCGGGGACACTAATTTCGGTAATTTCGGGGACACTATATTAATTAGCTCTGTCCGGATCCAACAATGGCAGATTGCGGGGGTGTAGGAAAGGGTTGGGCTGGCCGCTGTCCGATCATGGAGGGAATTAAGTATAGTGTCCCCGGAATTCCGCTATCCTCGGAATTCCGCTAGGACTCATTGTGGCGCTCATCGTTTAATCCCGTCCGTCATTACTTTTGGCGATTATCCCCTTCGCATAGGTAGTTGACTCGCAGCAAACTAAAGGGCACTCCTTGTAAAGTAGTCAGGGGGAAGAATTTGGCAACGTTTGAGAAAATGCGCATATCTCTTGCAGGCGCTGACAAGACACCGATGTTTGGGGACCAAGAGCGCCCTAAACGCACTAGGCAAAAGTTCTTCACTGACGCGTTTAGCGAGCGCCGAGATTTCTTGCCTACTCGCGGGCAGGCAAGGCTTACTTTTTGGCCGATCCCAGCCCCTCTTGGTTATGTTGCAGGTTTTTTTGGCAGGGAGACTGTTCAGAAAGGACATGCTGGACCTGAAGCTGCATTTTCCGAAATAACAATCGAAAATTGGGAGATTGCGCTATTTGTAATCGATTTATCACCAGATAGCCAAATATGTTGGATGCAGCTTAACAATACTGTTGGCCAGCCTAAATCAATTATTGAATCATTTTTTAAGCACTTATCGAGAAAATCATCTTTTGGTGAATGGCAAGCTTATGTAAAATACATGGACAGCGAAGGTAGATATTGGGATTCCGTCCGATTATATAAATCTTCTCTAACAAAGATGGAATTTACATTTATTCCACCAAACGCATTAAACGTGCGCGATGCTGTGGGTAATTTTACGAGGCTGGCAAATGAGCAAGTTCAATCGGATACACAAACCCACATCTACAAATCTCCGCCTGGGCAAATGCAGCCTGAATCGGAATTGGCTGGTGCCAGCGCGGAAATTGCCATGGAGGGCGGGGGTGAAGCTAAGGCTTTCGCTGGCCGGAAAAAGGTCTATGACTCCAATGATGATCGGACGCGTGAGGAGGTGCCTGATGATGACTTGCCTACGCCAACCCAGCCAACATTCATTAGCCGTGTAATCGAACGATTATGGGGCACGCAATCCGATGGTGCAGCCTAATTGGCATGACCGTTATCGTAGCTGTTTTGACGGCTACGCACCCTTACCTGCTTGCTGGTAATAGATTCCTTAACTCGTTTGTTTCGCATGAAATATTGGCCGTCTTGATTGTAACGTTAACTATTACCCTTGCTTCAATCGGGAACATTCATCTGACAATATCAAGGCTGGTGCGAAAATTTGAAAATCTATCACAAGGTGAGCTTGAGGCGACGCCAGCTAGAACAGAGCTGAATTCTAGCGCGTGGTCTTTGTTTTGGGCTTTCGGCGTCTGTGTTTGCATCTTGTTGTTTAAGGGCGGTTTCCCAGAAAACTGTTACGTTGTGTCATTTGTAAACGGCGCGGCACTCATTATCCTGTCTTTCAACATGATGGCGTTATACGACATTTACACTACCGTTTTTGATCTGGTAAAAGAAGACCCTGGCGAAACCTGAAACAACCACAACAATTCCGGGGACACTATACTAAATAGCTCTGTCCGGATCCAACAATGGCAGATTGCGGGGGTGTAGGAAAGAGTTGGGCTGGCCGCTGTGCGATCATGGAGGGAATTAACTATAGTGTCCCTGGAATTCTGGAATTCCGCCCGGAATTCCCAGCTTCCTTTTGCTCCACGTCGCGGACCACGCTGCCAGTGCCACATTCTACACCGCGCTGCTGGATATCCCGATCTTTTGTTGCACGCGATCCCGATGGCCACCGTTTGCGGGTGTTCGCGCCGGATGCCGCCTGATAGCAGACAGTGATGTTTTATTTTAACGTTTCCCCCCTTATGCCGGTGTCATAAAGTGGGGGTGCATGCGCATGAATGACGACAAAATGAAAAGGTCAAAGCGCAGCATTTGGGGCCATGCCCAAGACATGGCCCTGAAAGCGCCGCCAGAACGCAATCGTTACGTCGATTTTCTGCGCGCTTATTCGATATTGGCGGTGGTGGTTGGTCATTGGCTGGTGGCGGCCCCTGCGATCAAGAACGGCGCGGTTGAAGGCGGGCATTTGCTGGGCATTTTGCCCTGGACGCAGTGGTTGACCTGGGGATTTCAGGTCATGCCGATTTTCTTTCTTGTTGGCGGGTTTTCAAATGCACTGTCCTGGTCCGCGACCCAGCGTGGGGGCGGTACTTATGCGGCGTGGTTTGCCGCGCGGGTGCAACGTCTGATCAACCCGGTGCTGCCGCTTTTCGTGATGTGGACGCTGTTTGCTTTGTTCGGCACCGCGCTGGGCGTGGACCGAAAAATCGTTGCGCTGGCCACGCAATTGGCGTTGATCCCGGTGTGGTTCTTGGCCGTCTATTTGCTGGTGTCTGCGCTTGTCCCGATCACCCATGCCGCGTGGAAAAAATCTGGCATGCTGAGCTTTTGGGGTTTGGTGATCGGCGCAATTGCGGTTGATGCTGCCACGTTGATGCTGGATGTTCCGTATGTGAATTTTGCCAATTTTGCCTTTGTCTGGCTGGCGATCCACCAATTGGGCTATGCGTGGAGTGAGGGATATTTTGCCAATCGGGCCCGCGCGCTGTTGTGGGGTGTTGGCGGATTTGCGACGCTTGGGATGTTGGTGGGTTTTGGACCCTATCCTGTTGCCATGATCGGCGTTCCCGGCGCCGCTATGACCAATTCAATGCCGCCCACACTCGCGCTGCTTGCGCTCGGGATCGGGCAGACGGGGTTGGCGCTCGCGCTTGAACGCAGCGGGCGGCGCATGCTCGATCATCTGCGGATGTGGACCGCCGTTGTCCTCGTCAACGGCATGATTATGACGATTTACCTGTGGCATTTGACGGCATTTGTTTTGGTGATGGTTGCCGCGTGGCTGCTCGGTGGTATTGGCCTCACCGTTGTACCGGGCAGTGACGCGTGGTGGATGGCGCGCCCGCTGTGGTTCGCGCTTTACATTGCCGCTTTGCTGCCGCTCATCCTGATCTTTTCGCGTTATGAACGCATGGGGAGCGCGGCTGGGAAAGAGGGCGGCAATGATGTGCCGCATTGGCGCTTGATCGCTGGCTTGCTGCTGGTGTGCGTCGGCCTTGCCGCGACTGCCGCGATCAGCATCGCCAGCCCCCTCGGCGTCACAGGGGTGCGGCTATGGGTGGTCGCACTGCCCTTTATCGGCGCGGCATTGGTGGGGTTTGGCCCCGCTTATGATCTGATACGCCGGTTGCGGAAGGTTTAGGCGCCGACCCTAAGGACAATTGCTGTCGGCCCCCGCCATAATGTCCAAACAGCGGCCATCGATTTCCGCAGGCGGCACGCTGAGCCCGATCAGGCTGGCGAGGGTTGGCAGGATGTCGACCGTTTCAACCGCATTGGGTTGTTCAAAGGGTTTCAAATCTTTTGACCAGAACAGGATCGGCACGCGGCGGTCATAATCCCATGCCGAACCGTGCGTCGCGACATAGCCAAAGCCGCCGTTTGGGATGGGGGTGATGCGGGGTTTGAGGATGACATAGAGGTCGCCTGACCGTGTTGGATCATAATTGGCGGCGGCGCGCTGCACCAATGTCCAGGCGTCTGCGGGCAGGGTGGGCTTGGGG
>JBEBKH010000124.1:0-5410 GCA_040079575.1 Chakrabartia sp. | reverse complement strand
GTGTCGGTCCGGGGGTGACGTGGTGACTGTTGGCGTAAATGCGGATGAAATCGAGTGAGGCGATTTTCTTGCCCGTCAAAGGATCAAATTCTGTAATCTCTTCAATATCATCGCCGAAAAAGCTGATCCGCCATGCCGTGTCTTCGTAATGTGAAGGAAAAATCTCTAAATTATCGCCGCGTACACGGAAATTGCCGCGCGCAAACGCCGCGTCATTGCGCTTGTACTGGAGCGCGACGAGTTTTCGTATAATCTCGCGTTGGTCGGCAGTGCCACCTTTTTTGAGGTCGAAAATCATCGCTGAATAGGTTTCAACCGACCCTATCCCGTATAGGCAAGAAACCGATGCAACGATGATCACATCATCGCGCTCCAACAACGAGCGGGTAGCCGAATGGCGCATCCGGTCTATCGCTTCGTTAACGCTTGATTCTTTCTCGATGTACGTATCCGACCGCGCGACATAGGCTTCGGGTTGATAATAATCATAGTAGCTGACGAAATATTCGACCGCATTATCGGGAAAAAAGCTTTTGAACTCGCCGTAAAGCTGGGCTGCCAGAATCTTGTTGGGCGCAAGGATCAGGGCAGGGCGCTGCACAGCTTCGATAACCTTGGCAACGGTAAAGGTCTTGCCCGATCCGGTGACGCCCAAGAGCACCTGATCGCGCTCCTGCGCCGCGATGCCCGCAACCAATTCGGCGATTGCGGTTGGTTGATCGCCCGCGGGCGTATATTCACTGACAATCTTAAACGGTTTTCCGCCTTCAACCTTTGGCGGGCGCACGGGGCGGTGCGGCACAAACTCCGCGCCGGTTTCAGGTTCTTCAAGACTGGTGCGAATTTGGATAGACATATATGCTCAATATGGAATGTTGAGAACATTCATGCAACATCGGACTGAGGAGTATCCAATGAAATATGCACTAATCGCACTGACCCCGTTTATTTTGCTCGCGTCTTGCGGGAAGGGAGATGTCGATATGAAGAATGCGTCTATTGCTGATGTTGCGAAAACCATGGAGGATCAGCAGAAATTGACCCCAGGTGCATGGTCAACAACCGTTGAGATTGTCGATGTGAAATTGGGTGGGCTTACCCCAAAAGACGCTCAGATGGCCGAAACCATCTCTCGTGCGATGAAGGGGCAAAAGAAAACGACTGAAACCTGCTTAACGCCTGAACAGTCGAAAAAATCGGTCACTGAAATGTTTGCGGGCCGTAATGCAGACAATTGCACCTATGAAAGCTTCAAAATGTCGGATGGCAATATGGATGCTGTCATGTCATGCGCGCCGCCCGGTGGGCAGGGTAAAATGACATTATCAATGAAGGGGCGCTACGGCGCGGACAGCTATGATATGGCGGTTCAAATGGACGGCAGTGGTATGCCGGGGTCTCCGCCCGGTGCCAGCATGACAATGGTGGGGAAAAATTCTGGTAAACGGACAGGTGACTGTAAAAAGAGCTAGTTCTCGCGACCTTAATGAAGGGTTCATATTCCCAGTGCGTTAAGGAATTGGCGGCGTTTGTTTGCCCCCTGAATCGTAGTCGATCTGCAAACGCATGCTGATAAATTTTGGGTAAAAAAGACCGGCCGGATTTGCATCCGGCCGGTCAATTTTCCACTACGGGTAGTATGTAGTTCGTTCAGTATTTATGCGGCTTCCGCTGCAAATTCTTCATCGGCATCGCGCAGAACATAGCCGCGACCCCAGACGGTTTCGATGTAATTGTCACCGCCGCATGCCAGCGCGAGTTTCTTACGCAGTTTGCAGATAAAGACGTCGATGATTTTGAGTTCGGGTTCGTCCATGCCGCCGTAAAGGTGGTTGAGGAACATTTCTTTGGTGAGCGTGGTGCCCTTGCGAAGCGAAAGAAGCTCCAGCATCGCATATTCCTTGCCGGTCAGGTGAACACGGCTGCCATCGACTTCGACCGTTTTTGCGTCGAGATTGACGGCCAGTTTCCCGGTCCGAATAACGCTTTGCGAATGGCCCTTTGAACGGCGCACAACCGCGTGGATGCGGGCGACGAGTTCTTCACGGTGGAAAGGTTTGGTGACATAATCATCCGCGCCAAAGCCGAATGAGCGGACTTTGCTGTCCATTTCTGAAATGCCCGACAGGATCAGAACCGGTGTCTGAACCTTTGCAACGCGCAGTTTCTTCAGAACATCATAGCCATGCATATCAGGCAGGTTCAAATCGAGGCAGATAATATCATAATCATAGAGCTTGCCGAGATCGAGGCCTTCTTCGCCCAAGTCGGTGGTATAAACGTTGAAGCCTTCGTTGGTTAGCATCAATTCAATAGCTTTCGCCGTTGTCGGCTCATCTTCAATCAGCAACACGCGCATTGGGTGATCCCCTCTTTAATCCATTGCGTTCTTCGAAACGGGCGACCCCACACCGAAGCAAACTCTATTAACCAAAAAACTAATGAAGGGGAAAGGTTAATTTTACATTAAGCGGCCTGACTCCACGAGTCGCAATCCTTGACGCGGCGTTAACTTGAATCCGCTTGGAACGCTCCCATATGAAGAGTCCGGCGGCAACACCCCGCTGAAGTGAGAAAATCAATGCTTAACATCAGAACCTTTGCTGAGATTGGTCATGAAAACCATGGCTGGTTGGATGCGCGCCATCACTTTTCATTTGGGGATTATCATGATCCTCAGAGGATGGGCTGGGGGAGTATCCGCGTGTGGAATGATGATACGATCGCTGCGCGCACCGGTTTTGCGCCGCACAGCCACCGCGACATGGAAATTATTACCTATGTTCGCACTGGTGCGATTACGCATGAGGATAGTCTGGGCAACAAAGGGCGTATAGCTGCAGGCGACGTCCAAGTGATGGGTGCTGGCACCGGCGTTCAACACAGTGAACATAATGCAGAAGACGAAGAAACCACCTTGTTTCAAATCTGGATCCATCCACGCGCGCCCGGTGGTGCACCGCATTGGGGACAGAAAAGCTTCCCCAATGGCGACCGTGCAGGGCAGTGGACCACACTTGCAAGTGGATATGGGGACGACACAGACGCGCTCCATATTAACGCTGATGCCCGTGTGTTAGGTGCGACGCTCTATTCAGGCCACGCGCTGACGCACACAGTCGATTCTGGACGTTATGCTTATTTGGTCTCATCCACTGGCCGTGTCGCGGTTAATGGCGTTGTTGCGAACCCCCGCGACGGCGTGGCATTATCGGGCGGAGAGACATACCGGATCGAAGGGTTGGATGAAACGGAGCTGGTGTTGGTGGACGCACCCGCTCTACCGTGACATAGGCTCTCGCATGTTCCTTTCAGACCGTATTCTTTTTATTGATGGCGAAGCCATTGTTCTCGATAAACCCGCCGGGCTTCCTGTGGATGCGCCGCGCGACGGATCGTTGTCGCTTGAAAATCATATCGACAGCTTGAAGTTTGGTTTCAAACGGTGGCCAACAGCGGTGCACCGGTTGGACCGGGACACGTCGGGGTGTTTGCTATTGGCGCGGAGCCCTAAGGCGCATGCGCGGTTTCAGCAGGCATTTGAACAAAGCCGTGTGGCCAAGGTTTATCACGCGGTGTTGGGGGGCGTGCCCGATACACTGGAAGGCGTTATTGATCTGGCTCTTTTGAAAGTCAGTACGGCGGAGACGGGCTGGCGGATGATTCCTGATGAAACCGGCAAACGTGCGGTGACCCATTGGCGGCTTTTATCGGTTGTCGATGGACGCGCGTTGATCGAATTTCGTCCAGAAACCGGACGCACGCACCAAATTAGGGTGCATGCGGCGTCGGGTCTGGGGCTGCCCATTGTTGGTGATCCGGTTTACGGTGACGGTATTGGCAAAACCTTGCTTCACGCAACCTCCATTCGGATCGAACGTGAGGGCAAAAACCCTGTCGCTGCTTCTGCGCCTTTGCCAGAAGCGGTTGTGCAGGCAGGTTTTTTCTTACCAGAGATCAATCCCGAAGAAGCTCATTAATCGCGGTTTTCGCGCGGGTTTGCGCATCTACACGTTTGACAATGACCGCGCAGGACAGGCTTGGTCCAGGCGTTCCGTCCGGAAGCGGTTTGCCGGGAAGGCTGCCCGGGACAACGACCGAATAAGCAGGGACGCGGCCAATAAAAACTTCGCCGGTTGTGCGATCGATGATCTTGCTGGTTGAACTGATAAAAACGCCCATCGACAGAACGGCCCCGCGTTCAACGACGACGCCTTCAACCACTTCTGATCGTGCACCGATGAAACAATCATCCTCAATCACGACGGGTCCAGCCTGAAGTGGTTCGAGTACACCACCAATGCCCACGCCGCCCGACAAATGGACATTGGCACCAATTTGCGCGCAACTGCCCACTGTCACCCAGGTATCAACCATCGTATTTTCGCCGACATAAGCCCCAAGATTAACGAAACTGGGCATCAGCACAGCGCCCTTGGCAATATGCGCGCCGCGCCGCACGATGCAGCCTGGAACCGCGCGAAAGCCCGCGTCACGGAAACGGTTTTCGCCCCAGCCGTCGAACTTGCTTGGTACCTTGTCCCACCAGTGTGATCCGCCCGGGCCGCCGGGGATCATTTCCATGTCATTGAGGCGGAACGACAGCAGCACTGCCTTTTTCAACCATTGATTGACCTGCCAACCCGAAGAGGTGGGTGCGGCAACGCGCGCTGTGCCCGCATCCAGCATATCCAATGCGTGCAGGACGGCATCACGGACTTCGCCTTTGGTGGTGACCGAAATCGTATCACGCGCATCCCAGGCGGCTTCGATTATTCTTAGCAATTGGGTGGTCATGTTGTCAGATTTCCTGTTAATTTCGCGAACCACGCACTGGCACAGTCTGTTTCATAGTCAATAAAAGAAGCGCAGGCCTCTGCCGTGCCGTGTTCAGATCCATTGTTGATCCACAATGTCGTCATGCCGATGGCTTTGGCTGGTTTGAGGTTGCGGGCCATATCTTCGGTAAATAAAGCGCGATGCGGTGTGATGTTGAGCGCGGCGCACAGGCTGGCATAACTGTCGGGATGGGGTTTTGGCACATAACCGCAGGCACGAATGTCATGGATCGCTTCAAAGCTGACCCCAAGTCCAAGCGCATCCAAAACGCGCCCAGCATAGGTTGCGTCGCCGTTGGTAAAGATCAGTTTCCGTCCCGGAAGTGCCGCCAAACTTTTTGCAAGCGCGGGATTGGGATCAAGTCGGTCGAACGTAATATCGTGCACGAAATCAAGAAATTCTTCCGGCGTAATATCATGTGATGCCATCAACCCAGACAGCGTTGTGCCGTGGTTGATGAAGTAATCCTTTTGCACGCGTCGCGCCTCAACGGCGTCGCAATCCAGCAAGCGTTGGATATACAGGCCCATGCGCACGTCGATCAGTTCAAACAAATTGCAGTGTGAGGGGT
>JBEBKH010000123.1:0-5458 GCA_040079575.1 Chakrabartia sp. | reverse complement strand
TCAACCGTTGCCGCCTTGGTGGCTTCAGGATAAACAAACTGAACTTTGAACGGTAAGTCCCCGCCCGCATAAGGTGCTCTAGCCAATTCGAAACTATAGACCCGTGCGTCGGTTACGACTGTGAGGTTTGTGCCCTCGCTCGGCTGAACAATTTTTATGAACAGATAGTCACCGCGCTTGTTTGTGCTCACTTGCCAGGCTGTGCTGTCACCCACGGCGATCGTCTCGATCCGCTCGCCTGGTGCAAAACTGACCATCAGTTGGTAACCACTGGCAACGTCCAGTCTTACAACCTGCTCGGGGTCATAGATAACCGTTTGTAAGCGCACATCTCCGGCACCCGGTGCCGGACGAATTTGTCCCCAAGCGGGTTGCCCTATCAGCCACAAAATGAGTAGCCAATATTTCATGGCAAAGGCTTCAAGCCAGTCGTCGTGTACGAACGCTTGCCCATGTCAGATTGAGGTTTTTCATTTTCGGATAGACTATCACCAGCTGGAAGCGGGGGTGACTCGGCACTGCGTCTGTAGCGCACGACCTGAAAACCAAGTGGATTGATAAAACGATCCTCGGCCGACATCGGTGCATCCGAAAAGCGATACGTGATGATCGCAGCCCATCCTTGCGGCGCTTGCAGTGATGTTTCGCGATCACGCCGAACGGTTTCGAAGCGCACGAGCGCGGTATTCTTGCCAAGCGGTGAGATGGAACGAACGTGTGTTTCTAAAACAGCAGTACGCGGTAAACGAGCCAAGCGGCTGTCTGGATTGGTCACCTGCATCGATGCAATATAGTCTCCGCGTGCGCTCTCAACAGACCATATGGCGACCTTGCGATAATCGGTTTGTACAGTCGCGTAGTCGAAGTTTTCGCGTGCGATTACATATTGAACGAGGAATGACTGCGTAAGGGCGGCATCCGGGCCAATACGGTCCTGTTCAATCGGATTGAGCTTTTGAACATAGCCGGTCTGACGGTCAACCATGAGCGTATAAGGAACAACCGTCTTCAAGGGCATAAGCAACGAAAGGGCAATGGCCTCAGCCACTGCAATGATGATGGCAAGCGTCGCAACGACCCAGGCGACACGCCGCGATGAGCGAAGGGTCGCATTGAGGTCATTGGCCCAAGTATCGGCCGCCTTATAATAGCCTTCCGATTTCTGCCGTACTTCTGATGTCATGCGCGATGGCTCCGCTGTGCTGCAGACGATGAAACCCGCCCTTTAGTGCGACGATAGGATTGACCGATCGGCACGAGAGGTTGAGCACCCGGCTCATGCCTTCCTTGCGGTACCCTTGTCGAAGAGAAATGTTGAGGTTGATTGTTATCCCGATTGCCCGCCAATATTGCTTCACGACGCTGCAGTGACGTGACGGCTTCTGCCACACCAAAAGCGCGCGAGACATTTACCGAATTCACTGGTCCACCAAATGGTTTACCTTGCGTGGCAGCTTCGGGTCGTCCCAACGCCTGGGTAAGGCGTGACGCGGAATCGCGCAGCCAAGGTAGCGCCTGCGGAACAAAAGCTACCCGAACACAGATTGCAATCATACCAATAAGCAATATCGCAAATGCCAATGCCATGACGAGTAATTCCAGCGGTGCGGAAACAGTCATGATATTGGCGGCACGCTGGGCCAGAACATCGGCAATCCATGGTTCTAGAATAGCGAGTTCAGCGCCAAGTATAAATGTTGCCCCGACCGCGCTCAGTGCGATCCCGGCGAGCATACGAAGCCAGCCCATGAAAAAGCTGCGCGTTCCTTCAAACAGCAGAAAACCCGCAAACAGCGGTGCCAGCGCAAGAAACAATCCACCCACCAGCCGGACAAATGCCAGAGCGCCAATCGTTCCCGCGAGATAGAGGGTGCGGGAAAGGCCGAGTGCGATATCGTCACTGATTGGGGTGGCACGACTTGGGACCGCCGCAGTCGATGTTGCGGGCGGTGTCGATACGATATCAAACCGTCCGCTCCCCAACCTTATAAAAGCATTGATCGCGTCATCCACGCCCTGCAAACGTTCAACAAGCCCGCCTCGTGCACCCGGCAGGTTCGAAGAACTCCCGACGGCCTCGACGATCTCTGCAGGACCGCGAAGCACTGTATCATAAGCAACGACGCGGTAGGCCGCCCAACTGCTTGCCAGCGTCAGAACAATACCAATCTTGATGATCGCGACGATCACCTCGCCGACATTTGGTGCCCAGCCCAATAGCAGTCGAATGCCAAAGACGGCGACGAAGATCGTCAGAAGTGCGGTTAACGCTAAGGATATGCCAGATGCCGGGTTCGCAAGCGCTTGATAACCTGACGAACCGATCGTTTGTGCCTGACAATCAACATAATGGAGAATACCTGCAAGAAACGGGGTACCAGTCGCAGGTACGGCGCAAAGCTCAGCCATCAGGCTTGCTCCAGTAAGTGCGACATCCATGTGTCAGGCGCATCGCCTGTCTGACTGCGCAGTATATCAAGCAATCGCACCGTCCGCTCACGCCCTGATAATATCATCAGCAATTCTTTTTCACCAGAGAGATCAAGGCGCGCTACAACGCTCTCCCCGCCGTGCTTGATCAGGAAACAGTGCGCGGTGTCAGGCAGTGTGCGGATCAGATCAAGTTCATGCGCGGTCAGGCCAAAGCCGGTCATATAATCATCGGCATTTGCTTTGGGATTAACCATGAACAACTGCGTTGCCGCCTGTTCAATGATCGCGCTGGCGATTTTGCTGTCAAGGGCATCACGGGCGCTTTGGGTTGCAAAACCAACTATGCCGTTGCGCTTTCGGATTGTTTTTTCCCAGTCCTTGATCCTGCGCACAAACACATCATCGTCAAGTGCTTTCCAGCCTTCATCGACAACGATGATCGTCGGTGAACCGTCAAGTCGTTCTTCAACTCTGTGGAAGAGATACATCATCGCTGGTGTCCGCACGGTGGGATCATCCAAAATTGCGGTCATATCGAACCCAACGGTCTTACTTGTGAGGTCCGTAAGATCTATTTGATTGTCAAAAAGCCATGCCCGTTCACCGCCTCCCCACCACGGCTTGAGGCGGGACCAAAGATCAGAACTGGCGGGTCGCGCTGCACCGCGGAACAGCTCGACCAGATAGCGCAAACGGCGATGTTCGATAGGCTGACCATAATTGGCAACAACGGCATCCTTAATGCGGCTATTTTCCTCAACATCAACCCCGCCTGCAAGCATTGAAAGCCAATCGATCAGAAACTGGCGGTTGGCAGGGCTGTCCTCAAGCTGTAGCGGGTTAAGCCCAGAGGCGGTTTCGGGGTGCAGCCTGTCATATCGCCCGCCAATCGCGCGGATGAACAGTTCGGCACCGCGATCCTTGTCAAAGAATATAATACGAGGATCATATTTGCGGGCCTGCGCGAGCAAAAAATTGAGGATAACTGTCTTCCCGCTACCCGATGGTCCAATCACCGTAAAATTTCCGAGATCGCCGTGGTGGAAATTGAAGAAATAGGGACCTGCCGCAGTTGTCTCTAGCAATGTCACCGCTTGCCCCCAGTGATTGGCCTCAGCACGCCCGACCGCAAAATTGTGTGCGCTCGCCAAACCGCTAAAGTTCGTGGTTGAGACAAGCCCACGCCGCGCAATATATTTGAAATTCCCTGGAAATTGCGCCCAAAAGGCCGGTTCGAGAGCAATTTCTTCGCGTGCAGCAACGATGCCGAGATCGGCAAGTGCCGCACTTATCTCTGCAACCCCTTGATTGACATCACCGAGCGTTGCACCGTGCACTGCAACGGTCATATGGTGTTCGCCAAATCCAGCCCGTCCCGCCGCGACCTCATCCTTTGCCAAGCCAAGTTCATCCCGTAGGCTAACTGCTTCATCCTCGGCGGATCGCATCCGGCGAAGGGCAAGGTTCATGCGGCCAAGTGCGGCCTGTCGATCAACAAAAGCGAATGACTGACTGATGGTCATTTCACAAGGCAAGCGCAGGAGGTCATCGAACATGCCAGGGCCCGTCTGTGCGGCATAATCCTTAATGGAAACAATGCCGGTAAAGCTACGCGATGCGTGGCCACTTGGGCCAACCTCGATTGCGTTCTGACCGAAACTGACACGGCGATAGGGCAGATACTCCCCCAGATCCTGATGCGGCATAAGAATAGGTCGCATTTCACCGTTGTAGAGCGATGACAAAAATTCGAGCGGCTCGGAACAAAGGCCTTCTGGCGTTTCGTAGACACCTAACAAACGCGGCTCATAACTTCCGAGTGCTGCCAAAAGCGCCTCTCGTGCGGCACATAATTGGCGCAATTCTGATGCCATTGTCGCTTCTTGGGAATAAGCGATAGAGCCAAACCAAGATCTCACCCTGTCTGCAATGCCAATACGACCTCGTAGCGGGCGGCGGATCAGTGTCAGAGAGAGTTCATTGACATAGAGCTGTTTGGCCGCAAGCCGCTCCCGCCAGCGCGTATCAAGCTTTTCAGAGAATGAATCCGGAAACTGGGCGTCGAGGTCAACGTCGACTTTGCGGCGGACAATATGATGGTAGAGAGCGAAGCGTGACGATCCAATCGCCTGCAACATCGCGTCGCGCAATTGCTTGCGGTAATTGAGTTCGCTCGTGTCGGCGGTTTCAAAGAGTAAACCGCGCAGAGCGATGGTCTGCATGAGCATACCGTCACGCGTCTCAATCGTGTGAGCATCGACATGGCGCAGATAGGGAAGATGCGATCCTGCCGTCTTCTCCCGCGCTACAATGCGAAGATCGCGTGTCAGGGACGGTAAGAATTGCATCGCCACACTTTGTAATTGCGAACACGCGCGCATTTACTAACGCGGGTAAGCCAAAGATCAATTGCGCGCGGCTCTTGAAGGCACAGCAGTACGCCGAGTCCATGAAAAAATATCGCAGGAACAATCACCCAGATCGAACGGAAAATCAGGAAAAATTCAGCACCGATCACCATATTGATGATAAAATAACTATAAGTTACGCCCGCAAACATTTGTGGCCGCGTGAGCGCAACGAATAGTCGATCGCGTTGAATTTGTTCCACCGCGTCAATAACCCGTTGATAAAGTAGCTGTGGACTGAATGCCTGCCACAATGCTCGCGGCGCCAAATAAAATGAAACACCCTAGGATAACAACAGCACCGTATCGCCAGTTAATCCGTCCCGTAAGCATTAACAAACCGACAGAAGCAATAGCAATGACAGCCACAACCGTAGCGACAGTGCCGAGCAATGTTCCCTGCAACCAACGCGCAGCGGCGATAATGACACCAGAACCTTGTGGGTCAGTAGAGAGTTCTTGCGCATGCAAAATTTCAGGAAGTGCCGCCACACAAAAGGCTAACATATACCAAATTTTCTGCAGCTTATATGTCATTATGCATCCTCAAATATCACCACATATTTATAAGGATATATTTTCGGGTTTAACAACAATAATATGCAACAAAATATCCC
>JBEBKH010000122.1:0-5532 GCA_040079575.1 Chakrabartia sp. | reverse complement strand
CGTCGTTTACGGATGGTTTTTCTTCGCCTTTGTCATGGCATTGGTGATGGCCCTCGGTTGGCGCTTTTTTGACCGAAAAATCGGTGATCCTTGGTTGAGCGGGTTAACTGATTCCAATAGGGTTTCTTCATCATCCCCTCGCATGATCGCGGCACTTGCCATCGCTGTGACCTTACTGCCTTTGGGTTGGAATGCAGGTGTTTCGGCGACGGGACGCACGGCGATGCCACACACTATTGACCTGCCAACGATCCCAGGTTGGACACGCGTTTCGAATATAACGGATACGCCGTGGAGTCCCCAATTTTTGGGTGCTGATCATAAAATCATGGGCCACTATGCCAATGCAGCGGGGGATCAGGTGGATGTCGCCATCTTCCTTTTTGCATGGCAAGATGAAGGGCGCGAAGTTGTTGGCTATGGTCAGGGTGCGGTGGACGGTGAAGGAATATGGTCTTGGTCAGCAGATACCGTCGCTCCAAAGGGTGGGAAAGCAGAACGCCTTGTTGCACCTGGCCCGATCAACCGGGAAGTTGTCAGTTATTATGTTGTTGGTGATCATATGACAGGATCAGCGCGCAGCGTGAAACTGGAAACACTCAAGGCGCGGCTGACAGGACGTGATCAGGCCGCTGCTGTCATCCTTATTTCAGCGCTAGAGGCTGAAGATAGGCCCGCACGCGCTGCCATTGACCGCTTCACTGCCGCCATGGGATCACCGCAATCCGTCGCGCGCGGTCTCATCAAAACGGCGCAGGGACGATAATATGTGCGGGATTGTTGGTCTTTTCCATCTTGAAACTGCTAAGCCGGTGTCGCCCGAACGCGTCCGCGCAATGGCGGATGCACTTGCCCACCGTGGCCCCGACGGGGAAGGGGTGTGGACCGCGCCCGGCGTTGGATTGGGGCATCGCCGCCTGTCAATCATCGACGTTGCGGGCAGCCCACAACCAATGGCCACGGATGACGGCGCACTGACCATTTCCTATAATGGAGAAGTCTATAATTATCAGGATGTGCGCAAAGATTTAGAGGCACTTGGTCATCAGTTTCGCACCAAGGGCGACACTGAAGTCATTCTGATTGGTTACCGCCAATGGGGGGCGGATGTGCTGCCCCGGCTCAATGGGATGTTCGCTTTTGCGATCCATGACGCGCGTGATCAATCACTGTTTCTTGCCCGCGACCGGATGGGGGTGAAACCGCTTCATTATACCGCACTTGCCGATGGCAGCATTGCTTTTTCTTCTGAACTCAAAGGCTTGCTCGCCAATCCAGCGGTGCGCCGCGTGCCGGATTTGACGGCCATCGAGGATTATCTGGCGCTCGGCTATGTCCCCGATGATGCTTGTATTGTCGCGGGCGTGAAGAAATTACCTGCGGGAAGCGCGCTCTTGCTCAAGCGCGGAAAGCCATTGCCAGCACCTCTCACATGGTGGGATATTGATTTCAGCAACCGTGCGCGTGGCTCTGCGGCGGCACTGGAGGAGGAGCTCCGCCATTTGCTGCGGCAGGCCGTGACATCGCGTATGGTGTCTGATGTCCCGTTGGGCGCGTTCCTGTCAGGCGGGGTTGATAGCTCTGCGGTGGTCGCTTTGATGGCGGAGGTGAGCGCGACCGCGGTTCAAACCTGCTCAATCGGGTTTGATGTCGGGGCGCTTGATGAAACGCGTTATGCCGATGACATCGCCAAACGTTTCGCCACCAATCACCGCAAACGCATTGTCGCATCAGATGATTTTGCCGCAATTGATGTGCTGACCAAAGCATTTGATGAACCTTTTGCTGATGCCTCTGCACTGCCCACGTGGCGTGTGTGTCAATTGGCGCGCGAAACCGTGACGGTCGCACTGTCAGGCGACGGCGCGGATGAGGCCTTTGCCGGCTATCGCCGCTATAAATTTCAACATGCTGAGGAACGGGTGCGGGGCATGTTGCCTGCAGCGCTCCGCGCGCCAGTCTTCGGAGCGCTTGGGCGCTATTATCCGAAAGCAGATTGGGCACCCCAATTTCTGCGGGCCAAATCAACTTTTCAGTCGCTCGCGCGGGGCGGGGATGAAGCTTATGCTCGTTCGGTCGGGGTGATTCCGCAAGAAATTCGGGCGAGCTTGTTCAGTGCCGGTTTTACAGCGGCGTTGCAGGGCCACCGCGCAGAGGATCGCTATGTCGCCGCAATGCAGAATGCGCCCGCGCGAGAAGCGCTCGACCGTGCGCAATATGCCGATATGAAAATCTGGCTGCCCGGCGATATTTTAACCAAGGTCGACCGTACCAGCATGGCCTTAAGCCTGGAGGCGCGCGAACCTCTGCTCGACTACCGCTTGGTCGAATTTGCTGCGCGGCTGCCCGTTAACATGCGGTTGCGCGGTGGGGAGGGCAAATGGCTGCTCAAAAAAGCGATGGAGGGGCATTTGCCCAATGACATTCTCTACCGCAAGAAAATGGGCTTTGTCACGCCGGTCAGCGCATGGTTTCGCGGGCCATTGGCGCGGGACGCAGAAGATGTTGTGACCAAATCCACGCTCACCGAAACCGACTGGTTTGACGGGGATGCACTTAAAAAAGCGGTGGCGGATCACCGTGCCGGGATCAGCGATAATGGACGATTGATCTGGCAATTGGTGATGTTGGATAAATCACTGTCTGCGCTGTTCAGTTAATCATAGCGCGCTTCAACAAAATAAAGCCCGTCAGGCGGGGCATTAAACCCCAGTGCAGCGCGGTCCTTTGCCTCCAGTGCGGCTTTCAAATCAGCAATGCTCCATCGACCTTTGCCGACCATGGCAAGGCATCCGACCATTGATCGTACCTGATGTTGGAGGAATGAGCGTGCTGCGGCCTCAACCTCAATTCTATTGCCTATTCGCGTGACATCTAAGCGGTCCAGTGTCTTAACCGGCGTTGCCGATTGGCAATGCGCCGACCGGAATGTTGTAAAGTCATGGGTTCCAACCAGCACCTGAGCCGCTGCATGCATTTTGTCAGCATCAACGCTTTTATTCACACGCCATGCCCGCCCGGCATCGAGCGCGAGGGGAGCACGGCGATCAATGATGCGGTAAATATAGCGCCGCCCGGTGCAACTGAACCGGGCGTGCCAATCGTCCGGCATTATCGCGCAGGATGTGATCGATACGGGATGAGGCCGCAACATCGCGTTGATCCCCCCCATCAGCCGAAACGGGGTGAGCCGTGTGTCGAGATCAACATGGGCGACCATCGCTTCTCCGTGAACCCCCGCATCGGTGCGTCCCGCAGCGTGGAGCACGGGATCGATCCCCGTGATGCTTTTGATCGCTTGTTCAATCACCAGCTGTACGGTTGGACCATCGGGTTGACGCTGCCATCCCATAAACGGACGACCATCATATTCGACGATCAGTTTGAAGCGCGTCATCAAAGCTGTGTTCCAGTCGGGATCGGAAAGCCGCGTAGCATATCGGCGGGCGCCATCGCCGCCTTGCCTGCCCGTTGGATGAGGGTCGGTCGGATACTGCCTTGTCCACAAGCAATGCTCAGGTGGTCGTCTAAGGTGAAGCCGTGTTCTCCCCCAGTTGATTCCACACTTGCAGCCAAAACCCGAAACCGTTCGCCATTCATTTCAAAAAAAGCGCCGGGGGTCGGTGCAAATGCGCGAATTTGGCGCTCTACTTGGGCTGCACTTTGAGAAAAATTGAGCCGTGCCTCGCTCTTATCGATTTTCGCTGCATAGGTCACGCCGTCTTCAGGTTGCGGGATGCCGGGATAAGCATCGGGATTGGCGAGCACTTCAATCAACAGATGTGCGCCAAGTTCGGCAATCTCCTGGGTCAATTGTCCTGCCGTTTTATCGGCTACTGGTGTTTGGGCAACGGCAAGCATTGGGCCAGTATCCAGTCCGGCCTCCATGCCCATAATGACAACGCCGGTCTGTACGTCCCCCGCCAAGATGCACCGCTGCACTGGCGCTGCGCCGCGCCAACGCGGGAGGAGCGAGCCGTGGACGTTGATACAGCCATTTTTAGGGGCATCCAGCACAGTCTGTGGTAAGATGAGGCCATATGCCGCCACAACAGCGACATCAGCGTTCAGCGCGGCGAATTCTGCCTGCGTTTCGCTGGTGCGCAAATTATCTGGTGTCTTGACGTCAATCCCGAGCGCATCTGCACGAAGATGTACGGGTGAGGGGGACAGTGCCTTTCCGCGCCCCGCACGGCGTGGGGGCTGGCTGTACACGGCAGCAATGTCATGCCCTGCATCCACCAGAGCATTCAGGCTTGGCACCGCAAATTCGGGTGTGCCCATAAAGATAATTCGCATGATACTCCTGAAACGCTTGGCATGACGAAGCGCAAGCCTTTATCACAGCATTTATGGCAAGCCATGAAATTGAATCGCTTAGTGCAGCACTCGCAAGACTCCCAGGGCTAGGACCGCGTTCAGCGCGGCGTGCGGTTCTGCATCTGCTGAAGAAGCGGGAGACGGCCTTGGTGCCGCTGCTCCGTGCGCTAGAAAATGTCAGTGATAAACTTTCAACCTGCGACACATGTGGCAATGTGGATACCACCAACCCTTGCGGAATTTGCGCAGATCCGCGCCGTGATGCCCGCATGTTGTGCGTGGTGGAGGATGTTGCCGACCTTTGGGCGCTTGAACGGTCACGTCTGTTTCCCGGGCGGTTCCACGTTCTTGGTGGGCGCCTTTCAGCGCTTGAAGGCGTGCGGCCAGAGGATTTGAACATTGACGGCTTGCTCTCGCGTATGGTGGCGGGCGGGATTGATGAGGTCGTCTTGGCGATGAATGCGACTCTCGAAGGCCAAACCACCGCGCATTATATCGCTGAGCGGATTGAAGGGTTTCCAGTGCGGATTAGCCAGTTGGCACACGGGCTTCCAGTCGGCGGGGAGCTTGATTATCTTGATGATGGCACATTGGCACAGGCGCTGCGGGCGCGGCGGCCTGTATCTTAGAGCCCTATCTTGACGATTCGTGCCCGACTTCTTAACTGAGCTTCATGGCCATTCTCCCTATTATCGAAGCGCCCGATCCGCGCCTTAAAGTCATTTCGACGCCCGTTGAAACCGTGGACGACGCTCTCCGTACGTTGATCGATGATATGTTTGAAACCATGTATGATGCACCCGGCATTGGTCTTGCCGCTGTGCAGGTTGGTGTGGCCAAAAGGGTTTTGGTGATTGATCTTCAGGAAAAAGATGAAGAAACCGGTGAAACCATCCGGGATCCCTTGGTTTTTATCAATCCGGAAATCCTTGAGGAATCAGAAGATTCCACAGTGTACAATGAAGGTTGCCTGTCGGTCCCTGATCAATATGCCGATGTTGAACGGCCTTCGGTGATCAAAGCCAAATGGCTTGACCGCGATGGCAACGCACATGCAGAAACCATCGACGGCATGCTGGCGACCTGTTTGCAGCACGAAATGGATCATTTGGAGGGCATCCTCTTTATCGACCATCTGTCGAAACTGAAACGCGACATCGTTCTCAAAAAACTGCTAAAAATGCGGACATGGGCGGCATAAGCGCCGCGCCT
>JBEBKH010000121.1:0-5563 GCA_040079575.1 Chakrabartia sp. | reverse complement strand
AGTGAGCGATGTTTTAACACCGGCGACATGGGGCGCGGTCGTCAATGATGTTGTCAAAAAGCTTTGAAATTCGCTCAAATCGCGGGCGACGATCTTCAAAATAAAATCAATTTCGCCGTTGAGCATGTGGCATTCACGTACAGGCGCAAGCGCCGCAACGTGATTTTCAAATTCACGCAGATCAGATTCGGCCTGACTTTTAAGACTGACCATCGCGAAAACTGTGATCGTATATCCCAAGCGTGCTGCATTTAGCGCGGCATGATATCCTTCGATCACCCCGTCTTCTTCCAATGTGCGAACACGGCGCAGACAGGGTGGGGCGGTGAGGCCAACGCGTGCGGCCAGTTCAACATTGGTCATCCGCCCGTCATCTTGCAATTCAGCGAGAATGCGGCGGTCAATCTGATCAAACGTTGGCTGGGGCATAAATGATCGATCCATTCGTAATATATGCTTCCTCTATAATTTAATTTCACGTCAATGCAATTGTGCCACTTTGTTACGTCCCATTTCGGTCTCTTTCCGATTGCCCGTTTGCGCGGTATCAATCGCAATCATCAAGCAATTTTAACAAGAACATAAGGATTATTGTGCGTTTCGACGACATGCTCGCCACTGTTTATGCGCACCCAACCAATGATTCGGGGGCGGTGTCCGCTGCATGGATGCAAATTGTCGATATTTTGGCACAAGATCGCGGCTCAATTTCTCCATCATCAAAAGAAAATGCTTTTGCGAAGCTAACACACATGCGCGCACAGGTGCCTCTCGCACGTCGGCGCGCAACGGCGCAAAGCCTGGCAGGGCGTGCGATTTCGTCAGACTTGCTGCGTTTCATTGCTGCCGATGTCCCCCTTGTCGCCGCGCCTGTCCTTTTGTCAGCTGAAATGGATGATGAGGATTGGGCCGAAATCATTCCCACGCTCTCACCACCATCTCGCGCTTTGCTTAGGGAAAGGAGAGAACTTTCTGCATCTGTAAAACAAATGCTTGCTGGTTACGGCGTTAGCGATTTTTCGTTGCCATCTGCGCAGGGCAATATCGTTGCCTTCCCAAGCGAAGAGCGAGCATTCCCCACGCCTTCAAGCCAAATCCGTGAACTGGTTGCTCGGATTGAGGCCTATCGTCATGATCGCGAAACCGAACAAAAGAGCGAGGCATCCCCCCCAACAAAGCAGGAAGCCGTCACTGCATTCCGTTTTGAAACCAGTATAGATGGCCTTATCTCATGGGTTGAGGGCGCCCCGCGCGGTCCCATTATAGGTATAGAAACAGGATCAATGGCACATTTTGGCGGCCACGGCGTTGATGGCCATGCCGCGGGAGCATTCAAACGCAGAACGCCGTTTCGCAACGCAAACATGATTGTCCCCGGCGCCGGTCCTGCATCGGGCGCTTGGTTGATTTCGGGTGTTCCCTGCTTTCACGAAGCGGATGGACGTTTCTTTGGCTATCGCGGGTCGGCACGGCGTCCGCAGGCTAATGAAGGGCGCCTAGACCAGAAAATAGACTTGCTTGGCCGTCATCTCCCTCCTGATTCTGTTCGTCAGTTGGTACATGAGTTGCGGACGCCTTTGAACGCGATGCGCGGATTTGCTGAAATGATCAGTCAGCAAATTTTGGGGCCAGCATCCTCATCATACCGTCAAAAAGCTGATGATATTATCAATGATTGCAGACGCTTATTGCAGTTATTTGATGATCTTGATCTGGCAGCAAAGCTTGACCGCGGACTTGATATTGATGCGACCTCTTCAACTGACCCCAATCAGATTTTACAGGCGCTTGTTTCAAGTTTCCGTGGGCTTACAGACGCA
The DNA here is from genome assembly GCA_040079575.1 of Chakrabartia sp. Taxonomy (GTDB): domain Bacteria; phylum Pseudomonadota; class Alphaproteobacteria; order Sphingomonadales; family Sphingomonadaceae; genus Aquisediminimonas. The sequence continues at coordinate 3,743 of JBEBKH010000121.1, read as the reverse complement.
CATCATGTCCATTTGCGCCTGACCCGTCTGACGGATGATCATCAGGTCATTTTGGAAAGCATGCTAACCCAATCCATGATGTCGCGCCTGTTATCAACATTGATCGGCTTGTGCGGGCAGGGTGAAGCACTTGGCGCGCGCCTCGCTAAAGTCGGCGACCATGTCAGCTTCTCGGTGGATCGCCCTAAAAGTCTCGCTGGTTTATCTGAACAAGCGCTATATGATCCCAGCGGTGAAATCGCCGGAGAATGGCCCGATGGCCCCCCGCTTGGCCTTGGTTTTGCCCTCCGTCTCATTGAAAACACAGCCAAAGTGGCAGGGGCCAGATTGATGATCACCGAGGATCACTTCGTTCTGCTGCTGCCTGTTGTGGTTGCACATGCAGACAGCAGCAAAACCGTTTAATCAAGCGTAGCTATAGGGGCCACCGCTTTTCAAAGCGGCCTGATAGGCTGGCCGTGCGTGCAATTTGGCAACCCACGCGGCCAATGCTGGAAATGTACGATCAATCGGGCTCCGGGTTGCCGACGCTTCAACCGGAAAACTCATAATGATGTCTGCGGCGGTCAGACTATCCCCAACAAGCCACCCCGTTTTAGCCACAACCGATTCCTGATAATTGGCATGGAGCGCAATTTGTGCGTCGATAAATCCCATCGCGGGGGCTACGGCATCACCAAGACGCCCGGTGATCATCTTTAACAGCAAAGGCGTCATGGCGGATCCTTCGGCATAGTGGAGCCAGAAGCGATGATCGGCATAACGGGCATCGTCGGAAGCTGGATGCAATGTGTGTGCTGTATCAAATTTATCGAGCAGCGCTTCAAAAATAGCACCTGTTTCGGCAAACACTGCGCCATCAATCTCAATCACCGGTGATTTTCCCAAGGGATGGATCGCCAGCAATTCTGGCGGGGCAAGCCGAGTGACTGGATCGCGATTATAGCGTTTAACCTCATAGGCAACACCGAGTTCTTCGAGCAGCCACAAAACGCGCTGAGAACGGGAATCTTCAAGGTGGTGAACGATAACAGTCATAATATCTCCAAAATTATCTATATAGATATAGGATCACAAGGCGTTGCGATGTGCAAGCGCGGCAACTTCACGGACAAGCTTTGCTGCCAAGATAGCAGTGACGTGATTTATGTCCTTGTCAGGGTTAAGCTCAACAATGTCTGCCCCGATGATCGGTGCGCGTTGTAGGTTGAGCACTTGCAAAACCTCACGCACCGTCAATCCGCCCGGTTCTGGATGGGAAACACCCGGCGCATAAGCGGGATCAATTCCGTCAAGATCGATGCTGATATAAAGTGGTCCGGTAAGAACGGGCACCGCCGCCACCGAAAACCCGCGCATATCGATAATTTCAACACCAAATCGTGTCGCTTGTTCGCGGCAATGATGGGTAAGCGTGCGGATCCCGACTTGGACCAATCGCGACGCGAGCCCCGCCTCCATAATCCGCGCAAAGGGGGAAGCATGAGAACGCGGATTGCCTTCAAAATCGTCATATAAGTCGGGATGTGCGTCAAAATGGAGAATGGACACTGGCCCGAAATGGGCGGCAATTGCTTGAAGAACCGGAAAGGTAATTGCATGATCGCCGCCAAGGGCAATCGGTGTCGCGCCTGACGAAAGGCTTTTTGCAACCGCATCACGGATTATCGCATCGTCACCTGTTGTTTCAGTAAGGGCCAAATCTCCAACATCGTTAAGCGCGATTTCACGACCAATTTCATATCCATTTTCGCAAGATAAATTGCCGCGATCACTCCAGAGCGCCGCGCGAATATGGCCTGGCGCTTTGGCGGGGCCGCGTTCGAATGAACTGTTGATGTCGGTTGGAATGCCGATGAGGTCAAAGCGTGTGATTGTCATGCTTCCCTTTCGATGTTTGAAGATTGCACGTCAATCGTCGGGTTTCGCTTGCAAGCCGCAATCTCCCTCCGCTATCGCGCACCACAATACGGTGGGGCCTGTAGCTCAATGGTAGAGCCGGCCGCTCATAACGGCTTGGTTGGGGGTTCGAGTCCCTCCGGGCCCACCACTTTCCCACTGGCGTCATGAAATATTCTGACATAGCCTGAGAAAAAACGAGGCCTGACAGATATCTGGGAGAGAGTAGAATGAAACGAACAGGGAAAGTGGTTTCCGCACTTGCGCTCACGACACTATGTGTTGGTGGTGTCATCGGCTTAAAAACTTATAATTTTTCACCTGAAGATGTTGTCACAGCAGATGGCATCACGCTTTCTGCGCTTCCCTCATTTGATTTGGACAAGTCTGTCAAAAATTTGAGTGCCGCCGTCCGTTTTCAAACGATTTCGCATCAAGATCCAGCCGAAAATCAGATTGGGGAATGGAACAAGCTCCATGCTTGGCTCCAAACGACTTATCCAGCAACGCACGCTGCTATGACGCGAGAATTATCGGCAGAGCGCGCACTCATCTATAAATGGGAAGGATCAGCACCAACTGAGCCGGCCATCATCGTGATGGCACATCAGGATGTTGTTCCGGTGACTCCAGGCACCGAAAAAGATTGGAAATACGCGCCATATGACGGTGTCATTGCTGAAAATGCAGTGTGGGGCAGGGGGTCAGTGGATGACAAAGGCGCGCTCATTGGCCTTTTTGAAGCGCTTGAAGCGTTAGCGATAAAGGGGTTTAAGCCGCGTCGGACACTCTACCTGATTTCCGGCCATGATGAAGAAGTCGGCGGGACCGGCGCAAAGGCCGCTGCTGATTTACTCGCCAGTCGCGGTGTCAAAGCCTTGTTCACGATTGATGAAGGCAGTGCGGTTGTGCTGGATGCGCCGCTCATCAATGGCCCCGCTATTCTGATTGGCATTGCGGAAAAAGGATATGGGACGCTCAAAGTGACCGCCAATGCCGCAGGTGGCCATAGTTCGATGCCCCCAAAAGAAACGGGTGTGGTCAATCTCGCGAAGGCCGTCATTGCGATCAACGACAAGCCATTTCCTCTCGAATTAAAGGGGCCTGGGGCACAAATGCTGGGGTCGCTTGCCGCTATCAGAGGCGGTGCAACCAAAATGGCAATGGCCAATCCTTGGCTTTTTGGCAGTATGATTAAGCGTCAGGCCGGTGAAACACCGGGTGGGGCCGCCATGCTCCACACCACGATTGCACCAACAATGTTGGAGGGCAGCCCGAAAGAAAATGTCCTTCCCCAGAGGGCAACCGCGCTCATCAATTACCGAATCGCTCCGTGGAACAGTTCTGCGGACGTGATGGCAAAGGCAAAATTGGCGGTCGGAAAAATGCCTGTAACGCTGTCGTGGGTCAAAACACCGCGTGAACCATCAAAAGTTTCTTCCACCTCTTCGGAAGGATGGAGGCTGATCAGCGCCGCCGCACGCGCCGATGCACCTCAGGCGGCACTTGCCCCCTATCTGGTCGTGGCTGGCACGGACAGCCGCAGTTTTGAAGGCATTTCTCAGGATGTTTACCGGTTCATGCCCATGCATTTCACGGTCAAGGATACTGCAATGATCCACGGCACCAACGAACATATGACCGTCGACAACCTGCGGCGCATGATAAATTTCTATGCACAGCTGATTGCGACATCTGCGGGATAGACTTGCGCGAAAGACGCGTCTAAAGCGCCAGTCCTTGGTACGGGGAGTGGCGCAGGCTGGTAGCGCACCTGGTTTGGGACCAGGGGGTCGCAGGTTCGAATCCTGTCTCCCCGACCATTATAGCGGTGACTTATAAGT
>JBEBKH010000120.1:0-5617 GCA_040079575.1 Chakrabartia sp. | reverse complement strand
ATCCGCCGGTGGCTGTGCCCGCCTTCGCGCGTCAAATGCCAGCGTCCATCGGACTCTGTGGCATCATCGCCGGGGTTGAACGGCACACCGAGTGCGGCCAGCCGCTCGATCGCTGCGGGCGCGCTTTCAATCACAAACTCAACCGTCGCGCGGTTGTTAAGGCCCGCACCCGCGGTCATCGTGTCGCGGATATGATCCTCAAACGTATCGCCGGGTTCAAGCACCGCCGCAATCCCGCCCTGCGCCCATGCGGTTGCGCCGTCGGACAATGCCCCCTTGGCAAGCACGGCGACCTTCTTTGTCGTGGCAAGTGTGAGGGCCGCCGTCAGCCCGGCCGCACCCGAACCAATAATCAGAACGTCAAATGTGTTCTGCATTGGCCGCACGCGTCAGGTTGAGGAAGACATGTTCAAGATCGGCTTCGCGCGTCGACACATCAGCAATGCCATATCCTTCGGCCTGAAGCGCGCCAAGGACGTCGCCCGCATTGGCAACCGTCTTTGAATAGGTAATCGTCAGGACGCGCCCCGCCTTCACATCAACCTTTTGAAACAAGGGTGATTGCGGCGCGGCCACAACATCACGGTCAACGGTGATCTCAACCACTTTTTCCTGCGCCATACCGATCAATTCGCGGGTCGGTTTGTTGGCAATCAGCGTCCCGTTGTTGATAATCGCGATCCGGTCACACAGTTCCTCGGCTTCTTCCAGATAATGCGTGGTCAGAACAATGGTCACGCCCTGCCGATTGAGTTCACGGACATAGGCCCAAAGCTGTTGGCGCAGTTCCACATCAACCCCAGCCGTTGGTTCATCCAGCACGAGGATTGGCGGCGAATGCACCATTGCCTTGGCCACCAACAAGCGTCGCTTCATCCCCCCGGACAAGGTGCGCGAATAGGCCCCGGCTTTATCTTCAAGGTGAACCGCTTTCAAAAGCTCCATCGAGCGACGCTTTGCCTTTGGCACGCCGTATAGCCCTGCTTGATTTTCAAGCGTTTCAAACGGCGTAAAAAAGGGATCGAACAAAATTTCCTGGGGGACAATGCCGATGCTCGCCTTTGCATTGCGCGGGTGCTGACCAATATCAAAACCCCAGACCGTCGCCGTTCCCCCCGTCTTATTGACCAGACCAGCAAGGATATTGATCAGCGTTGATTTGCCCGCGCCATTGGGACCAAGCAACCCAAAAATCTCCCCGCGCGGCACGTCAAAACTGACACCAGCCAGCGCCTGTTTTCCCCCCGCATATGTTTTTTGAAGGTCCGTGATCCGAATTGCAGCATCTGTCATAAACAACCCTTAACGCGCACGTGCGCCAAACGAAAGGGATTGTAGGGAGGGTGAGTTTGAATTGCAGCATTGTTGGGGGATCCGGAAAGGCAGCTGCTGAGTAGAAATCGGCAAAAGCAGACACGTTCGAGTTGTTTCGACGCGAGACGCGAAGCATCGACATCATGACCTATGACGAGTTGCTAGAACGAGCGCAGTTTATTGCACGGGATTGATAGTCTGGGGTCGCAGCATAGGGTTGAAAGATCAGTGCGATGATCTAGACTTTTTTGCGAAACACTAAGGAAATATTGCTGTGGCTAAGTATTTTGATACCATAACCGAAGGAACGAACTTAAATCGCAACATTGGCGCGAGTTTAGTCGTAGCGCCTGAATTTCAGTTAATGAGTTCTATCGTTTTGTCGCAATGCACGTTTGCGCAAAGCCTTATCCAGCAGATCATTTACACTACACATGGCGATCAACTCGTCGATGCGAAACGCGCCCTAAAGGATTTCCCGAACCCAAAATCTAGGTTTGATTTTCTATGTGACTTTCCCTATACCGATGCAGACCCGATCATTGCCAGGGTGTTCCAATTCGCGCGCACATTGTTCCGAGAGATTTATGAGTTCCGGAATGTGCTGGCGCACGAAAACTGGAGTTCAAGCGAGCAATTTCCGGATGCCGTTTTGTTTTCTAGTTTGGACGACGAATCGAGGCTTCTGTTAATGTCTGGGAAGCTTTGGTACATCGAGGAAACTACGCCGCAGCAAATCTTTGATGCAGCCGTCCGCTTCATTCGCAATGCGAAGATAGTAACGGTTGCCCACCTCGACGCAGCAATACGTGATGCAGAGTTATGCAGCTGGGTTTTGATGAACATAAACAATGTTCTAAATGAAGCTGACGCGGACCGAAAGGAAGAGGCGCGCAAGGCTTTTCGCGTTTACGGCGGCACATCCCATTTGTTCGACAATCCTGCCGGTGAAGGCGAAACCGCTGACTACTCAGGCTCAAAAAGTAAAACAATCACTGAGCCATAATTGTCTTTGAGGAATTCCGGGGGGAGGAATTCCGGGGGAGGAATTCCGGGGACACTATACTTAATTCTCTCCATGATCGCACAGCGGCCAACCCAACCCTTTCCTACACCCCCGCAATCTGCCATTGTTGGGTCCAGACAGAGCTAATTAGTATAGTGTTCCCGGAATTTCCCTCAATCGTCGCCGCTCTTTTACTGTGTCGAACAGGCGGCTAAATGTCTGCTTACAGGTTCCGCGAATGGTTTGCCGAACGACCAAAATCTTGTCGATCTTTGTCATATGCCTGAATAGTATGACTTCAAATCTGCCCGTTCGCCAGGAGTTTCCCCAACAGGGCGTTGACCCGCGATTTTCATCGTGAATTTTTGGATCAAATTTGTCCATAATAATAGCTTGCTTCATGTTTCTCTGCCGGGCGCAGGCTTATGATACGAACGGTTTCGTCATCCTTGGCCGGATCGAACTCGATTTTCACGGATTTTTTGTGCACCCAATTAATTGGAAAGTCAAGCTTGAACGGACGGCTGCTCGTGGCTTATGCGCGATGCCACTTAAACGACCGAAAATTCATCGGAAGCGGAAGCCCCCCACACCCTCCCCCTTGCAATGTAGGATTTGACCTGCCAGCCCACTCTTTGAGAAATCGCCAACTGCCCTATCGCTGTACGGGCCTGCAATCAGCGACATTTCCCTTCACCCTTAAAGCTACAAAGGATACAGTTTCGGTCTGTTGGTGGGTATACTTTGTATCTTTAGGGTGTTTTTTGGTGAGATTTTGTGTGAGATTTTGTGATGATAAATCTGCGCGCAAGGAATTTTTAACCATAGCTCTTCGTGAAGTGTTTCATGTTTATGGGTAGAGCCACAAATGTGCTGGGGAACACTTCATACTTTAAGCGATACGCTGCGTTTGCGCTGGGCCTTTGTCTGGCGTCTGTCAGCTCAGCTGCTTTTGCTGGACAGACGGGGGGAACCGCCGACGCTGTCATTGTGACGCCTTTGTCCTTCATTCAATTTGAAGACATGGAGTTTGGAACGATGCTGGCGGGGACCACCGCTGGAACCGTTGTTCTCGCGCCGTCTGGAACGCGGACGAAAACCGGTGGCGTTACGCTTGTCGGCGGGCCTGTACAGGTCGCGCGTTTTGCTGGATTGGGCCGGTTCAACCAAAATGTTCAGGTCTCCCTTGGGGCAAATTCCATTGTCCTGACGCGGGTGTCAGGGACACAGACGATGGTCGTTGACACCTTTGTCATCGGCAGCACCCCAACGGCAGTACTCAGCACCAATCCGCGGGTGTTCCGCATTGCCGCCGCAACAGGATTGTTCAGCTTTCCTCTTGGCGCGACGCTCAGGGTCGGCGCTAATCAGACGCCAGGCAATTATGTCGGGACATTTTCGGTCATTCTCAATTATCAGTGATGGCCAATTGCACCGCACTGCTGTGATTGCTAAACGCGCATTATGATCCACGCTCCTGAAACTGTTCGCATCTCATCCCACCGCATTTCCTGTGATGGAGCCTCTGACATTCCGGGCGGCGCGTCGCTTGGCCATCCTAAGGTTTGGCTCGAAATCGATGAAACCGGCGCGGTTGAATGCGGATATTGCGACAAACGCTTTATCCTCATCGGTGGGCCAGCGGACCAGCATTAAGATCTGGCCTCAAATCATTACCCCATTCTTTACCACTTCGCTTACAGTCTTTTGAACGGTTCCGGCCTACGCCCCTCTTTATGGGATCAGGGAACGTCTCTCACTTTGTAAGCGCGTGCGCGGCTGTTGGTCTGGTGTTATGCACCAGCAGCGCAGCCTTCGCCGCGTCTGCGGCTGGCGTGGCATCATCGGTCGTCCGTCCAGCGACGACAATTTCCAAAACACGTGATCTTAACTTTGGGCGTATCATTCGCGGTACGACCGCTGGCACGGTGACCATCAATCCACGGACAGGCGCGCGCACCCGCACGGGCGGCGTGACTTTGCTGGGAACGGATTTCACAAGTGCGGCCTTTGCCGGAACGGGAACCGCCGGGGTCCAGGCACGCCTTTCGGTTGGATCCCCCACTGTTGTTCTCACCCGTATTGGCGGCGGCGCGACGATGAACCTCAACACATTGCGCGTCAGCATTGGCGGCGGCGCTGTGCGAACACTGCCCCGCAACTTCAATCTGCCTGCCACCGGCGTGCAGACGATTATCATCGGTGGGCGGCTTAATGTTGGGGCAAATCAGCTTTCGGGCGTTTATGCGGGCACATTTACCCTCACGATGAACTATCAATAGGCAAATCGAACCCTATATAGGGCATATGATGATGCACACAGACCCACGCCGCTTCCTTTACCGCGACGGCAGCTTTGACCCTGAAACCGCAAAACGTTTGACCGCGCAGCTGCTGTCGCGCTGTGATGACGGTGAACTCTATATGCAATACCGCGCGTCAGAGGCATTTGGGTTTGATGACGGTCGCCTCAAAACCGCCGATTATTCAACTGATGCTGGCTTTGGTCTGCGCGGCGTATCCGGAGAAATGACTGGATTTGCCCATGCCAATGAATTGAGCGAGGCCGCAATCCGGCGCGCTGGGGAAACACTCACCCTGCTCGACCCCGCCAAGGGAGAAGCGGCACCACCGCCGCGTCAGAACAATCGCCATCTTTATACAGACGGCAACCCGATGGGGCTGATCCCCTTTGCCGACAAAGTCGCGCTCTGCCAGAAAATTGACGCTGCCGCCCGCGCCCGCGACCCCCGTATTTCTCAAGTTTCGGTGGGTTTGTCAGCCAGCTGGAGCGTTGTTGAAATCGTTCGTGCGGACGGTTTTCTTGCAACCGACATCCGCCCATTGGTCCGTTTGAACATTGGCATTGTCTGTGAACAAAATGGTCGCCGCGAATCTGGAAGTTTCGGGATTGGTGGCCGCTATATGTACGAAAGCCTCTTTTCCCCCGCGACATGGAACCGCGCAATTGATGAAGCGCTGGCGCAAGCGCTCGTCAATTTGGACAGTGTTGCCGCCCCCGCTGGAGAGATGACCGTGCTGCTCGGTCCGGGCTGGCCCGGCATCATCCTCCACGAAGCCATCGGCCACGGATTGGAAGGCGACTTCAACCGCAAAGGGACATCCGCTTTTTCAGGCCGCATTGGTGAACGTATTGCGGCTCCGGGTGTTACTGTGGTCGATGATGGTTCAATCCCTGACCGGCGCGGTTCGCTCAGCATTGATGATGAAGGCACGCCGACATCAGAAACCGTGCTGATCGAAGACGGCATCCTCAAAGGCTATATGCAGGACCGG
>JBEBKH010000119.1:0-5686 GCA_040079575.1 Chakrabartia sp. | reverse complement strand
TCAGACTCCTGAGGTGAGGGGCGGGGAAGCCGACAAGATTGCCTGTGCTTCCCCGACCCGTCAAGTCTTGACCCCAATGACCCCTTAATTCTTGGCCTTATCTACCAACTGGTTCTTGGCGATCCACGGCATCATTGCGCGCAATTCACTGCCCACTTTTTCAATCGGATGCGCAGCAGCGGCCTTACGGCTGGCTTTGAGTTCAGGTTGGCCAGCGCGGTTATCGAGCACGAAATTCTTCACGAAACGACCCGACTGAATGTCTGCGAGAACGCGTTTCATTTCTGCTTTGGTTTCGGCGGTGATGATGCGCGGTCCGGTGACGATGTCGCCATATTCTGCGGTGTTTGAGATGGAATAGCGCATATTGGCGATGCCGCCTTCATACAGCAGATCAACGATCAATTTGGTTTCATGCAGACATTCGAAATAGGCCATTTCGGGCGCATATCCAGCCTCGGTCAACGTTTCAAAGCCAGCTTGAATCAGGTGTGTGATACCCCCGCACAATACGGCCTGTTCGCCGAACAGATCGGTTTCGCATTCTTCACGGAAATTGGTTTCGATAATGCCGGAACGTCCGCCACCAACGCCGGATGCATAGGCAAGGCCAATGTCATGCGCGTTGCCGCTAACATCCTGATGCACGGCAATGAGGCAGGGCACGCCGCCGCCTTTTTGATATTCGCTGCGCACAGTATGGCCCGGGCCTTTTGGCGCGATCATGATAACATCAAGGTCAGCGCGCGGTTCAATAAGGCCGAAATGGACATTCAGACCGTGAGCAAAGGCAAGCGTTGCGCCCGGTTTCATATTGGCGTGCAGATCATCAGCATAAATGGCGGCCTGATGCTCATCGGGCGCAAGGATCATGATGATATCGGCCCAAAGTGCTGCATCCTTGTTCGACATGACCTTAAAACCAGCGCCTTCGGCTTTTGCGGCTGTTGCTGAACCGGGGCGGAGTGCAATCGCGACATCCTTAATCCCTGAATCGCGCAGATTTTGCGCATGGGCATGGCCCTGACTGCCATAACCAAGGATGACAATTTTCTTATCGGCGATAAGTTTCAGATCGGCATCGGCATCATAAAATACGCGCATTTTAGGTCTCTTTCTTTCATTATCTTTTCGTCATGCTGAACTTGTTTCAGCATCCACGCTACACTCTGAACAGGTTATACCGCGTCCTTGCCCCTTGCGATGGCAACAATCCCGGTGCGGGCTACTTCGACAAGGCCAATTTCACCCATCAGCTCAACAAATTTGTCGATCTTTTCAGATGTGCCTGTCACTTCAAAAACAAAGCTTGATGTCGTCGCATCGACGACATGACCGCGGTAAACCTCTGCCAATCGCAATGCTTCGACACGGTGATCACCGGTTCCCGCAACCTTGACCAACGCCAGTTCGCGTTCAACATGCGCGCCCAATACCGTCAGGTCGGTCACCTTATGAACGGGCACCATGCGGTCAAGCTGGGCCACAACCTGTTCGATGACAGCGGGGGTGCCGCTGGTGACGATGGTGATACGGCTGATGCTGTCATCTTCGGTGATGTCTGCGACGGTCAAGCTTTCGATATTATACCCGCGTGCCGTAAACATACCCGCGATCCGCGCCAGAACGCCGGGTTCATTGGTCACAGTGATCGACAGTGTATGACGCTCGGTTGGTCCTTCTTTAATATGCATCAGACCAGCGCCTTTGCTTCATCAGACATTTCGCCAGACACCTTATGATCGCTCAAAATCATGTCGGTATGCGCGGCGCCTGACGGGATCATTGGGAAACAATTGGCCAGTTTTGAAACGCGGCAATCGACAATGACGGGGCCGTCATAAGCGAGCATTGCGGCAATGCCGTTATCCAGTTCGGCGGGGTCTTCAATGCGAATGCCCTTCCAGCCGTACGCCTCACCCAGTTTCACAAAATCAGGCAATGAGTCCGAATAGCTTTCCGAATAACGGCTGGAATAGGTCAATTCCTGCCATTGCCGCACCATGCCCATATATTCATTGTTGAGGATGAAAATCTTGATGGGCAGGCGGTACTGGGTCGCGGTGGCCAATTCCTGAATGTTCATTTGGATCGATGCTTCACCGGCAATGTCGATAACCAGCGCATTGGGATTGCCCAATTGCGCGCCAATTGCCGCAGGAAGCCCGTATCCCATCGTGCCCAAACCGCCGCTGGTCAGCCATTTGTTCGGGCCTTCAAAATCAAAATATTGCGCCGCCCACATTTGGTGTTGGCCGACTTCAGTTGTGATGATTGGATTTTTCTTGTGGGTGGCCTCCCACAGCGCGCGAATGGCCCGTTGTGGCATGATTTCTTCTTTTGACGCTGGGTAATCGAGCGATTTTTTGGCACGCCATCCGTCAATGCGTTTCCACCACGCCGAAAGGTCTGCCTTTTGATGTTGGCGGCCTTTCCAGATTTTGACCATATCTTCGAGTGCGCGGCCAACGTCACCAACGATGCCCAAATCAACGCGGACAATCTTGTTGATTGAACTGCGGTCAATGTCGACATGAATTTTCTTTGATTTGGGGCTGAACGCGTCAAGCCGGCCCGTTACGCGGTCATCAAATCGTGCGCCGAGGCAAATCACCAAATCGGCCTCGTTCATCGCGAAATTGGCTTCATAGGTGCCGTGCATGCCCAGCATACCCAGCCATTGATTATTGGACGCCGGAAATGCGCCCAGACCCATCAGGGTTGAAGTGACGGGGGCTCCGGTAATGCGCGCCAATTCACGCAACATTTGGCTTGCACCCGGACCAGCATTGATGATCCCGCCGCCGGTGTAGAAAATAGGGCGTTCAGCAGCGGCGATCATTTCAACCGCAGCTTCGATCAACGCCGTCTCAGGCTTAATCTGGGGGCGGTACGTTTTGTGCTGGATGGGGCCGGGCTTTTTATAGTGGGCAGTGGCGACCTGCACATCCTTTGGAATGTCCACGACAACCGGGCCGGGACGTCCAGATGTGGCGATATGAAACGCCTCATGAATGATGTCGCCAAGGCCATCGGGGCTTTTGACCAGATAATTATGCTTGGTGCAGTGGCGCGTGATGCCCACGGTATCGGCTTCCTGAAACGCATCAGTGCCGATCAGATGTGTGGCAACTTGTCCGGTGATCACGACCATGGGGATCGAATCCATCAGCGCATCGGTGATGCCAGTGACGGCATTGGTCGCGCCGGGGCCGCTTGTGACGAGAACAACGCCAGGTTTTCCGGTCGACCGCGCATAACCTTCCGCCGCATGGGTAGCGGCTTGTTCGTGGCGGACAAGAATGTGGCGGATGCGCTTTTGTTTGAAAATCGCGTCATAAATTGGAAGAACAGCGCCGCCGGGATAGCCGAAAATGACATCGACACCGAGATCGCACAGCGCCTCGATAAGGATATCAGCTCCTGATTTTTCAACGGCCATAAACTTGTTCCTTAAACGCGTAGCGCGGCTTTGTTGCGTTGCAGCGAAATTGTCCAGAGGCGGGCGATTACTGGCAACAAACTGCTATGTCAACGACCTATTGCGTAATATTATTGCTAAATCGTTGACATTTTCGGAATTTAACATTGTTTCAACCCGCAGCCAGTTTGTCGGCATCTGATTTCGAAACCACGTATATTGCCGCTTTGCATATTGTCGCGTTGCCAGTTGCGCGGCACTTTCGCCAACTTCGCGTGATTTTGGGTCGGCGATAATCCCCGCAATCTCCCGCACCCCAATCGCCCGCATCACCGGAAGCGCAGGGTCAAGATTGCGGTCCAGAAGGGCGCGCACTTCGTCCATCCCACCGTTTTCCAGCATCGCCGAAAACCGAGTGTCACAGCGGTCAAACAACCAGTCGCGCGGCGGCAGCAAGATCATCGGACACAACGAAATGCTCTGTCCAATCCCGCCTACCGTCTGGGTTTGCCAATGATGCATTGGCTTTTCTGTTGAACGAACAACCTCTAGCGCACGCGCAATCCGGCTGCTGTCGTTGGGCGACAAACGCTGCGCCGCTTCCCGATCTTCTGCACATAAAAGTTGATAGGCCATAGCCCCAGAAAGCGCCCGTACCTGCAATCGGACGGTAGGATCAATGTCAGGAATGGGCGCGATCCCATCGAGTAGCGTTCGAATATAGAGGCCAGTGCCACCGACCAAAATCGGCAACCGCCCTAACGATACGGAATCAGCAATCGCGGCTTTCGCTGCCTCCGCCCAACGCGCGGCGGAACAGGCCTCCGCACCGTCAATGAATCCAAATGCGGCGTGCGGCGCTTGCGTCTCATCCTCAACCGATGGCCTTGCACTAACAACGCGCAAATCACGGTAAACCTGACTGGCATCAGCGTTTATAATTGTTGCAGGCCGCATTTTTGCCAGCGCCAATGCAATTGCGGACTTGCCGCTGGCCGTTGGTCCCGCGATAAGCGCGACCATTGGTTTGGAAGGGGAGTCTCCTGTGTTCATCGCTACGCTGATAGCAGCAGATTGTTTACGTGCAGGAGATATTTCTCACGGGCTCGATCTGTTGCGCACAATTGGTTGTGACGCTCTCAGCAGCCAATGGATTGAAGCCGGCGCCGCGGCAGATATTCATTTCACGGGTGACATGAATGCCGCGCGTCATGCTTTGGAAAGCGGACTTGGCCCCATTGACGTTATTGTTCAACGCACAGCAGAACGCCAACGCAGCTTGATTGTAGCGGATATGGACTCAACGATGATTACGGTTGAGTGTATTGATGAACTGGCTGATTATGCGGGTATAAAGCCCGAAATCGCAGCGGTGACCGAACGGGCCATGCGCGGGGAACTGGATTTTGAAGAGGCGCTACGTTCGCGTGTCGCTCTGCTCAAAGGGTTGTCTGAATCCGCCATTGCTGCGTGCCTTGCCGAACGGGTCAAGATCATGCCGGGTGCAAAAGCTTTGGTGCGGACCGTCAAAGCAAAGGGTGGACATGCTGTTCTTGTCTCCGGTGGCTTCACGCGTTTCGCCGATCCGGTTGCTGAAGAAATTGGGTTTGATCGGGCAGTCGCCAACCGTTTGGGCATTGCCAACGGCGCGCTGACGGGCGTTGTTGAAGGCGCGATTGTAGGGGCTGCAACCAAGCGTGAAACGCTGTTTTCAATGCTTGAGCAAACGGGCAGTTCCGTTGAACATAGCCTTGCCATTGGCGACGGTGCCAATGACATTCCGATGATCGAGGCCGCAGGTTTGGGGGTCGCCTATCATGCGAAGCCGAAGACAGCCGCCGCAGCCACAGCAAAAATTACCCATAATGATTTGAGCGCACTCCTATTCGCAATGGGCTATCCGCGCTCAAGCTGGATTATGGATTAGGGCGCAATCACAAGGCATGCATTGCCTTTTGATATTACGGACGAACACAGCTTTTCTGCTGCGGACCGCGAAGTGAGCGGTCCCGTCTGAAGTCGAGTTATCGGCCCTGCTTTCACAAATGAAGGCTGAAAATTTGCAAGCCCAGATACACGACTGGAAAGTCCACGCCAAAGCGCCTTTGCCTTTGCCGGATCACCAAAGGCACCAAGCTGGACACGCCAAATTGGTCCAGCGGTGACTGGCTTTGTTGTAACGTTATCGGTTTCTGCGACCGTTGGCTGCGGTCTGGGTTGCTTTTTGCTTGCACTCATTACGGACGCCGGAATTTGTGTCTCAGA
>JBEBKH010000118.1:0-5776 GCA_040079575.1 Chakrabartia sp. | reverse complement strand
ATTTCCTTTTTGGCGATGCGCGCTTCACGTTCGCCCTTTTGGACCATGTTCACGATCCGGCGGAATTCGCCAAGTGACATGCCGGTTGCAAGAGCAATTTCGGCGATTTCCATGCGGATACGTTCAACGGCATCAGATTCTTGTTCAGCAAAGGCCGCCCATTTTTTATCTGTACCCTTGGCACTGTCGAGCCAAGTTTCGTCGAGTTCACGCCCCATATAACTGTCGAGGAACGCTTTGCGCGGCACTTTATGGCGTTCAGCAAGACGCAGCATCTGGCCACCAAGCGCGGTCAACCGACGGCTGTAGCTGTAAAGCTGATCAACCAGATATTCGATTTTAGCGCCGTGGAACTTCACGCTTTCAACTTCTGCAGTCAAATCTTCGCGCAGTTTATGATATTTCTTTTCATCAGACGCGCTGAAATCAAGCGCGCCGCCCAGCGCATCCATGCGTGCAGCCTGGATTTTGGAGAATTTCTTATAGAGCGATGTAATGGTCGCAAATTTTTCAAGCGCCGCCGGTTTAAGCGTTTCTTCCATCTGCGCGAGGGAGAGTGTATTGTCCTCATCATCCTCTTCAACCGGGCGCTTAGCGCGCCGTTCTGTCATCTGACCTTCTTCATCTTCTTCGTCCGGCGCAACTTCTTCAACATCGTCTTCTTCTTTGAAAGAAGGCCCTGCCGTCTTTTCAGAAATTTCGCCGTCGCCTTCTTCTTCGCCGTCTTCGGTCAAAGCCTCTGGGGCGGGGTCTTTGGACAGCATCGCATCAAGATCCATGATCTCACGCAGCTGCATCGTGCCTTCATTAAGTGCATTCGACCAATCAATGATCGCGTTAAAGGTAATTGGGCTTTCGCACAGCCCAAGGATCATCGTGTCGCGGCCAGCCTCAATGCGTTTGGCAATTGCAATTTCGCCTTCACGGCTGAGCAATTCGACCGCGCCCATTTCGCGCAGATACATCCGGACAGGATCATCTGTGCGATCAATGACTTCCTTCTTCTTTTCAAGCGGTGCGGATGCCCCCGTCGAATCGGTTTGATCGACAGCTTCGATTTCATCTTCATCAGTGTCTGATTCGGCTTCGTCACCGTCATCGGCGGCTTCTTCATTTTCGACAATATTGACGCCCATATCGTTGATGGAGGACATGACGTCCTCAATCTGTTCGGATGACAGTTGGTCTGGTGGCAGCGCCTCATTCAATTCATCATAGGTGATGTAGCCGCGCTTTTTGGCGCGCGCGAGCAGCTTTTTGATCGCCGCTTCGTTCATTTCAACCAGAGGCACATCACCACCGTCAATGGAGTCTGCTGCTTCTGCTGTGTCTGCTTTTGCCATATTTACCGAACTTCCCCGTCAATTTCATCAGGATCTTCGCCATTGGCGAGAGCCGCTAATTTCAATTCATTCACTCTTAAGGCCTTTGACACTTCCACTTGATAAGCAAAGCTGGCCTCATCCATTGTTTCATTCATTCTTGCCGTTGCTGCTTGCAGCTCTGCCACCAAAGCGGGGCGCGCTGAAACAATATCAATGGCATATTTTAATGCTCTTTGTGCGTCGTTGGGTTCCGCATTGCGGCGTAAGAACGAAAAGGCAAGCCTCTTTGCACCATCATTGCCGCGCAGCTCTCCCAATAATACATCCAAACCTGCTGTTTCGCATATGGGAAGCAGTGCATCAGAATCAAGCTCTGCGTGATCATAAGCCGCATCAAGCAGCGTTATCCGCATTTTTTCAAGCGCCGGATCATCGATGTTGATCGTCGAAAGCGCATCGCCGCAGGAATGAAGCAGCGCGGGATAACGGACCAACCCTGCCAATAAAGCGCGCGCGATCATGGGTTCAATACCAGCGCCGCTAATCGTCTTGGTGCGGCCAGAAGGCGGCGCTTCTGGTGTGCGGTATCCGCCTGAAAATCCCCTTGCATTGGGCATAAAGGTGCGTCGCGGCGGTTGCGACAAGAAAGCCGTATCAAACCGCGTTCGAAATTCGGCCTGATACTGACTGCGAACATCGCCGTCACCAATCACCTGCACATGTTCGTGCAAACGGCGTTTCAGGCCAGCGCGCGCTTCTGGCGTTGTCAGTGGCTCTGCGTTTAATTCATGGCGCCACAGCCGGTCGACCAGATGTTCGGGCTTTTCCAACAGCGCATCCATCGCGCGTTTGCCGCCTGCTTTGATCAGATCGTCAGGGTCTTGCCCCACAGGCAGTGTCAGGAACTTGAGCGAACGCGCGGGGCCAAGCGCTGGCATGGCGCGGCCAATCGCCCGAACAGACGCTTTC
This sequence comes from Chakrabartia sp., assembly GCA_040079575.1. Classification (GTDB taxonomy): domain Bacteria; phylum Pseudomonadota; class Alphaproteobacteria; order Sphingomonadales; family Sphingomonadaceae; genus Aquisediminimonas. The sequence goes on along the minus strand of JBEBKH010000118.1, from coordinate 3,482 downwards.
TGGCCCGCATTATCGCCGTCGAAGCATAATGTTGGTGCATCGGTTAGCCGCCAAAGCCGTTCAAGCTGATGTTCGGTTAGCGCAGTGCCAAGCGGGGCCACGACATCCCCAATCCCCGCCTGCGCCAGCGCGATGACATCCATATAGCCCTCAACCACGATCACGCGGTTTGTCTTGCGGCTGTCTGGCCCCGCGCGGTCAAGATTGTAGAGCGTGCGGCCCTTGTCGAACAATGGCGTGTCTGGGGAGTTGAGATATTTGGGTTCTCCCACCCCCAAAATGCGCCCGCCAAAGGCGATCACGCGCCCACGCACATCACGAATGGGGATCATCAAGCGCCCCCGGAACCGATCATAAGGCTCCTTATCCTCAACCGAGATCAACAGGCCTGCTTCAATCAATTTTTCATCGCCAAAGCGAGAGAGGGCCGCCTTTAACTGGCCGCGTGAATCCGGCGCATAACCCATGCCGAAGGTCTTGATCGTGGCCGTGCTTAACCCACGATTTTTGAGATAGGAGCGCGCATTCGCGCCGTCCGCACCTGCTAGTTGCTCCACAAACCAGTCCGCTGCGGCTGTCATGACATCAAAAAGAGCATTGCCGCGTTCGGCCTTTTCGGCGGCACGCGGGTCCGCCGCTGGAACCTCCATCCCGGCAGCGGCCGCAAGTTCCTTCACCGCGTCCATGAACGGCAAACCGCGCTGATCGGTCATCCAGCGGATGGCATCGCCGTGCGCGGAGCAGCCAAAACAATGGTAAAAGCCCTTGTCATCATTGATCGTGAAGCTGGGCGTTTTTTCATTATGAAACGGGCAACAGGCCTTATACTCACGTCCTGCCTTGGTGACCTTGATCGTGCGACCAATCAGCGTCGACAACAGCGTCCGCGCGCGGAGTTCATCAAGAAAGGCAGGGGAGAGGCTCATGCAATTAGGAAAGCGCAGCCTTCACCAATCCGCTGGCCTTGCTCATATCCAAGCTTGAGGCATGGCGTTCTTTGAGCACAGCCATGACTTTGCCCATATCCTTCACACTTTCCGCGCCAATTTCGGCCTTGATGCCTTCGATAAGTGCGGTTGTTTCCGCTTCGCTTAACTGAGCGGGAAGGAAGCGTTCAATCACCACAACCTCTGCGGCTTCATTTGCGGCGAGTTCTGGGCGGTCGCCCTTTTCAAACATTTCAATCGATTCGCGGCGCTGCTTGACCATTTTTTGGAGCACTTCGACCACCAAAGTATCATCGTCAGCCGGAGATTTTCCTGTGCGCGCTTCAATATCGCGGTTCTTGACCGCAGCCTCAATCAGCCGCGTTGTGTCGCGCGTTACCGTGTCTCCGGCCTTCATAGCAGAAATCTGCGCGGCCTTAATATCGTCGCGAATCATAGTATCTCTCGGTTCTGAAATGGAAACACTGACTTTAGCGCAAAGATTCCCAATTTGATAGATTGACCCTGCGGAATAGCGTCTCTATCGACTGTCGCTTAACGACATCGTTACAACCCCATTACGGAGCGACCCCATCATGGCCGAACCCACCTCTACGCGTGCGCCCACCGGAGCGACTGGCGTATTGGTTTTAAGTTCTGGTGAAGTGGTGTGGGGCAGGGGCTTTGGTGCAGAGGGCACTGTGGTCGGCGAAGTGTGTTTCAACACCGCAATGACCGGATATCAGGAAGTGATGACCGACCCCAGCTATGCCGGGCAAATCATTGGTTTCACCTTTCCCCATATCGGCAATGTCGGCACCAATCCCGAAGATATTGAGGCGATTAACCCCCATGCGCTGGGCGCGATTGTGCGAGAAGTTGTGACTGCACCGTCGAATTTCCGCAGCACAGGCGGGTTTGATACGTGGATGAAGGCGAAGGGTCGCGTTGGGCTGTCCGGTGTTGATACCCGCGCGCTGACACGGCTGATCCGGCGGGCAGGGGCACCGAACGGGGTGATTGCGCATCATGCTGACGGTCAGTTTGATATTGCGGCACTGCTTGCGCAGGCAAAGGCATGGCCTGGGCTTGAGGGGATGGACCTCGCGCGCCAAGTGACGACGCTGCAATCCTATGGGTGGCGTGAAGGGCTTTGGGCGCTTTCGCAAGTTGACAAAGGTGCCGCGCAAGCGGGGAAACGCCCAAAGGTCGTTGCCATAGATTATGGTATTAAACACAATATCTTACGGAATTTAGTTGATGTCGGGTGTGAGGTAACGGTCGTTCCCGCAACCGCAACCTTTGACGACATCATGACGCACGCCCCCGACGGCCTGTTCCTGTCAAACGGCCCCGGCGATCCCGCCGCGACGGGCGCCTATGCCGTGCCCGTGATCCAACAGTGGCTCGCGACCGGAAAACCGCTGTTCGGCATCTGCCTTGGCCACCAAATGCTGGGGCTGGCCGTGGGCGCGAAGACGGTCAAGATGCACCAAGGCCACCGCGGCGCGAACCATCCTGTCAAACGGCTTTCGGATGGGGCCGTGGAGATCACCAGCATGAACCACGGCTTCGCGGTCGATGCGGAGAGTTTGCCAGCGAACGCGCGGGCGACGCATGTATCGCTGTTCGACGGGTCCAACTGCGGTTTTGAGCTGACCGATGCGCCTGCGTTTTCGGTGCAATATCACCCTGAGGCAAGCCCGGGACCGATGGACAGCCATTATCTGTTTGAGCGGTTTGCGGGGATGATGGGGTGATTAGAATGAAGCTTAACCTCGACTTGGAACTTCCATCAAGCCCGACGGTCTTGCGTGTAGTAGGTTCAAATTACCGCTTATGGAGCGCTTCGGAATACCGAGATAGGCCTGCAAGACTGACGCCGCGTCAAGCACTTTTCTACCGGAACTTAATCGACATAGCTGAGCAGTTGGGCCAGATTGAAATTCCGGTGGATTTCGAGACTCCATCCCAAGGGCATCTTTACTTAGATCATGGTTGCGTGAAGATCGCCGTCCATGCTGGTTTCCTGTCGCCATTGGCCAACGATGGCGATGAACTCGTAAGTTCGGTCCGATTGGCTTGGGATACGACTGGTTCAAGGGCCGTCGAATAAATGCTCAACCCCACCATCTCCCCCAATCCATCCTCATCATCGGCGCTGGCCCGATCACACCATTTGTGGCAGCAATTCGTCCACTGTCACACCCAGTGCCTGTGCAAGCTTTTGCAGCGTCGCGACCGAGCCGGTTTTCTTGCCATTTTCGATTTCCGAAAGCTGGGCAGCGGTCATCTTCACCTGTTCCGCAAGCGCTTTTTGGGTAAATCTGCGATGGTCGCGCCACACTGCAATCGGATGCTCGCCACACCGCAACCGTTTTGCCATTTCCCATGGCAGAAATTCGGCGTCGCCAATGGCTTCGCGCGCCTCAAATTCCTTTGCGGCGGTAATATCTTTCGCATCTTCAAGCTCGGTAATCAGCCGATCATACTCGGTGCGCGGTATGACGACCAGCTCGCTGGCACCATTGGTGGTAATTGTTTGCGTGCTTCCCA
>JBEBKH010000117.1:0-5813 GCA_040079575.1 Chakrabartia sp. | reverse complement strand
GCGTAGCTATGAGCTGACCGCCTTAAGAATATTGTTGAGGGGCATTTTCCAGCATGAGTAAGCCAGCATGAATGAGAGTGCACCGCGTGTCGGCATCATCATGGGCAGCACGTCGGATTGGGACACCATGTGCCATGCGGCTGAGATTTTGACAACATTGTGCATTCCCCATGAAACCAAGGTTGTTTCGGCGCACCGTACCCCAGAACGACTTGTTACCTATGCCACATCTGCTGCTGCGCGCGGTTTGCAGATCATCATTGCCGGTGCAGGCGGGGCCGCACATCTGCCTGGTATGGCCGCTGCCATGACCGCGCTGCCGGTGCTGGGCGTGCCCGTTGAATCCAAGGCGCTGAGCGGCATGGATAGTTTGCTTTCGATCGTCCAGATGCCCGGCGGCATTCCTGTTGGTACACTCGCCATCGGCAAGGCGGGGGCGATAAATGCCGGGCTTTTGGCCGCAGCCATCCTCGCTTTATCCGACCCTGCGCTCGGCGCTCGGTTGGCGGCGTGGCGGGCGGCGCAAACCGAAGGCGTGGCGACCGATCCGGTATGACAGATACGATCATTACCCCTCTTCCTGTGGGTTCAACCATTGGCATCATTGGTGGCGGACAGCTGGGCCGTATGCTCAGCATGGCTGCTGCGCAACTTGGCTACCGCGTTCATATTTTTGCGCCCGACGCCGACAGCTGTGCTGCTGAAGTCAGTGCGGCCTTTACCTGTGCAGCCTATGATGACCGCGCCGCATTGGCCACCTTTGCTCACGCTATTAATGTTGCAACATTTGAATTTGAAAATATCGATGCGGAGCCTCTGCGCGACGTCAGCACGCGGGTGCCGATGTGGCCACCGCTGCGCGCGTTAGAGATTGGCCAAGACCGCATCGCTGAAAAAACATTTGCCGCCTCTTGTGGAGGGCGCACGGCAGAATGGGCCACTGTCAGCAGTCGCGCCGACCTTGATGTCGCCATTGCCAAGATCGGCATGCCCGCGATTTTAAAAACCGTGCGCTTTGGATATGACGGTAAAGGGCAGGCGCGGCTTTCCAGCCCCAGCGATGCTGATGCGGCATGGGCTGCACTGAACGGCCATCCCGCAATCCTCGAATCGCTGGTGAAGTTTGACCATGAATTTTCGCTATTGATTGCGCGCGATCAAAGCGGACGGGTGGCCTTTTGGGATGCGCCTGAAAATATCCACCGCGACGGTATTTTAGCGACATCAACTGTACCCGCTTCAGAGATTATCCGCGAACAAATGCCAGCCGCGCGTGCCTTGGCCCGAAAAATCGCCGATACACTGAATTATGTGGGCAGTTTCGCCATAGAATTCTTCGCAAGCGCAGAAGGGCCCGTCTTTAATGAAATGGCACCGCGTGTTCACAATAGTGGTCATTGGACACTTGAGGGTGCTGTGACATCGCAATTTGAAAACCATATTCGTGCCGTCTGCGGATTGCCACTGGGCGCAACCACACTTGCTGCCAAAGGTGTTGAGATGCGCAATCTGATCGGGCCAGAGGCCAATAATATCGCGGCACTTTCTGCTGAACCTAGCACGCATTTGCACCTCTATAATAAGGGTGAAGCGCGCGAGGGCCGCAAAATGGGGCACATCACCCGGCTCCTCCTCTGACCCTAGGCATCTTGACTCTCTGCTTATATGATATAATGATGATATCATAATTTACAGGAGGTTGATATGACAGATACGGCCAATCGGGGTGATTTGAACGCAAGCCACGAACACCAAGCACGCACATTTAGCGGATATCTTATGCTTATCCTCGCGCTTGTTCTGCTTGGTATAACACTAGCGTCGTTTCTATATGCAATATCGGTGAAGGGCGGGCTTGTGCCGGTTGTCGTCGTGATAGCGTGGTTTATCGGTTTCACGATTGCGTCGAGCGGCTTTTATATGTTGCAACCCAATCAAGCCGCCGTGATCACCTTATTTGGCGCATACCGTGGCACATGCCGCAAAGAAGGGCTGCGCTGGGTGTGGCCGTGGATGATCAAGGCAAAGATTTCTGCGCGGTCCAACAATGTTATTTCAGACAAGATCAAGGTCAATGATCTGCGCGGCAACCCTATTGAAATCGCAGCCCAAGTCGTGTGGCGCGTGACCGATACCGCGCAGGCGCTGTTTGATGTGGATGATTATAAAGCGTTCGTGATGGCCCAGATTGAAGCTGCGGTTCGCACCATCGGATCGCGCTATCCCTATGATGACATTGAACATAAAGAACTCACTCTCCGCGGGAATCACGATGAGATTGGCGCTGAATTGCGCATTGCCCTCACCGAACGGCTCAAGGTTGCAGGGATTAGCGTCGATGAATGTGGCTTCACCCATCTCGCCTATGCCCCCGAAATTGCTGGGGCCATGTTGCGGCGTCAGCAAGCACAGGCCGTGGTAGCGGCGCGCACGACGTTGGTTGAAGGCGCTGTTGGCATGGTGGAGTTGGCGCTGGCAAAATTGTCGGAGAAGAATGTGGTTCATCTTGATGATGAGCGCAAAGCCGCCATGGTTTCAAACCTGATGGTGGTGCTGTGCGGAGAACGCGACACCCAACCTGTCGTGAACACTGGCTCACTGTACTAGGCGCAATAACTATGGCGCTCCCAACGAAAAAGGCCTTTGCCCTGCGTCTTGATCCGGCACTTTATGCCGCGATCGAGCGCGCGGCGGCGGATGATTTCAGGAGCGCCAATGCCCAAGTTGAAGTGTTGTTGCGTGAAGCCTTGGCGCGGCGCGGAATCAAGGTCGGGGTGAGTGAAGCCGCACGTCGGGGGCGTCCACCCAAAGAAGGAGAATGAAGATGTTGCATTTGTTCATGGCCAGTGGTCCTTGGTTCCGGACGCGGCGTTATGGCTATGGCGCGGGTCTACCAATCAAATGGCAGGGTTGGGCGCTCTTAGTGTTTTACCTGCTTGCTTTGGCAGGAATTGGCATGCTTTCGGAGGCGCATAACGCGCTGGCTCGCATTACGGCATTTGCCCTGTTTTTGGTTGTCACGGTGCTCTTCATCATTGTCTTGCAGCGCCGCACTGAAGGCGGGTGGAAATGGCGCTGGGGAGGCAAGGTCTGACCCGCCATCAGATCAAAGCAGCGCCGCATCCAGCAATCGTGCCAATCGCAGGCCGCCTTTGAGCATCTGTCCGCGTACCTCAGGCACCAGCCGCTCTATCTTTTCATTATCAATTTGCGCGCGCGCTGGCACAATTCCGCAAGGATCGCCGTCCAGCGCCGTTGCATAGGCAACATCTTTTGCAAGCGCCCAGCTCTCGCGGCTCCAGTCCTCGGTTGTGCCAGCCGACAGCTGATCGCGCTTCTGTTCTGTCAGCCCTTCTGCAATACCCTGTGGCCCCGACGGCGGAGACGTAATCGCGCGTTCGGCAAGATAGCCATCCCAAAGCAAGTGCAGGTTGATCCGCCCTTCAACCATACCATATGCCGCCTTTACGTCATTGCCGCCACGGTCGGTCCGGTCGCCCGCATGCAGTGGCATGTGCAAATCTCCAACAAAGTGGGATAGGAATGCGAGTGCGACGAGGCGTTCGCGCGCCGGCACATCTTTATCGCCAAGCAGCTTTACATTACGATCAATCTGGCGCGACACACAGTGGCCATCCTTGCACGCGGCCTTCAGATCAAAGGGTTTGCAGACATCGACATTTTGATAATGCCACGAAAATGCATAATCGAACCGCGCACCCAACCCTTTGATACAATCAGGCCAATAGCTTGCGTCCTCCAAACTTTTGAGCGGGCATGTCGGGGTTTCAACCGCGCGTTCATGGCGCAACAATTCAATTATCGCAGCGCGGGTTTGTGGCTTCACATGCTCCCACGCAATCGTTGCAGTGGTTTTGTGGCCAAAATCCCACCAACCTAACGCTGGGGTACAAAATGTAATCGCAATCAGAAACGCAATGTAACGCTTATTCATCGCCGTAAATCGCAATCCGTTCGCGTCCGGTTGAATCCCTGCCGCCACGGTACATGCCCGGCGTGTTGAAACTCCACCCGATCTGGCCGTCAGGTGCGATCACAATGACACCGCCGGTTCCCCCCAATTCCTTAACCTCTGCCATGACCGCGCTCGCAGCAGGCACGATCCGCTCCCCCGTCATCCTGACACGCGCGCAAATTTCCTGGGCGACACCCACGCGGATAAAAAATTCACCGGCCCCCGTCGCTGAAACCGCACACGCGCGGTCATCGGCATAAGTGGCAGCGACATGGCCCTGCATGTCGAGCGCGACGGCCCCGACGGTTCCGTATTTCAGATCGACATCATACCAGCCGACCTTTTTTGCCTTCAATTCATCAAGCTGACGACGGCGTTCAGGGGTTTCAAAATAATCCTGCGATTCGGTTGCCAATCCCTTTTCAGCGACAAAACTGTCCGCCCCAGCGCCCGATAGCATCACATGCGGGCTATCCTCCATCACGCGCCGTGCCGCTGAAACAGGATTGCGCGCGCTGCTTGTTCCTGCAATTGCGCCAGCCGCGCGCGTGCGCCCGTCCATGATCGCGGCATCGAGTGAAATCGTTCCGTCATAGGTCAACACCGCGCCCTTACCTGCGTTAAAATGAGGATCATCTTCAAGCACGCGGACAGCAGCTTCAACCGCGTCGAGCGAAGATCCGCCATCTTCCAGAACTTTAGATCCGGCCGAAAGCGCGGTGGCAAGCGCGGCGCGAATGTCTGCGTCCTGTTCCGGCGTCAACTTGTCGCGCGTCATGCTGCCAGCGCCACCGTGAATGACGAGTGCCCATTTGGGTTTTTCGGGCGGAGAAACTGCGGCTATGGTCATAAAAGCAGCCCCTATCAGGATCAAATGACGAAACAAAGTGTCTCTCCTCTTCAAAAACGCATTGCCATGCTGATGCCACCGCCTTTGGTATCGCCCCACGGGATCATTGCGACTTTTGCATTTTTTTTGTTGGTGATAAGGAACCCGGCCCCTGCGCCAATCCCTGCACCCACGACGACATCGTACCAATGATGCTTGTCGGCCCTTACCCGCGCAACCCCCACAAAGGTGGCGACTGCCAAGGCCGGCAACCCGACTGATTGGCCGTGCCGATTAAACAGGCTCGAAGCGGCGGAGAACGCCATACTGGTATGCCCTGAAGGAAAGCTTTTTCGGTCACTGCCATCGGGGCGCAGTTCAGGAAAGGCTTCCTTTAGGCCGGTCGTGATAAGCGTTGCCGCCGCAACGGAACCACCCGCCTGTAATGCACCCTGCATGTCCCCTTTGATCAACGGCAATCCCAGCGCCACAGCTGTAAGCCCGTATGCACCAACATCACTTGCCGTTGCCCAAGTCTTTTCGCTCGCTTGGGCCGGCGCGATGGGCAGCAAGAATGCTGACAGCAGAACAAGTTTCAAACCAATGCGCATGTCATGCTCCAAACAATAAACGATGTTAGGCAAAACAGGTACACTGTGTACTGGTCAAAAGGAAACCACATGATTATGGCGCGAAGCGTGAGCATGCGCACCCCCTTCCTCTGGCAATCGCACTGGCGCCGTTGGGGCATTGTTGTGATGGCGTTGGCTCTGGGACTTCGTCTGCTCATTGCGCCGGGCTTTATGCCGGTGTTCAACGATGGCAGCATCACGATTTCAATGTGCACGGGCCAAGGCGCAGTTGACGTAAAAATACCAGGCAAAAAACCATTGGCGCCACAGCAAGGCGAATGCGCTTATGCCGGATTGTCAGGCGTCCCGACATTGGGGGAAGTGCCGCAAATTGATTTGTTGGCGCTTGTTCAAACCCCTCTGCCCGCCCTAACCC
>JBEBKH010000116.1:0-5923 GCA_040079575.1 Chakrabartia sp. | reverse complement strand
AGGAAATTCCTGCGATGCAACACCAATAAGCGTTGCAGGAACACACAATGCGACATCGACGCCCAGATAATCCTTCGCAGCCTCGGCAATCGCTCCCATTTCTGCAAGCGCGGCCAAATTACCGTTCATTTTCCAGTTTCCAGCCACCAGCTTGCGCAACGCCATTTCAGTCTCCCATGATCATCTGTGCAGCCGGTTAGCAAAGCAATCATGCTACTGCCAGCTTTACAGGTGCTTGATGGACAGCGTTCTGCACCGTATGGCGATGCGCAATCCAAACTGGAGCACCGCGTTACATGATTTCGTTTTTCCGCCGCGCACTTTCGTCCTGGGCTGTTTTGGGCCTTTTGGGTCTGATCATGGTTGCCTTTATCATCACCGGTGTTGGTACGCCTTCCGGCCTTGGCAATATCGGCGGCGGTGGGTCAGATTTGGCCAGTGTTTCAGGGCGTGCCGTGACCGCTGACGAAATGTCAAAGCGCCTTGATACGGCGCTTAAACGCGCGCGGCAGGAACAGCCCGGCATGAACATGTCGAACTTTATTCGTGAAGGCGCCTTTGACGGCATCCTGAAAGAATTGATCGATTTCACGTCACTGGAAATCTTTGCCAAGCAACATGGCATGGCCATCAGCCACAAACTGATTGGCGGCGAAATTGGTAGTATTTCGGCGTTCAATGGCGCTGCAGGCGGTTTTGACCAAGCACGTTTCCAACAAGTTCTGTCGAGCCAAGGGATGACTGAAGCGCGGTTCAGATCAGAAGTCACGCAGTCGATTCTATTGCGCCATATGCTGGTGCCTGTTTCTGCAAGTGCGGGTGTTCAAAACGGGATCGCCCTGCCCTATGCGGCATTGGCGCTCGAAAGTCGCAGTGGCAGTATTGCAGCTGTTCCGCTGTCTGCTTTTTCTGGAGGGGCCGCACCAACAGCGGCAGATATTCAGGCATTTTACGCACGCAATGCTGCGCGGTACACCGTCCCTGAAACACGCGCCATTCGCTACGCCACCTTCGACAAGAGCCGTTTTGTTGGAAAAGTTTTGCCCAGCGAGGCTGAAATTGCTGCCTACTATAAAAAGAACGCCGCAACCTATGCAGCCCGAGAAACCCGCAGTTTAACGCAGATTATCGTGCAAGATCAATCGAGTGCCGCGCGCATTGCCACAGCAGTTCGTTCTGGCACCCCGTTTGACGCCGCCGCAAAATCAGCCGGTGTTGATGCCTTGACCCTGACTGCCATGGAAAAGTCCTTGTTTGCCAAACAGAGTTCTGACGCTGTTGCAACGGCTGCATTTGCGCAAAGCAAAGGCGGTGTGACGATGCCGGTTAAATCTGGCCTTGGTTGGCACGTTGTTCGTGTCGATGCGATTTCGGGTGTCGCTGGACGGCCACTTGCATCTGTGCGCGGTGACATAACGGCACTTTTGACCAAGCAAAAAAATGACGAAGCGCTGTCAAACTTCGTGACCGAAATCGATGATGCCGTTGCTGATGGCCAAACCTTTGATGATATTGTCAAAGCAAAGGGCCTGACTGTGGTCACCACCCCTGCGGTGACCGCCAGCGGTATCGCACCAGAACAAAGCGGATTTAAGGCCGGTGCTGAATTGCCCGTCATTTTGCGCGATGCGTTTCAGGCAGAGATTGATGATGATCCGACATTGGTCACACTGTCACCAGAATCGTTTGCATTTTATGACCTAGACCGTGTTGTCGCCTCTGCGCCGCGCCCTTTGGCGAAAATTCAGCCTCAGGTGGCAAATGATTTTGCCGCAGACCGCGCATCACGTGCTGCACGAAAAATTGCCGATACCATTGCCGCGCGTGCGAATGCAGGAACGCCCTTTGCCACTGCGCTGTCGACGGCTGGCAAGTCGCTGCCCGCGCCGCGCCCGATCAATGCCCGCCGCATTGATATTTCACGCGCCGGACAACAGGTTCCGCCTGCCCTTACCCTTTTGTTCAGCATGGCCCCCAAAAAAGCCAAGGTCATCGAAATGCCGGACAATCAGGGCTGGTTCGTCATTTGGCTGGATAGCATTCAGGCTGGCCAAACCTCTGACCCTCAATTGATTGCGACAACACAGCGTGAACTCGCTGATTTGGTCGCCCGGGAATATACCGAACAATTTACAGCGGCGGTTCAATCCGAGCTTAAAGTGAAACGCAATGCTGCAGCAGCTGCACAGCTCAAGGCGAGCCTTTTGGGCGCGGGCACAAAATGAACGGAGCGGGCAATGATGATCTTGCCCTAAACACTTTGTGCGCAGGAAAACCGGCGCTCGTGTGGCGCAGCCTTATTGCCGACACAGAAACCCCTGTGTCAGCCGCGCTCAAACTTTTTGAAAGCGGTCGCGGCGATTTCCTGCTTGAATCGGTCGAAGGCGGCGCTGTGCGCGGACGGTATAGTTTGCTTGGCCTTGCCCCAGACCTGCTGTTCCGTGCGCAGGGCAAGCATGCAGAGGTCAACCGCCACTGGTTGACCGATCATTCAGCCTTTGAACCCTTAAGCGAGGACAGTTTAACCGCGCTTCACACTTTGGTTGAGGCCTGTCGAATAGACGTGCCAGAAGGGCTTCCTCCCGCTCTCGCCAGCCTGGTAGGCTATTTCGGCTATGAAACCATCGGTCTTGTAGAAAGTCTTCCGCGCCCGCCCGAAAATGCGATTGGTGTGCCCGATATGATGTTTGTGCGGCCAACACTCATTCTGGTGTTTGATCGGCTGTCCGATCAACTGTTCCTCGCAGCGCCTATGTGGCCCTGTAATGAAGCACCAGATGAACAGCTCACCAAAGCCCGTGATCGCATAGAAACCGCCTCAGCGCGGCTCGCGGCACCTTTACCAGCGGCGAAACGCATCGGTGAGGAAATTCCGTTCGTAACGCCCAAGCCCGTCCTGCCAGAAGGGCGTTATGCAGCGATGGTTGCAAAGGCGAAGGCCTATATCGCTGCGGGTGACATTTTTCAGGTGGTGCTCGCCCAGCGTTTCACCATGCCCTTTACGTTGCCGTCGTTCGATCTTTACCGCGCACTGCGGCGCATAAATCCTTCTCCTTTCCTTTATCATCTCGATCTGCCCGGTTTTTCGCTGACCGGATCTAGCCCCGAAATCCTTGTTCGCGCCCGCGACGGTGAAGTGACAATTCGCCCGATTGCTGGCACACGTCCGCGCGGTAAAACAGCAATTGAAGATGCTGAAAACCGCGCTTCCCTGCTCGCTGATCCCAAGGAACGCGCCGAACATTTGATGCTGCTCGATCTTGGCCGCAACGATGTTGGCCGCGTCGCAGAGGCAGGAACAGTGACCGTCACCGACAGTTACACCGTCGAATTTTACAGCCATGTCATGCACATTGTGTCCAATGTCGTTGGCCGGATTGCGGCTGGAAAAACTGCGCTTGACGCTTTGTTCGCTGGCTTCCCCGCAGGTACTGTATCTGGCGCACCAAAGGTCCGCGCGTGTGAGATTATCGCCGAACTCGAACCCGAAACACGCGGGGCCTATGCTGGCGGCGTCGGCTATTTCTCGCCAGACGGCAGCATGGACAGCTGCATTGTTCTCCGCACAGCCATCATCAAAGACGGCGTGATGCATGTTCAGGCAGGCGCAGGCATCGTCGCAGACAGCAATGCCGCCTATGAACAGGCTGAATGCGAAGCCAAAGCAGGCGCACTGATGGCCGCCGCACGTGAAGCAGTGCGCAACGCCAATGACGTGGGGTTTGGCCAGTGACAGCAAAAAATATGATTCTCGTTATCGATAATTATGACAGTTTCACTTGGAACCTTGTCCATTATCTGATGGAATTGGGCGCAGCGGTTGAGGTTGTCCGCAATGATGCCATTTCAGTAGATCAGGCAATCACATCAGGTGCAGAAGCATTTCTGATTTCTCCGGGGCCCTGCACCCCCAACGAAGCTGGTGTGTCGCTGGACCTTGTCGCGGCCTGTGCAAAGGCTGGTAAACCGTTGCTCGGCGTCTGCCTTGGTCATCAGGCGATTGGACAGCATTTCGGCGGGAAAGTGGTGCGCGGGGGCCTGATGCACGGCAAGACTTCACCTGTATCGCATGATGGTTCTGGACTGTTTGTCGACCTGCCCTCTCCCTTCACCGCCACGCGCTATCATTCATTGATTGTGCAAGATATTCCAGCAGATCTGATCGTCAATGCGACCAGCGATGACGGGCATGTGATGGGATACCGCCATGCGACTCTGCCAATCCACGGGGTTCAGTTTCACCCAGAAAGCATCGCAACTGAACACGGACACGCCATGCTCGCCAATTTCATGCGTATCGCAGGGATGAAGGTGAAGGAACTTTCGTGACCAGCCAAGATGCAGAACAGCTCTTCGGGCAGATGCTCGACGGCACAATGAGTGATCCAGAAATTTCTGATATGCTCATTTCCCTCGCGGACAGGGGGGAAACCGCCGAAGATATCGTCGGTGCGGTGCGAGCAATGCGTGCGCGGATGGTGCGGGTTGATGCGCCCGATGGGGCCATCGATGTGTGTGGAACGGGGGGCGATGGCAGCCACAGTCTCAATGTTTCTACCGCAGTCGCCATTGTTGTTTCAGCTTGCGAAGTTCCTGTTGCAAAGCACGGAAATCGCGCGGCTTCTTCCAAGGCTGGTGCGGCAGATACACTCGAAGCGCTTGGCCTCAACCTGGATCGGGCGGCGGAAACAGCCGAAGCAACTTTAGCGGATTTGGGTATATGTTTCCTTTTTGCGCAGAAGCATCACCCCGCTCTGGCCCGGATCGCTCCCGTCCGCCGCGCCTTGGGACGACGTACAATATTCAACCTGATTGGGCCCCTTGCCAACCCAGCAGGCGTGCAGCGGCAATTGATCGGGATACCCACACCAGACTTGATACCAATTTATGCCGAAGCCTTGCACCAGCTCAATATAGAGCGCGCAATGGTCGTTTCGGGACGCGAAGGCTTGGATGAAATCTCCATTTCGGGTGATACAGAGATTGCCACGATCGGTTTTGATTTGCCCAGCCACAACATCAATCCGGCCGAATTTGGTCTGATGGTGCACGGGAAAGACGCAATCAAGGGCGGAGATGCAGCGTTTAATGCCGCCGCACTCACGCGGCTTTTGTTGGGAGAAAAAGGGGCGTACCGTGATGCGGTATTGCTCAACGCCGCAGCGGCACTGATCGTCGCAGGCCGCGTTAACACGGTGGCTGACGGGATTGAGGAGGCCACAGAAGCCTTGGATCGTGGCCTCGCAAAAACACTGCTGGATTGCTGGATTGCTTATCAATGACCGACAAACTCACCGAAATCTGCGACACCACCCGCTTAGAGGTTGCTGCACGCAAAAAAGTGACGTCACTTTCGACGCTTGATGCACGCGCCGCAATGCAATCCGCGCCGCGCGGGTTCCGAGCCGCACTCGATGCCAAAGCGACAACGGGATTCGGTCTGATTGCAGAAATCAAGAAAGCTTCGCCGTCCAAAGGATTGATTCGCAAAGATTTTGATCCGCCGGCACATGCTATGTCCTATGAAGCTGGCGGCGCTGCATGTCTTTCCGTCCTGACAGACGCCCCCTATTTTCAGGGTCATGAGGATTACCTGATTGCCGCGCGTGCGGCGTGCACCATCCCTGTCTTACGCAAGGATTTCATGGTCGATCCGTGGCAAGTTGCCGAAGCACGCAGCATTGGTGCCGACGCTATTTTGATCATCGCGGCAGCATTGGACGATACACAAATGGCAGAAATGGAGGATGCCGCCCTGCATTACGGTATGGATGCGCTGGTTGAGGTGCATGATGCCGATGAATTGGAACGTGCTCTATCCCTCAAATCCCGGCTGATCGGGGTCAACAATCGCAACCTAAAAGACTTTACGGTCGATTTTGCGCGTACCTATGAACTCGTCGGCAGTGCGCCGCCGGGGTGC
>JBEBKH010000115.1:0-5997 GCA_040079575.1 Chakrabartia sp. | reverse complement strand
TTGCTATCCGATAAGACAGTCTCTTTTACGCTTGTCCGAAGGGTGTGCATTTCTGGGACATCATTTTGAATTGCGGATCTTAAGGTGATTTGCATCAAAAACCCCCCGCCACATCCATCATCTTCGTGAGTTTCTTCGGTGCTACCGCGCGCCAGCTTTTGGCGATCCACGTGCCGATATGATCCCAATCGGTGTCGCCAAGGTCCAGCCTGATGCCTACCCAGCCGTCACCGAAATAGGCAGGGCGATAGTATCGGTCTGGGTCATTTTCGATCAGCATCACCTGTTCATCGACGCCGCTGATTTTGACGAGCAATGCAGTGCGCCCGTCGCCGTGATGGTCGTGGGTGAAATAGACGAATTTTTTGCCGCCGATAATACCGAAGCATGGCATGCCGTGGGAGGTGACTTCATCGGCCTCTGGTTGCGCCATCGCGTGTTCGCGGACTTTTGCGAGCATCCATAGCGGGTCGGCCTCTCTGCTTACATAGTCCGCAAGCACGCGGCTATACAGTTGGTGTTCGGCAATGAGGGTGCGCGCGGCGAGCGTTTCGGGAGTGTCACCCGCGATAATCGCCACTTCGGTTTGACCCAGCACAGGACCGTCATCCAGTTCCGCCGTTACAACATGAACGGAACAACCCGTCACTGTGTCTCCCGCAGCCAGAGCGCGCTCGTGCGTATCGAGGCCCTTATATTTGGGGAGCAGGGATGGGTGAATGTTGAGCATCCTGCCGTGCCAATCGGAAACAAATTCTGGCGAAAGCAGTCGCATATAGCCCGCAAGCGCAACATAATCAGCGCGTGATTCTTTGATCTCAGCATTGATGAGGGCATCAAATGCCGCGCGTTTCATGCCTTTGTGGCTGTGCGCGAAGGTCGCAATGCCCTCTGCCTTGGCGAGTATAAGACCGGCAGCTTCGGGGTCATTCGCCGCAACCAGCACAATTTCAAAAGGGCATTCAGGCTGTTTGGCGGCATAAACAAGCGCCGCCATGTTGGACCCGCGCCCCGAAATCAGGACAGCGACCCGCGCTTTAGCCATTGTGGGTTGCGCTCCAATCGCCCATCGCGCTCCACGTCTCAGTGGAGCCAGAGACGGTGCAACCTTTCTCTCCCACTGCGATATGACCGATGCGGTAAACGGTTTCGCCCGCTGCTTCCAATGCTGCCGTCACGTCAGCCACATCATCCTCAGCAACAGCGATCACCATCCCAATCCCACAATTGAACGTCCGCGCCATTTCTTCAGGCTCGATATTGCCCTGTGCTTGCAGGAACGCCATCAGGCGCGGCTGATCCCACGCATCGGCATCGACATAAGCGTGGAGGCCATCAGGCAGAACGCGCGGAATATTCTCGAGGAGTCCACCACCCGTAATATGCGCCATCGCATGAATTTTATCTGCGCGGACCAAGGGAAGCAGCGATTTCACATAAATCCGCGTCGGCGACATCAGCGCGTCGATGAGGAGAATTTCTGGATCAAACAGGGCGGGTCGATCCAATTTCCAGCCCTTATCCGCCGCCAAACGCCGCACCAGTGAGAAACCATTGCTGTGCACGCCAGAGGAGGCGAGGCCGAGGAGCACGTCTCCCGCCGCCATCTTATCGGCTGTGAGCACCTGATGACGTTCGACCGCACCGACGCAAAATCCTGCCAAATCATAGTCGCCGTCACTATACATACCGGGCATTTCAGCCGTTTCTCCGCCGATGAGCGCGCAACCGGCCATTTTACAGCCTTCGGCAATGCTGGCGACCACTGCCACTGCAACATCTGTATCCAATTTTCCGCTGGCATAATAATCGAGGAAGAAAAGCGGTTCAGCACCTTGGACGATCAAATCATTGACGCACATTGCGACCAAATCAATTCCGACACCCCCGTGCCGCCCCGAATCGATAGCGAGTTTGAGCTTGGTACCGACCCCGTCATTGGCTGCGACCAACAAGGGGTCAGAAAAACCGGCGGCTTTCAAATCAAAAAAACCACCAAATCCGCCAAGATCAGCGTCAGCACCAGGGCGTCTGGTCGCCTTTGCAAGTGGCGCAATCGCGCGAACAAGGGCATTTCCGGCGGCGATTGAGACGCCTGCTTTGGCATAAGTGTAGGAAGAATTATCGGTCATGATGCGCGTTTACGCATATCGGGCTTGGAATTCCACGCCCAACTCGTCAAAAGGGCGGCGTGAATAGTCTAAAACGCTTTTTTAGTCCCTTGTCGATCGCGCTGTTGTGCCTTTTCGGCGTGATGGGTGTGGCTGTCGTCGCACAAATTGAAGGCAGCGACCGCGGCGTCGCCCCCATTGACAGCTCAAGTGCGTTCGAAGCGTCTGGGATTACCGTCGATGTTGCGGGTAAAACGGCTGAAGCGGCCCAGTTGCGGGGTTGGCGTGAAGCGCAAAGACGCGGCTGGCGCTTGTTGTGGCAGAAAACCCACGGCGGTGCTGCGCCGGGATTAAGCGACGGTGCGCTCGATTCGATTGTGTCGGCGATTGTTGTTGAAGATGAACAAATCGGACCCAACCGTTATATCGCACGGCTTGGTGTTCTTTTTGACCGGGTTCGCACATCTGAAATTTTGGGCGTGTCAGGCAATGTGCGCCGTTCTGCGCCAATGCTTGTTATTCCAGTGCAATGGAGCGGCGGGTTCGCGCAAAGTTTTGAAGGCCGCACCGAATGGCAAAAGGCGTGGGCGCGGTTCCGGACAGCGAGCAGTACGCTCGATTATGTGCGCGTCAGCGGCGCAGGATCGGACCCTCTGTTGCTCAATACAGCGCAAGCGGGCCGACCTGGGCGCAAATGGTGGCGTTCTTTGCTGGATCAATACGGCGCAGCTGATGTGTTGGTGGCGCAGGTGCGGTTGGAGCGCTCTTATCCCGGCGGGCCTGTTACCGGCTATTTCAGCGCACGATACGGCCCTGACAACCGCCTGCTGCAAAACTTTACCTTGCGTGTCCAATCCAGCGCTGCACTGCCTAAGCTGATGGATGAAGGTGTCCGGCGTATGGACGAAATCTATGGCATGGCTCTGTCTGCGGGGCAATTGCGGCCCGACACGTCGCTCATCATCGAAACGCCGATTGATGAAGAGGCTCTGAAAACGGATGAAGAAGAAACGGAAACGCCAACAGGTCTTCCGGCTGAGGATGCGCCTCAAAATACGACACAGCCCGCTCAGGCGACAACGAGCCAGTTTACAGTGCAGTTTGATACGCCTGACGTGGCCTCCGTTGGGGCAACTGAATCGACTATCCGGGGTATCCCCGGGATGAAATCGGTGTCGACCTCCAGCCTTGCTTTGGGGGGTGTTTCGGTCATGCGCGTCAGCTTTGACGGTGACGCGGATATGCTGCGCGTTGCTTTGTCGGCGCGCGGTTACCGTGTGAAGGAATCGGGTGGATCATTCCGCATCCGGCGGGCAGGCGGCGCAGAAGGGCAATGAACCAGATTGCGCTGCCACTTGATTGGCCAGCAAAGGAGGATGAAGGCGACTTTATCGTCACACGCTCAAACGAAACTGCCGTAACGCATCTAGATCGTTGGGGTGGGTGGCCGGTCCGCGCAACGTTACTCGTTGGACCGCGCAAATCAGGGCGCAGCCTGTTGGGCAGAATATTCGCAGCGAAATCAGGCGCGCAGTTGATCGATGATGCCGAAGAAAAGCGCGAGGCGGATATTTTTCACGCTTGGAATGTCGCGCAATCGTCTCGTATTCCCCTATTGCTGATTGCGGATCGTGCGCCGCCAGCATGGTCCATTCGTCTTGCTGATTTGCGTTCTCGCTTGTCGGCAACGCCGATCGTTGAAATTGATCCGCCGGATGATATTTTGATCCGCTTGCTCCTCGAAAAACTGCTTGGTCGGCGTGGCATTGCCCTACCGCCAGAAGTATCCGGCTTTATCATTCCGCGCGTGGAGCGCAGCCATTTGATCATACAGAGGATTGTTGATGCCCTTGATGAAGCATCATTGTCACAAAGACGTGCCATGACCATTCCATTTGTCCGAGATGTGCTGACGGCACGCGGACTTCTTGACAATGGAGACGGATCACATGGAGAAGCAGCGCATGGCATCACACAAACCAGTTGAAACACAGAAAGACGCTGTGACGCTGAATCCGGAATCACGTTTTTTCAACCGTGAACTCAGCTGGTTGAAATTCAACTGGCGGGTGTTGGAAGAAGCATCAAACACCGCGCATCCTCTCCTCGAACGTCTGCGTTTTTTATCAATTTCCGGGAGCAACCTTGATGAATTTTTCATGGTCAGGGTTGCGGGTTTGCGCGGTCAACAGATGCAGAACATTGACGAGCGATCGATTGATGGACGCACACCGAGCCAACAGCTTGATGAAATTGCGCGCGAAGCTGACGCTTTAATGGCAGAACAACAGGCGTTGTGGCTGCGGTTGCGGACTGAACTGGCCCACGCCGGCATTTCAGTGATTGGCATTGATGATATCGAAGACCGCGAAGTTGTTGCGCTTGAAAAGCATTTTCGCGAACAGATTTTCTCGGTATTGACCCCGCAAGCATTAGACCCTGCACACCCCTTTCCCTTCATTCCCAATCAAGGCCTCAGCCTGATCCTTGATTTGAAGCGCTTGGCAGATAATGAGCCAATCCGTGAATTGATCATGATCCCAGCCAAACTCCCTCGTTTTGTGCGGATACCAGGGCCAAAGGCGCGCTATATTGCGATGGAAACATTGCTGCTGCGGTTCACCGCACTGCTTTTCCCGGGATATGAGGTGCTTGGATCAGGGGCATTCCGGGTGCTGCGTGACAGCGATATTGAGCTGGAAGAAGAAGCAGAAGATTTGGTGCGCTATTTCCGTAGCGCGATCAAACGGCGACGGCGCGGGCGTGTCATCCGTTTGAAGGTTCAGACAGGGCTGCCAGTAGAACTTGAACAATTGGTCAAGCGTGAATTGGGCGGCAGTGATACAATCATCACCGAAACCGGCGGTTTTCTGGGTATTACAGATTTAAGCATGTTGGTTGATGAAGACCGACCCGACCTGAAATTCCCACCCTATGCGCCGCGCTTTCCAGAGCGTATTCGTGAACATGATAGTGATTGTTTCGCCGCAATCCGTGCCAAAGACATCATCGTTCACCACCCTTATGAAGCCTTTGATGTTGTCATCGCATTCCTGAATCAGGCCGCTGCCGACCCTGATGTGATCGCGATCAAGCAAACTTTGTACCGTGCGGGTAAGCAGTCCGCCGTGATCAGAGCACTCATCGATGCGGCTGAAGCAGGGAAGTCTGTAACCGCTGTTGTGGAGTTGAAAGCGCGCTTTGATGAGGAGCAAAATCTCCATTGGGCATCGCAGCTTGAACGTGCTGGGGTGCAGGTTGTTTACGGGTTTATTGATTGGAAAACCCACGCGAAAATTTCAATGGTCGTGCGCAAAGAAAGCAAAGGATTTCGGACCTATTGCCACTTTGGGACCGGAAATTATCATCCCGTTACCGCACGCATTTATACGGATTTGAGTTTCTTCACGGCGGACCCGCGTATTGGCCGTGATGCGGCTCAGATATTCAATTATATAACTGGTTATGTTGAACCACAGGGGCTTGAGGTTCTCAAGATGTCCCCCCGCAACCTGCGGTCGAGCATCGTTGATCTCATCGATCAGGAAATTGCCAATGTTCGGGATGGCAAAGATGCCGCCATTTGGGTGAAGGTCAATTCACTCGTGGACCCGGAAATTATCGAAAAACTATATGAAGCCAGTAATGCAGGCGTGAAAATTGAATTGATCATTCGCGGTGTCTGCTGTCTCCGGCCGGGCGTTGTCGGCATGTCGGAAAATATCCGCGTTAAATCAGTGGTTGGCCGCTTTTTGGAACATAGCCGGATCTGGGCATTTGGGAATGGTGGTGCGCTTCCCAATGATAAGGCTAAGGTCTTTATTTCTTCTGCCGACTGGATGCCGCGCAATTTTGATCGCCGTGTTGAATATATGTTGCCGATTGA
>JBEBKH010000114.1:0-6040 GCA_040079575.1 Chakrabartia sp. | reverse complement strand
TGCGGTCTTCGCCCAACATCTGGTTGACGAGTGTTGATTTTCCAGCATTTGGTCGCCCAACAATCGCCAGTTTCAGCGGCGCATCAGGGGACTCATCCTCTTCTTCGTCCTCCACCTCTTCGCGCTCAATATGGGGACGCAATTGTTCGAACAAATCAACTAGGCCTTCGCCGTGTTCCGCGCTGAACGGGATAGGATCACCAAAGCCCAAAGAATAGGCTTCATAGATCCCCGCTTCGCCGCTGCGCCCCTCAGCCTTATTGGCGAGCAGAACAACAGGGGTTGTTGAACTCCGCAGCCAGCGGGCAATTTCTTCATCAAGCGGAACAATTCCTGCACGCGAATCTACCACAAACAGGGCGACATCGGCATTGTCCACCGCGGCTTGGGTCTGCGCGCGCATCCGCCCGGGCAGACTTTGCGGGTCATCTTCTTCAAATCCAGCGGTATCAACGATACGGAAATCCAACCCCAACAGCGAAGCATCGCCTTCACGCCGATCACGGGTTACGCCAGGCCGATCATCGACGAGCGCCAAGTTTGTTCCAACCAAGCGGTTGAACAGCGTTGATTTACCAACATTGGGTCGCCCGATGATGGCGACCACGGGGAGCGCGGTGGCCATCCCTGTTCCTTCCCTATCGCCAAGCGGTCAAGTGACCGGCATTGTCGAGTATATAAAGTGTATTATCTGCCACCACTGGAGGGAGGCTGACTGGCCCACCCGCCTTTGTCACGCTCTGCAAACTGCCGTCAGCCGTCGAGATATTGGCAAGCCGCCCATCGGAGCTGGCAACAATCAAACGCCCCCCAGCAAGAACGGGGCCCGTCCACTGAATGCCATTTTTCTTCTTTTTCTCTTTTTCAAAACGGGGCAGTTGCGACACCCAGCGCACTTTGCCGCTGCCACGCGCGATGCAAAGCAAGCGGGCATCATCGGTCACGACAAAAATCCATTCCCCCGCAACCCACGGCGTCGAAATTCCAGCAATGTTGATTTCCCAAAGGCGCTGACCGGTGACCAGTTCCAGACTGACCATACGGCCGCCCTTACCAACCGCAAAAACACGTCCGCGATCAATCACGGGATTGGCGTCAATATCCGCCAACGCCGACACCGATGTCGAAATGCTGGTGCGTGACAGCGCATCATTCCACAGCACGCGTCCATTTTCATAGCGATAGGCGTTGAGTTCACCAGACGAGAAGCCCGCGATCACTGTACCCTGCCCAACCGCAGGTGCCGCAACCCCGAACACGCCAGCAAGCTCAGTCGCGCCCGCTTCATTCCACTGCGGCGAACCATCAGTGGCATTGAGGACGAAAATCTGATTGTCAGCCGTCATGACGAAAACGTTGCCATTGCCAAACGAAGGCGCGCCGCGCAGCGGGCCGCTGGGACGTTTTTTCCAAATGACGCTGCCATCCGAAGTTTTGAGAGCGGCAACATCGCCAAGGCCGTTGGTGACATAGAGCACCTCACCCTCAACACTGACGCCACCACCCCAGACGGCATTTTTGCCTTCGCCTGATGTGCCAAAATCGATCTGCCAAATACGCGCGCCGGTTTTGGCATCAAATGCATATACTGTGCTCGACGTATCAATAACATAAAGCCGCCCGCCTGCGATGACAGGGGATGCTGCCAAACGCGCACGCAACGACGTGCCCTGAATTGAAACCCGCCATGCCTGACCCAGTGCCTGACCAAGGGCGGGATGATCCATAGATTTCGTGCTGTTGCCTCCGGGTTGGGTCCAGCTGTCATTGGCAGCCGCTGCGGGCAAAAGCACCGCGACATCAGCCAGTGAAGGATCAACCTCAACCGCTGTTTCAGATGTCAAGATCGCAACACGTTGCCCCAGTGTTGGGGTTTTTGGCTTCTTATCACCGCCGCCACCCAACATGCTGCATCCCGACAGCACGATCACAGCGGACAGGATCAAAAGGGGTTTCGATTTCGCCTTAATCGTGCGGATCATTTGGATTCACCTTTATTATTCATATCAACCACATCGACGCCCAATACCCCTGCCATCTTGATCGCGCGTGAACGGATCGATTCAGGTACCTGTTCATCTTTTGACATATCACCGAACATTTTTCCGGCGAGATCATTCTTGCCTAGTTTCATATAAGCAATGGCAACCATTTCCCCCGCGCTACCAAACCAGGGATTGCCCTTGATCGCCAGCGGCTTCAGGCGCGCAATCACCTCTTCGGGTTTCATCGTGTCAAAACTTGTCGCTACCTGCCGGACAAGTGCCAAGTCCCGCCATGGTTGTGCCAGTGTTTCATCGGTGGCGACCGCTCCGTAAAGTTTGGCAGCCTCCTTCAAATCTTTCTTTTCAAGGGCGATTGCAGCGGCGGTCAGTTGCGAAGATGCACGGTAACCATCACTTTTTGATGACTTCAGTGCAGCCAAATCTGCAACAGAGGACGCATAACTGCCGTCATTTGTCGCTTGCAGCACTTTGTCGAGTTTTTCCCCGTCAACGCCCGCTTTTTCAAGCTGATCATTTTGCCACCACAAGGCCGCGCCGAACAGCGCAAGCCCGACGATTACCGCCGCAATGATCCAGCGGCCATAACGTTTCCAGACGCTGGTTAGCTGATCCTGTCGCAGACCATCATCAACTTCGCGTAAAAAGGCTTCTTCAGTGGTTGGCGGAATGGCCAAAGCGTCTCTCCAGAAAGGATATTTGTCCGCTTCCTTAGCGGGCGGTCACGCGAAGGGGAAGCCGTCTATTCAGTGCGCTGATAGGTTTGCTCTTCACTTGGGAAACTGCGGTCCCTCACCTCTTGCGCATATTGCCCAACAGCGTCGGCAACAACGCGCGACATTGTGCCGTAACGCTTCACAAATTTGGGGGTTCGGTCAAACAGACCGAGCATATCTTCGGTCACCAGAACCTGGCCATCGCACTGCGCCGACGCGCCGATACCAATGGTCGGACAAGCGACTTTATTGGTGATTTCAATCGCGATCGGTTCAACAACACCTTCAATCACCATCGCGAAAGCACCCGCATTTGCGTGGGCAACCGCATCATCAATGATGGTCTGCGCTTCCAATGTGCTGCGCCCTCGCACGCCGTAACCGCCAAGGATGTTAACCGCCTGCGGGGTTAATCCAACATGGGCCATCACCGGAATCCCGCGCCGCGTGAGGAATTCAACCGTCGGGGCGAGCACAGACCCACCCTCCATCTTGACCGCAGCTGCGCCCGTTTCCTTCAGCAAACGTGCCGCATTGTGAAATGCCTGTTCGGGCGATGCCTCATAACTTCCAAACGGCATATCGACGATCACCGCGGCATGATAACTGCCCCGCACCACCGCCGCACCGTGCGCGCACATCATCTCCATCGTTACCGCCACCGTATGCGGCAGGCCATAAATCACCTGCCCCAACGAATCGCCAACCAGCAACATATCGCAGTGCGGGTCGAGCAGTTGTGCCATCCGCACAGTATAGGCCGTGAGCATTACCAGCGGTTCAGCGGTCACCCCGTTTGCTTTGCGGTCACGGATGCGCGGGACCGTCAGGCGTTTCATGGGGGTCGGCGTGGGGTTCGCGCGACTGGTCGAGCTATCAAAGGTAAAGGTCGTAGACATAGTAAGCCTTATAAACCCTGACGCAGCGCTGTCACCTCAACTTCAAATTTCATTTCTGGTTTGACCAACCCTACGACAAGGCAGGTTGCCGCGGGACGAATATCACCAAATACCGCGCCGAGCACGGGGCCGATCACATCCCAATAGGCCATGTCTGTGATGTAATAGGTCGCACGGACAACGTCGTTTAAAGCAAAGCCGCCTTCATTCAGTGCACGTTCCACCACGCCAAGCGCATTGCGCACCTGATCACAAACATCCTCCGGCATTGCACGGGTTTCAGGGTTATATCCCGTGGTTCCCGCCACAAAGCACCAGTCCCCCTGCACCACCGCACGGGAATAGCCGACGGTCTTTTCAAAAGGGGAGCCAGAGGAAATAAGCGTGCGGGTCATGCAAAGGCCTTTTCATAAAGGTCGGGTTTGAACCCGATCAGGATTTGTCCGCCCGTTTCAACCACAGGCCGTTTGATCATTGATGGCTGCGCCAGCATCAGGGCAATCGCCTTGGCTTGATTAAGATCGATTTTGTCCGCGTCAGGCAATTTCTTGAATGTCGTTCCAGCGCGGTTGAGGACAGTCTCCCACCCCTGCGCGTCGCACCACGTCATCAGCTTTTCAGCATCAGCACCCAGTTTTTTATAATCATGGAACGTGTAAGCATGGCCGTGCACATCAAGCCACGTCCGTGCTTTCTTCACCGTGTCGCAATTGGGGATGCCGTAAAGGGTGATTGTCATATCTCATTTCTCTTCGATACTAAGTCGCCGACCGCTGACTCTATATCTGTATATCCAAAATCATCCCCCTTAAAAAGCAGAGGAACCCCTCTCACCTTCGCAAGAGCATAGCTGAACAGATCACCGAAATTGAGTTGGGCCGGGTGACCTCTTCCTTTTCCATAAGTAATGAAGGCATCATGAGCCGCAGACACCTCAGCCAATGAAGGCGGCAGAGCTTCCAATCCAAGGGTTTGGACCACGCCATCCAGAAGCAGCACGAGCTGTTCACCTCCACGATTATGCGCAACCACACGGGTTTCGATCAGTGTCGCTGTACTGATATAGGCCTGTCCGGCATCCTCAATCGCTGAAATAAAGGTCATGCGTTCAGGTTCATTCAATATGATAGCGATCAGCGCCGACGTATCAACGACGATCATATAGGCAAGCCGTACTCATCCCATTCAAGTGGATCGGCAACATGGGTGCGGATCGGCAATCGGTCGATCTCAACCAGCAAGGCATTGAGGCGGCGGCGACGCTCATCGCGGTTCGATTTGGTTTCCTCTAAAACAGGTACAAGTCTGATCTTCGGCACCCCAGCATTTTGAACAATAACCTCTTCCCCGCGCAGCGCAGCAGCACAAAGTTCAGAGAACCGTGTTTTGGCTTCGCCGATGTTCACGTGGATAGTCATAATGAGAAAAAGGGTAGCTTGGTCAAGGGCCTTGGTCAAGCTTGATCTAAGCCAATAACTCCACACCGGAAAGACGTGCAAATCTCTTGTTGAACGTGACCGTTTTGGTGTAGTCATGCTTTAGCGCGGAAAAGTGGATTGCAGAGCCCAAGCGGCATCGCAAACCAAATAAATCTGTCAGCCCATAGGGTGCTTCAACCTCCAATATGCCTTCGTCACTCAACCGCACCGCCACAGCTGTCGCAGTCTCTGGCCAATATCGCATTTCGAACGAAACCTGCGCCAATCCAGCAATCTGGTAACAACAAGGAACCTACATAACGAAGCAGTTCCCAACGGAGCCTATCCGCTTTGAGGAGTTTGGTGAGTTGCCAATCAAAAGCCACGCCTTTCTGCTCCAATGCAATCGTTGCCAGCATCGCACTCATATGATCACGGTCACACCTCAGACGCCCTCGTGAAAACAAAGCTCATTTTGTTGCCATCAGGGTCGCGAACATAGGCACCGTAAAAATCAGGACCGTACAGAGGGCGTGGTCCGGGTGCACCTTCATCGCTGCCACCGTGCGCCAGCGCCGCCGCATGCGCAGCTGCCACAACCGCTTCGCTTTCACAAATATAGCCGGGCATGGAGCCGTTGCTGGGAGTCGCCGCCTCACCATTGTGCGGTTTCGCCACCCATAGGCGGAGACCGTCACGCATTTTGTAGCAAAAGGTAATCCCTTCATATTCATCAGCAATGACGGCACCCAAATGTGGCATGAATGCATCGTAAAAAACACGCGACCGCGTTAGGTCGTTGCTGCCAATCATGAGATAATCAATGGACATATTTCCGATCCTTTCTCAAATAGTTTGGAACATATTAAGAACAAAATATCGATCAGTCAATCATTCCCACTCGATTGTTCAGGTTCATCATAAGTTACTGGAATTGCTAGAGAAAATATTTATTTTGGTGTGGGTTGCCGAAGGTAGGTCCGTCAAATTCTTAACCTGATGAT
>JBEBKH010000113.1:0-6129 GCA_040079575.1 Chakrabartia sp. | reverse complement strand
ATAGGCACTGCGGCCAGTTCAGCAACCAGCGCAGCGGCTGATGCCGTGCGGAAGCGCTGATCCAATGGCGGAAAGCAAATTGCATCTGGTCTTTGGCGGACGCGTTAAAGACCCCCGTACCCTCGATTTCGCCGACCTTAAGTCGATGGACGTCGTGGGTTTTTTTGCTGATTATAAATCAGCCGAAAAAGCTTGGCGCACGGCGGCGCAGCGGACGGTTGATGATGCTGAAATGAAATATGTTGTGGTGCACATGCACCGCTTACTGCAACCCGATATGGTTGCGCCGGCGAAGAAAGATTAACGAAACCGCCATTTGAGAAGCGGCCGCGCCATCAATACGCCGACCAGAAAACCGCCAATATGGGCGTCGGTGGCGATGGCCAAGCCCGAACCTATGCCAGCAATACCAATCAACCACTGAACACCAATCCATCCCGCCGCGAGCCACAGCGCGCGCACCCAATAGGCGGGAATAGGGCCAATGGCCTTCGTTTCGCTTTGGCTAAACAACATGGCATAAGTGCCAATAACGGCTGAAATAGCGCCGCTCGCACCCACCATCGGGACAACGCCAGCAGGGTCGGTGATATAATGGGCCAGAGCCGCGCCATAGGCACCAATCACGTAAAGCGCGGCCAACGGCTTTGCCCCCAAAGTCATCTCCACCTGACGCCCGCAATAATAAAGCGTGAGCATATTAAAGCCCAAATGCATCGCGCCTGCGTGCAACAAGGAGGAGGACAGCGGCGTCAAAAAAGCAGGCACCATCCACGGCAAAGAAATGTCAGCACCAAAGCGCGCAGGGATAAACCCGCCGCCCAGGATGAAGGCGTTGGTATCCGCTGCAAAAGCTGTGAACAACCAACACACCGCAGTAACCGCAACGATGATGCGGGTCAGGCGGTCAGAAGCAGCCGTTTGCACAGTCAGATGAACTCGATTTTGGACACCAGATAAAATTTGTCGCCTGAAGGCACAGTCACTTCAACCTCTTCATCAACAATGCGCCCGATCAGCGCGCGACCAAGCGGTGAGTTATAAGAAATCCGCCCGACCTTCGCATCGGCCTCTGTCTGGCCAACCAGTTGATATTTGACAGGCTTATCCTGTTCATCAAGCAATGTGACGGTCGCACCGAACACAACTTTGTCGCCTGACAAGGTTGTTGGATCAATCACCATCGCGCGGCTCAGCCGGTCTTCGATGTCGTTGATCATCGCTTCAACCTGGCCCTGACGTTCCTTTGCCGCGTGATATTCGGCATTTTCAGAAAGGTCGCCGTGCGCCCGCGCTTCTTCGATCGCATCGATAATGTGCGGGCGTTCGGCGCGCAGACGCGACAAATCTTCCTGCAACATTTTCTGACCTTCGATCAGCATTGGCATTTTTTCGACTGAAGCCACGGTATATTCCTTTGTCAAAACTTCTGACCCAAGCAACCTCGGTAAAGAGGCTGCCCGCACTGTCACATTGCTGTGGGGGTCAGTGTGTGCTGTCTAAATGATAAGACTGAAGTGTGCGAACTTCAAGGTTTCTTGTCCGCAGCGCCGCAATCGCCAAAGCTGAGGCCACTGACGCAGAGGCTGTGGTGAATTGAGGCACCTTGTTCATCAACGCAGATCTGCGAATTTCTTCGGAATCCTTCAACGACTGCCAGCCCTCGGTCGTATTGAAAATCAGGTCAATTTCTCCGTCTTTGACCTTATCAACGATGTGCGGCCGCCCCTGCGCAACTTTATTGACCCGTTCCACGACGATGCCACTTTCAGCAAGGTAATCCGCAGTACCACCCGTTGCGCACACCGAAAATCCCATGTCGATCAACTGCCGCACAGCAGGTAGAATGACCGGTTTGTCGGTATCCTTGACTGAAACAAACAGCTTGCCAGCGCGCGGCAAGATCGTTCCCGCCCCCAATTGCGCCTTAGCAAAAGCGGTGGCAAAATCACTGTCGATCCCCATCACTTCGCCGGTGGATTTCATTTCGGGCGACAGCACCGGATCAACACCGGGGAAGCGCGCAAAGGGAAACACCGCTTCCTTGACGGCAATATGTTTCACATCAAGGTTGATTTTGGGAAGAGACTTCAATTTCTCCCCCGCCATCACCCGCGATGCAATTTTGGCGATTGGCGCGCCGATGGCCTTTGCCACGAACGGCACCGTCCGCGATGCACGCGGATTGACTTCGATCAGGTAAACCGCGCCGTCCTTCACCGCGAACTGAATGTTCATCAGGCCAACAACAGACAGTGCGCGCGCCAACACATCGGTTTGCCGCGCGATTTCCGCGACAATATCGGCGGGCAGGTTATAGGGTGGCAATGTGCATGCACTGTCGCCGGAATGAACACCGGCCTCCTCAATATGCTGAAGGATGCCTGCGACAACCACATCATCGCCGTCGGCAATCGCATCCACATCCACCTCAATCGCATCCCGCAAATAACGGTCGATGAGGACAGGTGAATCCCCCGATACCAAAACAGCCGTCTGGATATAATTTTCCAACTGCGCCTGCGTGTCGACAATTTCCATTGCGCGGCCACCCAGCACATAGGAGGGGCGCATCAGCACGGGATACCCAATTTTATCCGCCACCGCGATCGCCTCTTCCCGGCTGCGCGCAATTCCGTTTTCGGGTTGTTTCAGGCCGAGTTTGTTGATGAGGGCGGAAAAACGTTCGCGGTCCTCGGCCAAATCAATCGCGTCGGGCGATGTGCCAAGGATCGGAATCCCCGCTTCTTCCAATGCCTTGGCAAGGTTAAGCGGGGTTTGCCCACCGAACTGAACGATCACGCCTTTGAGCGTCCCGTTTTGCTGTTCAACATGGAGGATTTCCAACACGTCTTCTGCGGTCAGCGGTTCAAAATACAGCCGGTCACTGGTGTCATAATCGGTCGACACCGTTTCAGGGTTGCAGTTGACCATGATGGTTTCATAACCCGCGTCGGACAGCGCAAAACAGGCGTGGCAACAGCAATAATCAAATTCAATCCCCTGCCCAATCCGGTTCGGACCGCCACCAAGGATGACGATTTTTTCGCGGTTGGTCGGTGCGCTTTCGCATTCAGGGATGCCAAATGACGGCGCTTCATAGGTCGAATACATATAGGGCGTCTTGGCTTCAAATTCGGCCGCACAGGTATCAATGCGTTTGAACACAGGGCGGACGCCCAATTTGTGACGCAGCGCGCGCACCTCGGCTTCGGTCACACCGCCCGCCATTGCCCGCTGGGCCTCCATCGCAATGCCAGACCCAAAACGCACGGCTGATTCCATACCAGGGCGGACATGGATTGATTCGAGCGCCAGATAGGCCAAGCGTTTGTCGCTAAATCCCATCGCTTTAAGCCGCCGAAGATTGACGGCATCCTGCGGCAATCCGCCGGTCGCCACTTCGCGTTCGGCGGCGATAATTTCGACAATCCGATCAAGGAACCACGGGTCAAATTTGGCAATGGCATGCACTTCAGCAACGCTCATCCCTTCGCGCAAACACTGGGCCGCGACGAGCAGCCGGTCGGGTGTCGCGCGGGAAAGCTCAGCAATCAAATCATCACGCGATGCGCCTTTGAGATGATCGACATAGTTGAAACCGACCAGCCCCGTTTCCAGACCGCGCAGGGCCTTTTGCATGGATTCGTGGATGTTGCGGCCAATCGCCATCACTTCGCCGACTGATTTCATCGCGGTGGACAGCAAAGGTTCCGCGCCCTTGAATTTTTCAAAGGCAAAGCGCGGGATTTTGGTGACGACATAATCAATCGTTGGTTCAAACGAAGCGGGCGTCGCGCCGGTAATGTCGTTGGTAATCTCGTCGAGCGTATAGCCCACCGCCAGCTTCGCTGCGACCTTGGCAATCGGAAACCCCGTCGCCTTTGATGCCAGCGCGGAGGAACGCGATACGCGCGGGTTCATTTCAATCACGATCAGGCGGCCGTCGGCGGGGTTCACCGCAAATTGGACATTTGATCCGCCCGTCTCCACACCAATTTCACGCAAGCACGCGATGCTGGCGTTGCGCATGATCTGATATTCTTTGTCGGTCAGGGTCAGCGCAGGGGCAACGGTGATGCTGTCGCCGGTGTGCACGCCCATGGGATCAATATTTTCAATCGAACAGATGATGATGCAATTGTCGTTGCGGTCGCGCACGACCTCCATCTCATATTCTTTCCAGCCGATCAGCGATTCTTCGATCAGAACCTCTGTCGTGGGCGATGCATCCAGCCCGCCGGTGACGATGTCGATAAATTCTGCGCGGTTATACGCCACCCCGCCGCCCGTGCCGCCCATCGTGAAGCTGGGCCGGATGATGGAGGGTAATCCGGTGCGTTCAAGCACGGTCAGCGCGTCTTCAACCGAATGCGCAATGCCGGACCGCGCGGATTCAAGCCCAATCTTGGTCATGGCATCGCGGAATTTGATCCGGTCTTCGGCCTTATCAATCGCCTCGGCATCCGCACCGATCATTTCAACATCGTATTGCGCCAGCGTGCCATCATTGAACAAAGCCAGCGCGGTGTTCAGCGCGGTCTGCCCGCCCATCGTCGGCAGCAAAGCCATTTTCTCATCAGGAAATTTCGCGCGTTCAGCGGCGATAATCTTGGCGACAATCTCCGGCGTGATTGGCTCAATATAGGTGGCATCAGCCAGTTCGGGATCTGTCATGATCGTCGCCGGGTTCGAATTGACGAGGATGATGCGGTACCCCTCCTCTTTCAGCGCTTTAATTGCCTGCGTGCCCGAATAATCGAACTCACACGCCTGCCCAATGATGATCGGACCAGCGCCAATGACGAGGATGGAGTGGATATCTGTGCGTTTGGGCATTTGACTAAAGTGCTTTCATTGCATACATTGATTGCATTGCAATCACAGGAGATTTGGTATGGGTAGCGTTACTATTCGCAACGTGGACGACGCCATCAAATCCAACGCTCGGCTTGCTGCGGCCAAAAACGGCCGGTCGATGGAAGCTGAAATCAGGGCGTTGCTGGAACGCACTTATGCCCCGGCAAGAGACGATCGCGTGGCAAGATTGCGAGCCATGTCCGGGAAGGAGGCCATTCAACATCTGATTAAAGTTGCAAACGGTGCAGGTGAAGGTGTTTTTTATGACGACAAAGGCGAATTTAGAGAGTTCGACCTTTGATATTGGCCGACGCCAACCTCCTGAGTGAAGCGAGCAAAACCCAGCGCGACCCATCTGTGATTGAGTGGATCGAGACCAATTTTCATCGGCTTTACTTGCCAACGCCAGTCTTGGCAGAACTGCGATACGGCTGTGCCAAGCTACCGAAGTCGGCGAAACGGCGAGAGCTTGAAAACTGGCTGGCCGATTTAATGATTCATATGGAAGACCGAATTCTCCCCTTCGACCAAGCCGCAGCAGAGGCGCATGGCAAGTTGAGGGCGCTTTTGCATTCAATTGGCAAACCGTGCTCGCCCTCTGATAGTTACATTGCCGCGATGGCTCTGGCGCTAGATTGCCAATTGGCGACGCGGAACGTGCGAGATTTTGCTTGGACGGGAGTGAAGCTTGTGAACCCTTGGGTGGGGTGACGCCCCTAACCTTATGACCACAAATCGCCTTACCCCCGTCGCGCGGATACTTCGCCGCAATCGGACGGACGTTGAAGACAAGCTCTGGCAGCGGATACGCAACAGGCAGATCGAGGGCGAGAAATTCGTTTTCCAATTCCCAATTGGCCCGCACATTGCTGACTTCGCCTGCCGCACGGCAAAGCTGGCGA
The DNA here is from genome assembly GCA_040079575.1 of Chakrabartia sp. Lineage (GTDB taxonomy): Bacteria > Pseudomonadota > Alphaproteobacteria > Sphingomonadales > Sphingomonadaceae > Aquisediminimonas. The sequence continues at coordinate 367 of JBEBKH010000113.1, read as the reverse complement.
TTGAACTTGATGGCAGTCAACATGCTGAAATGACCGAAGAAGATGCTGCGCGCACAGCGGTGCTTGAAGCGTTTGGATTTCGCGTGATCCGATTTTGGAACAGCGAGGTGAATGACAATCTACATGGTGTGCTTGAGGCGATCCGACACGAATTATTGATCGCTAGGAATAGGCCCGAGTGACCCACCAACCCCCTTCTCCCTACAGGGCGAAGGATATGAAGACTTGGCAACATATTGCCTAGTCGAAGTTGGATGAGGGTGAACCAAAGCATCCGAGCATAATGCCAAACCACAGTAACCCCCTCACCCCAACCCTCTCCCCCAAGGGAGAGGGGGCTATTGGGAGTAATCCGACAAACATCAAC
>JBEBKH010000112.1:0-6142 GCA_040079575.1 Chakrabartia sp. | reverse complement strand
AGGAAGCAGTTTTGCCGCCCTTGAGAAACTAGCAGAGCGCGCCGATGTTCAGCCCATCATCCACGGGCGACGCTGTGCGGTTACGATCGCGGCGAAGAGATAAACTTCATCATATAAAGATTTCTTTATATTCTATTTGCCTTTGAAGGCGGCTGGCGCTAAAACTCCCTTAGTACTGGCCGCCTTCATATTTTTTGAGCGGCCATTTTCGTTTTATTCGGAGATATTTTGTGGCTGCTGATTATGTGATTGCCGATATTGGATTGGCTGATTTTGGTCGTAAAGAAATTAATATTGCTGAAACCGAAATGCCCGGCCTGATGGCTTTGCGGAGTGAATTTGGAACGTCAAAGCCGCTGAAGGGCGCGCGCATCGTTGGGTCATTGCACATGACCATCCAAACCGCAGTTCTAATTGAAACGCTGGCTGATCTCGGCGCGGATTTGCGTTGGGCGACGTGCAATATTTTCTCGACTCAGGATCATGCTGCCGCCGCAATTGCCGCCAGCGACATTCCAGTGTTCGCAATTAAGGGTGAAAGCCTTGCCGATTATTGGGATTATGTTGGTCGTATCTTTGATTGGGGTGATGATCAGACCTGCAACCTGATCCTAGATGATGGCGGCGATGCGACAATGTTTGCGCTTTGGGGTGCAAAACTTGAAGCGGGTGAAACCTTCGCTGAGCCTGAAAATGAAGAAGAAGTTGAATTTCAGCGCGCATTGAAGGCGTTCATTGCAGCTAAGCCCGGATATCTCACGCAAACTGTGCGTGCGATCAAGGGCGTTTCAGAAGAGACCACAACAGGCGTCCACCGCCTTTATGAAATCGCGAAAAAGGGTGAATTGCCGTTCCCTGCGATCAACGTGAACGATTCTGTCACAAAATCAAAATTCGACAACCTTTATGGCTGCAAAGAGTCATTGGTAGATGCTATCCGTCGCGCAACGGATGTCATGCTCGCCGGTAAAGTTGCCTGCGTCGCTGGTTTTGGTGACGTTGGTAAGGGCAGTGCGCAGTCGCTCCGTAACGGCGGCGCCCGCGTTATGGTAACAGAAGTTGATCCTATCTGCGCGCTTCAGGCCGCAATGGAAGGCTTTGAAGTCGTTACGATGGAAGAAGCTGTCACACGCGCTGATATCTTCTGCACGGCGACTGGCAATGCGGACGTAATCACCGCTGAACATATGGCTGCGATGAAGCCGATGAGCATCGTCTGTAACATCGGTCACTTTGACAGTGAAATCCAGATTGCAGCACTTTCCAACTACAAATGGACCGAAGTAAAGCCCGGCACCGACTTGGTTGAATTTCCCGACGGTAAGCAGATCATCATTCTTGCCAAAGGCCGTTTGGTCAACCTTGGTTGCGCAACTGGACATCCATCATTCGTGATGTCATCCAGCTTTACCAATCAGGTGCTCGCGCAGATCGAACTTTGGACCAAGCCCGGGCATTATGCGAACGAAGTGTTTGTCCTGCCAAAACATCTCGACGAAAAAGTCGCAATGCTTCACCTTGAAAAGCTCGGCGTGAAATTGTCAAAATTGACGCCAAAACAAGCGGGTTACATTGGTGTGTCGACCGAGGGGCCCTTCAAGCCGGATCATTACCGCTATTGATTGGTAAAACAGCGATAACAGGCTGTTCCCATCCGTACACTTCATCTTTAAGAGGCTCGGCATGATGTCGGGCCTCTTTTCATGATGACACTCTCTTTGAGCACTGCCGTGATGATCGGTATGATCATGGCGTTGTGGTTGTGTGCTGGGATTTGGGCCGTGGTCACGGGCCTGCGTTTGCGTAAACGTGCACAATTTTCCACCAGTCAGGCAGACCGGCTGGCCCTGCTTCTAGAATCCGCACCGGCCTTGCCATTGGTGGTGCGCAATGACGGTCGGATTGAAGCGCAGGACCGTATCGCCAGTTGGCTGGGTTTGACGCGCCTTCCGAATTTTTTGTCTGATCTTGCACAGCCAGATACAGGCCTTTCTGCCGATGATGCAGCAGCTCTTGTCAGGGATGTTTCTGCGGCCCAGAAAACAGGGCGCTCGTTCAGCCGCTCGGTGCGCGCAATTGGGTCGTCAAGAACGCTGCTCATTCGGGGCGCTCCCGCCGCATCCGGCCTCGCAACACAGGGTGCGGTGATCTTGTGGATATTCGACGCGACCGAAAGCCAAGCCGAAATCGGACGCCTTTCGCTTGAAACGGAACAGCTCAAAAAAGCATTTTCGACGCTGTCTGGATTGATCGAAGCCTCTCCTGTGCCGATGTGGCATCGCGGCCCGGACTTACGGATAGCTTTGGTCAATCGCGCCTATGTTCAGGCGGTTGAGGCAACATCGGCAGAAGATGTCATTGCCAAAGGTATTGAATTGGTCGATGCAGGTGGCGGCGTGACGCCCGTTGCTGCCGCAGCAGCCGCGCGTCAAAAGAATGAAATTGCATCGCGGATTGTTCCTGCAACGATAAACGGTGAACGTCGCGCGATGCGGATCGTTGATGTGCCGCTGGGTGACGCTGGTATTGCCGGATATGCACTGGATGTTGAAGAGGTAGAGCGCGGTCGTTCGGCCTTTCGCCGTTTCGCCGAAACCCAGCGTGATATGCTGGATCGCTTGTCTGCAGGCGTTGCGCAATTTTCGGCAGACCGTAGCCTTTTGTTTTGCAACCGACCTTTCCAACAACAATTTGCATTCAAACCAGAATGGGTGGCCGAACATCCCAATTTCGACCGGCTACTGGACCGGTTGCGTGAAGCCGGAAAAATCCCGGAGACGAGAGATTTCCCAGCTTGGAAGGCCGAACGTCGTGAATGGTTTACAGGAACGGGGGAAGCGATTGAAGAAAACTGGCTGATCCCGGGCAGTGTCCACCTGCGCGTGCTGGCACAGCCGTTGCCCGACGGCGGCTTGCTATTGATCTTTGAAGATCGCACTGAACAGGCCCAGCTTTCAAGCGCACGAGACACATTGTTACGCGTGCGTGCGGCGACATTTGATAATTTGTTTGAAGCTGTCGGAGTGTTTGAATCTGATGGGCGGCTCCATCTGTGGAATAATAAATTCCGCGCGGTTTGGGGTTTCGAAGAGGAATATCTCGCCACCCACCCCCGTGTTGATGCGCTTGCCGATGCCGCAGCCCCGATGTTGACCAATCCTGCGCGGTCTTCGCTGATCCGGGAACTTGTGCGTTCGGCGACTGTTGATCGCAAGCAGCGCAGTGGCCGTGTGGCCTTTCGTGACGGTCGTCATTTTGAATTTGCCGCTGTGCCGCTGCCAGACGGCAACGCGCTGCTGATCATGCTTGATATTACGGACAGCCGCACAGTTGAACGCGTGCTTCGTGATCGGACGTCGGCATTGGAAGAAGCAGACCGGATCAAGACCGCCTTTGTCGCCAATATGAGTTATGAGTTGCGGACACCTTTGACCTCAATTCAGGGTTTTGCCGAAATGTTGAACAGCGGCTTTGCAGGTGACCTTGAAACACAGGCGAAAGACTATGTAGCAGCGATTTTGCAATCGACCGAACGCCTCAGCCTGTTGGTTGATAATGTCCTTGATCTGACACAGGGCGATACGGGTGCGCTGCCATTGGAACGCAAAAAGGTTGATATTGCTGAACTCGCCAAGCGAGCAGGGGGGGCATGTGCCGGCACGGTGCACGCCAAACAGATTGATTTTGCCACAGACATCGATGCGTCAGCCGGAACGGTTCAGGGCGACGGCAAACGGTTACGGCAGGCATTAGACCATCTCTTGCAGAACGCAGTGCGGTATACGCCCGACAAGGGCCGCGTTTTCCTTCATGCGAGCGGTGATGATAAAACGGCAGTGCTGGTCGTGTCTGACAATGGGCCGGGCATGGATGCTGCTGGGCAAGCGCGCGCGCTTGACCGGTTTAGCAGGATTGCCGAAACCGGAAGCCAAAATGATGAAGCATCGCTTGGCTTGGGTCTTCCCCTCGCACGCCAATTTGTTGAAGCGCACGGCGGCACATTCACTTTGATTTCTGAACTTGGCGAGGGGACCGTCGTTAGAATTGAATTGCCGCGGTGATGCGCTTGCATGACGCAAACGCGACCGAGGCCGCTGGATTTTCCTTAGGGAAAGCCCTCCAGATTGGCGATGTTATTACTTTATCTGGGGATTTGGGCGCTGGAAAAACGAGCCTTGCGCGTGGGATATTGCGCGCGCTTGGCCTAAAAGAAGAAGCGCCAAGCCCAAGTTATGCGCTCGCAATTCCTTATGTCCCGCCATTGGTTTGTTTTCCGGTCATTCATGTTGATCTCTACCGTTTGGACGACCCCGATCAGATTGAAGAATTGGGGCTTGATGACGTTTTAACTGATGGCGCGTTAATTATTGAATGGCCTGACCGGCTCGGCGCGATACAGTGGACAAATATGCTCGAAATCGATTTGGTTGTTGAAACCGATGGCGTGCGCACCTTGACAGCGACGGTCCCGCCGTCTTGGACAAACAGATGGCCATTTCCATGATTCCCCCTGAAGGGGCTTCCGCCTTTCTTACGCGCTCTGGTTGGGGTGACGCGCATATTGTGCCGTTGGCAGGGGACGCATCCTTTCGGCGTTATTTTCGCGTCGTTGATGGCAAAAGACACGCTGTCCTCATGGATGCGCCGCCGCCTCACGAAGACCCGCGCCCCTTTATTACCGTTGCCGAATATCTAACTGGGATTGGCCTTTCAGCCCCCAAGATTCTCGCGCGCGATCTTGAACAAGGCTTGCTGCTGATTGAAGATTTCGGGTCCGACCGTATGCGGGAAGCGGTTGACGGGAATATTGCATCAGAAACGGATATTTATACTGGTGTGGTCGATGTGTTAATTGATCTCCACAAACATGCCCCACCTCCCTTAAGGCAACAGAGTGTCGACGCATTTTTGGATGAAGTTGGGCTTTTTCCGGAATGGTATTGCCCCACAGTTGGTATCGATGTCGATATCGCTGGATTTCAGGATGCGTGGCACAAAGTCCTGTCGCCGATCATGGCGGATATGGGCGCACCTGTAACAGTGTTGCGCGATTATCATGCCGAAAATATCATGTTGATTGAGGGGGAAAACGGCCTTGGCCGTTATGGACTGCTTGATTTTCAGGATGCGTTGGCGGGGCATCCGGCCTATGATCTGGTGTCCATGTTGGAGGATGCACGTCGCGACGTAACGCCGCGTGTGGAGCGGGAAATGCTGTCCTACTATATTGAGAAAACTGGGCGCGATGAACGATTTGAAGCGGCATATTGGGTGCTGGGCGCGCAGCGCAACACGCGCATATTGGGGCTGTTTCCTCGGTTATGGAAACGAGACAACAAGCCGCATTATACGGCGTTTCAACCACGGATGTGGGGCTTGCTTGAACGTAATCTTCAACACTCTGCACTGGCCCCAGTGCGTTCTTGGTTTGATGCCAATGTCCCGATTGAAAAGCGCGCCACATTTTGGCAATCGCTCACTCTATGACCAAAGGTCGCAAACCCACTACGGTACGCCCGCATGTGGTGACTGATCCACCAATGACGGCGATGGTTATGGCGGCTGGCCTTGGTAAACGGATGCGCCCGCTGACAGCCACACGACCAAAATCTTTGATCTCAGTGGCGGGAAAGGCCCTCATTGACCACAGCATTGACCGGCTCAAAGCAGCTGGCGTGAAGCATGCCGTGGTGAATGTCCATTATCTTGCTGATGCGTTGGAAGCCCATCTTGCCAGCAGGGTAAAAGGGATCGAGATCAGCATTTCTGATGAACGCGCGCATCTTCTCGAAACCGGGGGCGGATTGATGCAAGCCAAAGACTTGATCGACTGTGACCCTTTTCTAGTCGTCAACAGCGACAATGTTTGGGTCGATGGGCCGACAGATACGTTGCGTCTGCTGTCAGCGGATTGGGATGACGCAAAGATGGATGTGTTGCTTTTGCTGGTGCCGTTGGCGCGCGCAAATAATCATCACAGCAAAGGTGATTTCCACATGGATGCGTTAGGGCATTTGACACGGCGCAAACCTGGTCGGGTTGCCCCTTTTGTCTACACAGGCATTCAGATCATTTCCAAACGCCTTTTGGTTGATGCCCCGATGGGAGCATTTTCAACCAACATATTCTGGGACCGTGCAAT
>JBEBKH010000111.1:0-6319 GCA_040079575.1 Chakrabartia sp. | reverse complement strand
TTTTGATGATCATCTCCAGAAAATAATACAAAATATTCCGAGTCGGGAGGCATGAAATGCGCAAATTGATCGCAATTGGGTTGTTAGCAACAGTAATGATCCCGTCTTTGGCGTATGCAGCAGAGACCATCACCTACACTTATGACGCCAAAGGGCGCTTGGTGAAGGTTGTCCGCACCGGCACGGTCAATAACAATGTCCAAGTGCAATATACGCATGACAAGGCGAACAATCGGAAGAATGTTGTTGTGACGGGTTCGGGGAATGCGTCTCCGCCATAGGACGGCCCATTCCAAACGGTATGATAACTTGCGTGATTGAATTGGAAGGACTGAATATGTTTTTAGGCAAAAATTGTCGCTATGTTGAGCGTTATCTTTGCCTGATTTTTTCGATAATTGTGTTCAGCACCCTGCCCGCATCGGCAGTCGCTCAAACACCCTTACAGCCGATTACCATTCCCGAAACACGCCAAGCCCTTGACGAGCACCAAGTCAATATTCTCAACGCAAATTACCGGCTGGTCGATCCGGGCGTATCGATCGGCGGCGCAGAGGGTGGTTTGAGTTTCGAACGATACTGGGTTTCAGATGTTTGGCGGCATAATATGCTAATCGCTGTGTTTGAAAGTAGTTCTAATGCAACCGTTAGTATTGGGAATCAAAGCGTAAAATTTAGAAAACCCGGGGGTGTTTATACGGCTGCTGCGGGTGATGGGTCGACGCTTGTGAGGACAGGAGCTATCAATACAAACTACACCTAATACAGATCGCAATGGGGCCATTATCCAATTTGGATATTTTGGTGGCAGAGGATACCTTGGCAGTGTATCGCTTGCGCTGAGTTGGACAAAACCGAGCGGCGAAAAATTAATATTTACCTATAAAAATGCATCAAGTACGGTTGTAAGGCTACAATCTGTAAATAGTAGCTTTGGTTATCAATTAAAGTTTGAATATGATACGGCTACATCTGAAAAACTAAAATCTGTAACCGCGATCAATAGTGCAGTTGATTATTGCTCACCGTCAGCGGACAGTTGCATATCATTGACGCAATCATGGCCAAAGGTCAGCTATACCTATACGACAGTTTCATCATTGACACAAATTGAAGAAAAAACGGACCCCCTTGGCCGCATTACAAAGTTTACCCATACATATGATGACTGGTATGGTGTCGAGATTGCGACGGATATTCAACGGCCTTCAGGGCCCGCAAACACAACGAAGGTTGTTTACAAAAACCCAATTCCTCTGGTCAATTCTAGCGGTGAGACTTTAATGAGAGTCGGTCTAGTCAAATCGGTCACCCATGGGACAGCAATATGGCAATATGCGATCCCCAATATTGTGAGCAACGAATACACATCATCAAGAACCGATCCCTTACTACGAAAAACCAGTATAGTAGGAGGAAGTTATACAGAAAACCCCAAAAGTTTGATCCTCTCTTCCACAGATGGGTTGGGCCGAACATCAGCATTTGAATATGACGGGTTAGGCCGCGTGGCCCGCATCACCTCGCCCGAGGACAATGTTACGACCCTAGCCTATGATGCGCGCGGCAATCTGACCGAAAGTCGGGTGATTGCCAAAGCAGGGTCAGGACTCGCTGATATTGTCTCGACTGCAACCTATCCTAGCACATGTACTTCTGTGGTCACCTGTAACAAGCCGACCTCATCGGTCGATGCCAAGGGGAACGTTACGACCTATACATATGATCCGGTGCACGGCGGCCTTCTCTCCGTCACATCGCCGCCAGCGGCTGCGGGAGGAATAGCGCCGCAAACGCGTTATACTTATTCCGCGCTGCAAGCCTATTACAAGGGCAGCACCGGCGTGATTGCTGCGTCTGGACAAACGCATTATCTTCTTACGGGAACCTCGGTCTGCCAGAACACGGCCAGTTGCATTGGGTCTGCGGATGAAGTCCGAACAACAACCAATTTTGGTCCACAGACCGCAGGTGTCGGCAACACGCTCTTACCCGTTTCAACAACGACGGGAAGCGGCGATGGCGCGCTCTCCGCGACAATGACCTATGGTTATGACATCATTGGAAATCGAACGACATTGGATGGGCCTCTTGCAGGCACGGCTGACACAGCGCGTACGCGCTATGACGCTGCGCGGCAGATTGTTGGCATCGTCAGTCCTGATCCCGACGGCGCGGGCGGGCTCAGTCCAAAAGCACAACGAACGACGTACAACCTTGATGGCCAAGTGACATTGGTTGAAATCGGAACGGTCGTTGATCAGTCTGATGCGGCGTGGGCTGGCTTTACGCCCTTGGAATCGACCAGCACCGTTTATGATGGCATTGGTCGCAAAGTGAAAGAAATCAAAAGCGGCGGCGGCACACAATTTGCGGTCCAGCATTACGCTTATGATGCTGCAAACCAGCTCATCTGCACCGCAGTCCGTATGGACCCGGCGCAGTGGGGCAGCCAGACTGATGCCTGCACCCCACAAACAACGGGACCGAACGGCCCCGACCGTGTGACCAAACTGGTCTATAATGCAGCGGGTGAACGGATCACATTACAGCTCGCCGTTGGCACGCCCGTGGCGACGGATGAAGAAACCTCCACCTACACCCTCAATGGCAAGCTCGCGACGATCAAGGACGGAGAAAATAACCTTACCACCTATGAATATGACGGTCATGACCGCTTGGCAAAGACGCGCTTTCCCGTGCCGACCTTTGGCGCCGCGTTGAGTTCAACCACCGACTATGAACAGCTGACCTATGATCCGAACGGCAACGTCACACAGCGCCGCCTGCGCGATGGGCAGATGATCCTATCGACCTATGACAATCTGAACCGTGTGACCCTCAAGGATGTTCCCAACACCGTGCCTTACGAATTTGACATAAGTTATAGCTATGACCTGCTGGGTCGCGCCACCCAATTATCGCATCCGATCAGCGCCAATAGCTTTACTTATGATGGACTTGGGCGGCGCGTGAGCGAGACCTCGTTATGGGGCGCTAAAACGTCAGACTATGATCTTGAGGGACGGCGGACAAAGATAACGCATAGTGATGGTTTTTCTGTTAGTTATGATTATGATGTGGTTGGCAATGTTACCGCAATTCGTGAGAATGGCGCGGTGTCCGGCGTCGGCGTACTTGCCACCTATGCCTATGACAATCTGGGCCGTCGTATCAGCCTGACGCGCGGCAACGGGGCGGTCACGACCTATGCCTATGACAGCATATCGCGTCTGTCTTCGTTGGCGCAGGATTTTGTTGGGTCGACAAGTGATGTGGCGGTCACGCTCTCTCGCAATCCCGCAAGCCAAATTGCGTCCTATAGCCGCAGTAATGATAGCTATGCATGGGGTGGACATTACAACGTCAACCGCAACTACACGGTCAACGGCCTCAACCAGCTGACGACGGCAGGCGCAACGGCGTTGGGCTATGACGGTCGCGGCAACTTGACCAGTTCGGGGAGCAACACCTATAGTTATACTTCGGAAAACAGGATGGCAACGGGGCCCAATGGTGCTCAGTTGCTTCATGATGCGCAGGGGCGCTTGCTGTTTACATCGGGTTATGTGGGCGCAACACAGACGGTGACCTATTTTGATTATGACGGGACATCCCTTTTGTCAGAACGCCAGAGCGGCAGCGGTGCGGTGTTGCGCCGTTATGTTTACGGTCCCGGCACAGACGAGCCCTTGGTCTGGTATGAAGGATCAGGCACCACCGACCGCCGCTGGCTTCACGCTGATGAACGTGGTAGCGTGATCGCAGTGTCGAACAGCGCTGGCAGCGTGATCGCCGTCAACGCATACGACGAATACGGCATCCCGGCCCCCACCAACATCGGGCGGTTCCAGTACACTGGCCAGACATGGCTGCCAGAGGTTGGCCTCTATTACTACAAAGCGCGGATATACTCCCCCACGCTCGGCCGGTTCATGCAGACTGACCCCATTGGATACGGTGATGGCATCAACTGGTATGATTATGTTGATGGCGATCCCGTCAATCGGAGTGATCCGACTGGGACCGTCTGTGTTCCAGCCAACGGGTTAAGCGACTACTGTCGCCGAGGCGAGCTTTATCGCAGACTAGATCAAAAATTTTCTGGACAGACAAGATTCTTCGCCGCAGCCTCTATGACAACCGTTATGCTAGCAAATCTCTCGTTTCCGGGTCTAAATACGATCGTCTCAAGCGACACTAGGCGGTTCATGACTGGATTGAGCGGCAACCTTGAATCGATGAACATGCGAATGGCACGTAACATAGAAAGCGGGAGACTAGGGGGTGCGGGGCTTGACGCGCGAATGGTTCACGCCGAACAGACTGTGGTACAAGCCCATCTTAACGCACTTGGTGCAGGCGCGCGGAACAGTATCGTTTCAGAAGTGAATAGCCTTCTTAACCCAAGCGGTGCTACTGCTGCTGCGGCATCATTTTATCGATCAGATAGAGGCTACCAAAACATACTCAATGGAGTTCGCGAACAAGTGGGCGGTAAAATTAATTTTGGTAACCAGTCACATAGAGAAGCGATAGGAAACGCACTTATCAAAGAGCTCAGAAGTAGTGGGGCATGCACTCATACCGGCAGCAGGATTCCAACATGCTGATTCTTAGGCTCTTTGCCATCTGGATTCTGGAGCGTGTCATTGAGGTCGCGTTAGGTGCCTATCTACTTCTGCGTATATTTGGAACCAACGCAAGTTATCAATATTCTGGAAATACCGGTGATCTTTATGTGAATATGATCTACTTATCATTATTTTATATCGCCTCTGGATTCATATTTTCAACATTATATTTCGGTTTATTTAAACGATTCTATAGTATAGTTACTCAATGTTTTGTTATGGGATGTGCTTTTTTGGCTCATCTTGGTCTATTTCTGCTGCTAGGCAGAATAAACCCAAACAAACTACTGGTTTTAGCATTTTTTGGTGCTTCTATCGTCGTACTTTCTAGTATTGTGGGAAGCAGTGTCCTCAAATTATGGGCACTACGGCGGAACGGTCGCGGTTCAGTCTAACGGCAGCAGGAGCGACCGCGCTTGGTTATGCCTGTCCTGAGCCTGTCAAAGGGACGGTCGCGGAAATCTGATCAGTTCGGGCAGCAGCAGTTATGACTATACGTCGGAGAACCGGCTTGCGACGACGGGATCGGGGGCTTACCTTGCCAATGATGCCATCGGGCGCTTGGTTCAGGTTTATGCAAATGGCGGGGCGTCGGTGACACCAATGGATTATGACGGGCAGAACCTCATCACCGAAATGAACGGATCAAACGCGCTTGTCCGCCGCTATGTCCACGGTCCCGGCACAGATGAACCACTGGTATGGTATGAAGGATCAGGCACCACCGACCGCCGCTGGCTTCACGCTGATGAACGTGGTAGCGTGATCGCAATCTCCAACGGAAGCGGCACCGTGACCAACATCAACGCCTATGACGAATACGGCATCCCGGCTGCGACCAACGTCGGGCGGTTCCAATATACCGGCCAGACATGGCTCCCAGAGATCGGCCTCTATTACTACAAAGCGCGGCTATATTCCCCCACGCTCGGGCGGTTCATGCAGACCGACCCCATCGGATACGGCGACGGGATGAACATCTATAACTATGTGGGGAGCGATCCGGTTAATGGGACGGACCCGACTGGGTTGGAGAGCGATATAACAGACCGAAATACACCAGACAGTCCCGTAAGCCCTGGTCGCGATCAGAATGGTTGCGTTCGGACGTTCATTGTGTGCAGTCCTAGCATGGCTGCGACAGCCGATGACGGCGGCACAATTACTGTGACTGCTCCGCGCGCTCCAAGATATACTGGGCGACCAATATCCGACACGCGGTTCAACATGTTGGACCTTCTCAGTCAATTGCGTGGAGGGGGTTTCGGAGTAATTATGAGCAACTATCGGCCGGGGGCTGGGGAGAAGAAGCCATGCAAGCCAAAATCAAAGCTCGGAAAATTCGCGGACAGAGTCGACGATGTGGCTGTTGCGGCAGATGGTGCGGCGATCGTATCCGGTATACTAGCGATTGTAACCGCTCCTACCGTTGTTGGAGGAGGCGCGTTTGCTACCGGAGCCGGTTTAAATGAAGTAATCGCAAAAACAGCCTCTTTCGGCTCTTTTTCCATGCGTGTGGGAGATGGTGACTTCGGAGGTGCTACAGTGTCAGCGCTGAGTTTTTTTACAAGTGCTAGCATAGTCAGGATATTAAGGAGCACCAAGCCAACTGGAAAGTTTGCAAAACCTGCGACCGATCTAGTTGGTGCAGTATTTGGAGAAGCCATCGGAGTAGCCATATGTCC